>CAZRGU010000143.1:0-9272 GCA_964599705.1 uncultured Ectothiorhodospiraceae bacterium | reverse complement strand
GGGGATGGCGAGTGGCGGGGGGGAAGGGCTGCGGCTCGGCGAGTTCGTCGCCCTGGTCGCGCTGCTGATCTCGCTGGTGGCGCTCTCGATCGACGCGATGCTGCCGGCCCTGCCGGCGATCGCGGTCGACCTCGGGGTGGCGGCGGGCAACCGGGTCCAGCTCGTGGTGATGGTGCTGATCCTGGGCCTCGGGATCGGCCAGCTCGCCTACGGGCCGCTGTCCGACAGCTTCGGGCGCAAGCCGGCGATCCTCGCCGGGCTGGGGCTGTTCATGGCCGGCTGCCTGGTCTCGCTGCTCGCGGCGAGCTTCGAGGCGATGCTCCTCGGGCGCCTGCTCCAGGGGCTCGGGGTGGCCGGGCCGCGGATCGTGGTCGTCGCCCTGGTGCGCGACTGCTACCGCGGGCGGGCGATGGCGCGGGTGATGTCCTCGGTGATGGCGGTCTTCATCCTGGTCCCGACCGTGGCCCCGGCGCTCGGCCAGGGGATCATGGTGGTGGCGAGCTGGCGGGCGATCTTCGCCACCTTCCTGGCGATCGCGGCGCTCGCGGCCGCCTGGTTCGCCCTGCGCCAGCCCGAGACCCTGCCGCCCGAGCGGCGCGCGCCGCTCTCGGCGCGCGGGGTGGCGCGCGGGGTGGCCGAGGTGTGCGCCGAGCCGGTGGCCCTCGGCCACACCCTGGCCGCCGGCCTGATCCTCGCCCCCTTTCTCGGCTACCTGAGCTCGGCCCAGCAGATCTTCCAGCAGACCTACCGGGTCGGGCGCGCTTTTCCGGCCTACTTCGCGGTCCTGGCGCTGGCCATCGGCTCGGCCTCGCTGGTCAACTCGCGCCTCGTCATGCGCCTCGGGATGCGCCGCCTGGCCCGCGGGGCGGCCGGGACCCTGGCGCTGCTCTCGGCGCTGTTCTGGGTGCACGCGCTCGGTGCCGGCGGGGTGCCGGCGCTGGCCGCGCTGATGGCCTACCTGATGGCGGCCTTCTTCTGCGTCGGGGTGCTGTTCGGCAACCTCAACGCGATCGCCATGGAGCCGCTCGGGCACCTCGCCGGGGTCGGGGCGGCGGTGGTCGGGTCGCTCGCCACGGCCATCTCGGTGCCGCTCGGCACGCTGGTCGGGCATGCCTACGACGGCACCGTGCTCGGGCTGGTCGGGGCCTTCGCGGTGTTTCCGGCCGGGGCGCTGGCGGCGATGCGCTGGGCGGCGCGGGCGCGCGGCGGGGCGCGCGGGTAAGATGCGCGCGGCCCGAGCCGGGAGGAGGAGTTCGAGGTGGGCGAGCAGCGCGATCCGGGGGTCCGCCTGGCGGTCGACGTCGGCGGGACCTTCACCGACGTGGTCCTCGAGCGCGGCGGGCGCCACCTCGCCACCAAGGTTCTGACCACCCACGGGGCCCCCGCCGAGGGGGTGCTGCGCGGCGTCGAGCGGATCCTCGCCGAGGCCGGCACCACGCCGGGCGAGGTCGCGCTGCTGGTGCACGGCACCACGCTGGCCACCAACGCCCTGATCGAGCGGCGCGGGGCGCGCACCGCGCTGATCACCACCGCCGGCCATCGCGACGCCCTGGAGATGGCCCACGAGGACCGCTTCGCGCAGTACGACCTCCACGCCGAGCGCCGCGCCCCGCTGGTGCCGCGGGCACTGCGCCTGGCCGTCGGCGAGCGGCTGGCCTGGGACGGCGAGGTCATCGAGGCGCTCGACGAGGCCTCGGTGGCCGCCCTGGTCCCGCGGCTGCGCGAGGCCGCGGTCGAGAGCATCGCCGTGGGGCTGCTCCACGCCTATGCCAACCCCGCCCACGAGCGCCGCGTCCGGGCGATCCTCGAGCGCGAGCTGCCCGGGGTGCCGATCTCGCTGGCCAGCGAGGTCTGCCCGGAGATCCGCGAGTACGAGCGCCAGTCGACGACCTGCGCCAACGCCTACCTGCGCCCGCTGATCGGGCGTTACCTGCGCGATCTCGAGGCGCGCCTGGCCGCCGCCGGGCTCGCCTGCCCGTGCCTGCTGATGACCTCGGCGGGCAGCCTGGTGACCATCGACACCGCGGTCGAGCAGCCGGTGCGCCTGATCGAGTCGGGGCCGGCCGGCGGGGCGATCCTCGCCGCCCACCTCGCGCGGCGCCTCGGCGAGCGCTCGGTGGTGGCCTTCGACATGGGCGGGACCACCGCCAAGCTGTGCCTGATCGACGACGGCGAGCCGGCCCTGGCGCGCAGCTTCGAGGTCGACCGCGCCCACCGCTTCCTCAAGGGCAGCGGGATGCCGGTCAAGGTGCCGGTGGTGGAGATGGTCGAGATCGGCGCCGGGGGCGGCTCGATCGCGGCCCGCGACGCCCTCGGCCGGGTCCGGGTCGGGCCGCGCAGCGCCGGCTCGGAGCCCGGCCCGGCCTGCTACCGGCGTGGCGGCGAGCAGCCCACCGTGACCGACGCCGACCTGCTGCTCGGGCGCCTCGATGCGGCCGAGTTCGCCGGCGGGCGGCTGCGCCTCGACGCCGGGGCGGCCCGCGAGGCGTTCGCCGCCGCCTTCGGCGGGGCCGGCGGGCGCGAGGCGCTGGCCGCGGCCGGCGCGGTCGTCGAGGTGGTCGAGGAGAGCATGGCCGCGGCGGCCCGGGTGCATGCCGCCGAGCGCGGCCAGGAGATCGCCGCGCGGACCCTGATCGCCTTCGGCGGGGCGGCGCCGCTGCACGCGGCCGGGGTGGCCGCGCGGCTCGGCATCGGCCGAGTGCTGGTGCCGGCCTTCGCCGGGGTCGGCTCGGCGCTCGGGCTGCTGCTCGCCCCGGCCGCCTACGAGGTGGTGCGCAGCCGCTACCAGCGCCTCGAGCGGCAAGGCGGGCTGGACGCGGCGGCCGTCGAGGCGCTCTACCGGGAGATGGAGGCCGAGGCGCGCGCGGTGGTGGCGCGGGCCGCCCCGGGCGCGGCGCTCCGCGAGCAGCGCCACGCCTACGCGCGCCACCGCGGCCAGGGCCACGAGATCCGCATCGAGGTGGCGCCGGGCCGGCCGACGGCGCAGGCCCTGCGGGACGCCTTCGACCGCCAGTACCGGCGCCAGTACCGGCGCACCGTCCCCGGGGTCGACGTCGAGGTGCTGAGCTGGTCGCTGCGGGTCAGCGCCCCCGGCGCGCCGCTCCCGCCCGCTCCCCCGGTACCGGCACCCGCCCGGCCGGCCCCGGACGGCGAGGTCGAGGTCCACTCACCCGGAGGTGGCGCCCCCGGGCGCGCTGCCCTCTACCGGCGCGAGCGGCTCGCCCCGGGGGCGGTGCTGGCCACCCCGGCGCTGGTCCGCGAGGAGCAGACCACCACCGTGGTCCCGGCCGGGCTCGCCGCCCGGGTCGGAGCCGGGGGCGAGCTCGTCGTCGAGGCCGAGCGCCTCGCGGCGGCTCGCCGGCGGGGCGCCGAGGCCGCAGCGCTGCGCCGCCAGCTCCTCTGGGACCGGCTGATCTCGATCGTCGAGGAGCAGGCCCAGGCGCTGCTGCGCACCGCCTTCTCGAGCACCGTGCGCGAGGCCGGCGACCTCTCGGCCGGGGTCTTCGACCTGCGCGGGCGGATGCTCGCCCAGGCGGTCACCGGCACCCCCGGGCACGTCAACGCGATGGCCGCCTCGGTCGGATTCTTCCTCGAGCGCTACCCGCTCGAGCGGCTGCGTCCCGGCGACGTGCTGGTCACCAACGACCCCTGGCTCGGCACCGGCCACCTGTTCGACTTCACGGTGCTCACCCCGGTGTTTCGCGGCGCGGCGCCGGTGGCGCTGTTCGCCTCGACGGTGCACGTGGTCGACATCGGCGGGCGCGGCTTCGGGCCGGATGCCGGGCAGGTCTACGAGGAGGGGCTGTGCGTGCCGATCATGGCGCTCTTCGCGGGCGGCGAGATCAACCGCAGCCTGCTCGCCGTCGTCGAGGCCAACGTGCGCGAGCCCGCCCAGGTCCTCGGCGACCTCTACTCGCTGGCGGCCAGCAACGAGGTCGGGGCGCGGCGCCTGCTCGAGACCATCGACGAGCTCGGCCTCGACGGGCTCGAGGCGATCGCCGATCACATCGTCGAGCGCTCGCGCGCGGCGATGCTGGCCCGCATCGCCGAGCTCCCCGCCGGGGTCTACGAGAACGAGATGACCGTCGACGGCTACGGGCGGGCGGTGCGCCTGGTTGCGCGGCTGCGCATCGGGGCCGACGGCATCGACATCGACTTCACCGGCACCTCGCCGGTCTCGCCGTTCGGGATCAACGTGCCGCTCACCTACACCCAGGCCTACGCCTCGTTCGGGGTGCGCTGCGTGGTCGGCGGCGAGGTGCCCAACAACGCCGGCTCGCTGGCCCCGATCCGGGTCAGCGCCCCGCCCGGCTGCATCCTCAACGCGCCGCGCCCGGCCGCGGTCACCGTGCGCCACGTGATCGGCCAGATGCTGCCCGACGTGGTGCTCGGCTGCCTCGAGCAGGCCTGTCCCGGGATCGCCCCGGCCGAGGGCAGCTCGAGCCTCTGGAACCCGATGCTCGCCGGCGGCCCCGGGCTGGTCGGCGAGCACGACTACGGTGATGCGACCCCCTTCTCGGTGACCCTCTTCCACTCCGGGGGCAGCGGGGCGCGCCCGGGGCGTGACGGGCTCTCGGCGACCGCCTTCCCCTCGGGGGTGCGCAACACCCCGGTCGAGATCACCGAGTCGCTCGCCCCGCTGCTCATTCGCCGCAAGGAGTACCGGGTCGGCTCGGGCGGGGCCGGGCGCTGGCGCGGCGGCGACGGCCAGGTGATCGAGATCGAGCACCGCCAGGGCGCCCCCTTCGCGGTCTTCGCGCTCTTCGATCGCATCGAGCACCCGGCGCGCGGGCGCCACGGCGGGGCCGACGGCGCCCCGGGGCGGGTCGCCCTCGATGACGGCACGCCGCTCGCCGGCAAGGGCAAGCAGGTGGTCCCGGCCGGGCGCCGGCTGGTGCTCGAGCTGCCCGGCGGCGGCGGGCTCGGCGAGCCGTAGCGGGCTCAGCGCGTCCGGCCAGCGCGGGTCCGAGCGCGCCTCGATTCCACGGGTGTTACACTGGAGCGAGGTCGAGAACCTGCAGATGAACCCCGGGCCTTGGGCTGAGCCATCCGTTTCCTCTCACCCCGCGCACCAGCGGGCCCCCATCACCTCGGGCCGCGGGCCGGTGGCGGCGTCTCCCACGCCGCAGGCGCACCGCTCGCGGTCCCGATGACCGCCCCGGACCTCGTCGAGCTGAAATCTGCCCCTCTCACCTCGGAGCGACTCGAGATCGCGGGTGGGCGGCGCCGCGCTGCGGCGCGCCCTGTCCGGTCGGAGCGGACAGCCAGCCACCTGCCCGCGGGGCGTTCGGGACGATGACCGACATTTCGCTATTCAACAGGAGAACGCAGAAATGAATGACACTGGAAAACCCTGGGCCCCGGTCCAAATGTTCTGGTCGGCGGTGCTCGGCATCGTGGTCTGGAGCGCGATCGGATTCAGCTGGTTCGGTGACTTCGGGTTCGGCTGGAGGACGGCCGGATCGGCGCAGGTGATGGCCAACGAGGCGGTGAAGACCAGGCTGGTCGGGATCTGCGTCGCCCAGGCCCGGGCCGACCCCGAGACCAAGACCCGGCTGGTGGCGCTCGAGGAGAAGAGCATCTGGAGCCGCGGCGACGAGGTCAACAAGTTCGGCTGGACACGGATGCCCGGCGAGAACACCCCCACGCCGGGGATCGCCACCGCGTGCGCGGAGCAGCTCGCCTCCTCCTCCTAAGTATGCGGGCTGGCCCCCGCATCGCCCACCGATACGCGAGGCGGGAGCGCGCGTCCGGAAACGGTGAACCCCCTGGCCTGCAGGGGGTTCGATATGGCTGGGGGACTAGGATTCGAACCTAGACTGGCGGAGTCAGAGTCCGCTGTCCTGCCGTTAGACGATCCCCCAGTGATGGAGGCCCGCGGGGACCGGCCGGAGCCGGTCGCGCGGGGTCAACGCTTCGAGTACTGCGGGCGCTTGCGGGCCTTGTGCAGGCCGACCTTCTTGCGCTCGACCTCGCGGGCATCGCGGGTCACGAAGCCGGCGCGGCGCAGCGCCTGGCGCGCGGTCTCGTCGTAGGCGATCAGCGCCCGGGTGATCCCGTGGCGGATCGCCCCGGCCTGGCCGCTGCCACCGCCGCCGCGCACCGTGACCTCGATGTCGACCTGGTCGACCATGCTCACGGTCTCGAGCGGCTGGCGCACGATCATGCGCGCCGTCTCGCGCCCGAAGTACTCGTCGAGCGGGCGCCGGTTGACCAGGATCCGGCCACTGCCGGGGCGCAGGAAGACACGCGCCGTGGAGGTCTTGCGCCGTCCGGTTGCGTAGTGGATGTTCGCTGCCATGGGTTCCCCGCGGTGTGCTCAGATCTCGAGAGGCTGGGGCTGCTGGGCCTGGTGGCGGTGCTCGGGACCGGCGTAGACCTTGAGCTTGCGGTACATCGCCCGCCCCAGCGGCCCCTTGGGGAGCATGCCCTTGACCGCCAGCTCGATGGCCCGCTCGGGCTTGCGCTGGATCAGGTGCTCGAAGGAGATGGACTTGAGGCCGCCAGGGTAGCCCGAGTGGCGGTAGTACATCTTCTGGCGCGCCTTGTTGCCGGTCAGGGCGACCTTCTCCGCGTTGATCACGACGATGTAGTCGCCGGTATCGACGTGGGGGGTGTAGATCGGCTTGTGCTTGCCGCGCAGGCGGCGCGCGATCTCGCTGGCCAGGCGCCCGAGGGGCTTTCCGGCGGCGTCGACCACGTACCAGCCATGCTCGACGTCCTGCGGCCTGGCGCTGAACGTTCCCATCGCGGAGGCTCCGTGCGATTCGGTTACCGTGAAAAGGCGGAAATCCTATCGGTGCAGCCCCGGTGTGTCAATCGGCAGTGGTGCGCGGTGGCCGCTCACGACTCCAGGCGGCGCCGGGCGAGCAGGCTCGCCGCGGCGGTGGCGGCCACCGCATAGGCGGCCAGCACCGCGCCATCGGCGAGCGGGCTGGCCGGCGCGGTGCCGGTCATCAGCGGGCGCACGATCGCCACCGCGTGGCTGAGCGGCAGCGCCTCGGCGAGCGCCCGCACCGCTGCGGGCATCCGCCCGGTCGGGAAGAAGACCCCGCTGATCAGCAGCATCGGGGTGATCACCAGGGTGGTGTAGAAGAGGAACGAGTCGTAGCCGCGGGCCAGGGTGGTGACCACCATCGCCAGCGCTGCGAAGCACAGCCCGGCCAGCGCCACCACCGGAAGCGCCCAGAGCGCCTGCCAGCCGGCCACCGCGCCGAGCGCGCCCGCCACCAGCAGGATGGCGCTGGCGCTGATCACGCTCTTGGTCGCCGCCCAGGCGACCTCGCCGAGGACCACGTCGCGGACCTCGAGCGGGGTGTTGGTCATCGCCTCCCAGGTGCCCTGCACCGCCATCCGGGTATAGGCCGAGTAGGTGGCCTCGAAGGTGGCGCTCATCATCGCGCTCGAGCAGACGATCCCGGAGGCCAGGAAGACCACGTAGGGCATCCCCTCGATCTGCCCGACGAAGGCCCCGAGCCCGTAGCCGAGGGCGAGCAGGTAGAGCAGCGGCTCGCCGAAGTTGCCGGCCAGCGAGGCCACGGCCAGGCGCCGCCAGAGCATGGCGTTGCGCCGCCACACCGCGACCCAGGCGCGCAGGTGGCCGGGCGCGGCGCCTTCAGCCATCGCGAAGCTCGCGGCCGGTGAGCTTGAGGAAGACGTCCTCGAGGTTGGCCGGGCGGTGCAGGAAGGCCGCCTCGGGGTGGGCGCGCAGGCACTCGAGCAGGGGCCGCTCGTCGTCGAGGTAGTAGTAGCGGGTGTCGCCGACCTGCTCGCGGCGCGCACCCGGGCCGGCCCCGCGATCGGCGGCCTCGCGCAGTGCCGGGTCGTGCGAGCGCAGCTCCACGACCTGCGGCTCGATGTGCCGGCCGACCAGCTCGCGCGGTGCGCCGGCCTCGAGGAAGCGTCCCTCGTCCATCACCGTGACCCGGTCGCAGAGCCGCTCGGCCTCCTCCATGTAGTGGCTGGTGATCATCACCGTCATGCCGCGGTCGCGCAGCGCCCGCAGGCGCTGCCAGATGAGCTGGCGGGCCTGGGGATCGAGGCCGGTGGTCGGCTCGTCGAGCACCAGCAGCGCCGGCTCGTTGATCAGCGCCCGGGCCAGGGCGAGGCGCCGGCGCATGCCGCCCGAGAGCTCGGCGACCCGCGAGCGCGCCCGCCCCTCGAGGCTCGCGAACTCGAGCAGCTCGGCGACCCGGGCGCGCAGGCGGGCCCCTCCGAGGCCGAAGTAGGCGCCGTAGATGCGCAGGTTCTCCTCGGCGGTGAAGTCCGGGTCGAGGATGTCGTCCTGGGGCACCACGCCGATGCGCCGCCGCGCGGCGCTGGCCGCCGCCGGCACCCGGTGGCCGAGGACGCGCAGCTCGCCGCCGCTCGGCGGGGTCTTGCCGAGCAGCATCCGCAGCAGGGTGGTCTTGCCCGCGCCGTTCGGCCCGAGCAGCCCCCAGCAGCAGCCCGGCTCGACGGCGAAGCTCACCGCGTCGACCACCTCGGCCTCGCCGTAGCGCTTGCTCAGCCGGTGGGCCTCGATGACGCCGCCCCGCCTGTCCTCGCCGCCCATGCCGCCTCCCTGCATCCGCGAGGCGGATCATAGTGCCCCGCGGGGCTACAATCGCCCCCGCGAGCCCGCATCGCCCGGCGCTGCGGGCGGGAAACGAGGCGTCACGCCCCGTCCGGGGCAGGAGGAGGCGGTGGCACAGGAGGAGCGCTATCGGACCAGCACCCTCGATCGGCTGATCGTGCTCTTCGACCGGGCGCTGCGCACGCTCGCCGCCGAGCCGACCGGTACCGGGCGCGACAACCCGGCCCACGGGCACCAGGACGAGGCGCTCGAGGAGCGCGAGCGGCGCCGCGCCGGGGCCCTGATCCGGGTCGATCACGCCGGCGAGGTGGCCGCCCAGGCCCTCTACCACGGCCAGGCGGTGGCGGCGCGCAGCGCCCGGGTGCGCACCGCGATGGAGCGCTCGGCGCACGAGGAGAGCGATCACCTGCTCTGGTGCCGCGAGCGGCTCGGCGAGCTCGGCGCGCGGCGCAGCTACCTCGACCCGCTGTGGTACGGGGGCTCGTTCGCCATCGGGGCGCTGGCCGGGCTGGCCGGGGACCGCTGGAGCCTCGGCTTCGTTGCCGAGACCGAGCGCCAGGTGGTGCGCCACATCGACCGCCACCTGCGCGCCCTGCCCGGGGGCGACCGGCGCAGCCGCGCCATCCTCCTGCAGATGCGCGAGGACGAGGGCCGCCACGCCAGCGTCGCCCTGCACGAGGGGGCGGCCGAGCTGCCG
>CAZRGU010000142.1:0-9347 GCA_964599705.1 uncultured Ectothiorhodospiraceae bacterium | reverse complement strand
CCGTCCTCGGGCGGCGGCGAGAGATCGCCGAGGGAGGCGTGGATCTCCTCGACCTGGGCGAGCCTCGCCCAGGCCCGGTCGCCGAGCTTGCGGGCCACCGCCGAGCACAGGAAGTTCAGCACGCTGATGGCGGCCGCGTAGGAGTCGAACGCGTAGGTCCCGCGGGTCGCGCAGCGCAGCACCACGTCGGCGGCCCGCACCGAGCGAGACCTGCCGCTGTCGGTCAGCAGCACCACCGCCACGCCGCGCTGGCGGGCCACCGCGATCAGGTCGGCGAGCAGCGGCGGGCGGCGCCGGAATCCCACCGCCAGCAGCCCGTCCGACTCCCCCAGCCCGGCGAGGTGCTCGGCGCCGCCGAGCCCGCCGGCACCGAGCAGGCGCACGTCGGGTCGCACGGCGCTCAGCACCCCGTAGGCGTAGCTGGCCAGCGCGTAGCTGTTGCGAAAGCCGGCCAGCAGCAGGCGGCGCGCGCTCGCCAGGCGCGCCACCGCCTCGCGGAGCTGGCCGGGATCGAGACCGCGGGCCGTGTCCTGGAGGTTGCGCACGTCGGCGGCCACGTGGCGACCCAGATCCGCGCCGAGCTCGCTGCTCCAGGGCTCGGCGATCGCCTGCAGCGGCGAGCCCCACAGACCCGGCTCCCGGGCCTCACGGCGTGCCTCCCCGAAGCTCGGGTAGCCGAGCTTGCGGAAGAAGCGTGCCGCGGTCGCCTTCGAGACCCGGGCGGCGGCCGACAGCTCGGTGGCCGAGAACTGCGCGAGCCGCCCGGAGCGCTCGAGGACGGCGCGGGCGAGACGCCGCTCGGCCGGCGTGAGCCGCTCGTAGGCGGCCAGGACGCGGGCCTCCACCGCCCCGACCACCGGTCCCTGCGGGGACCGGCCGGGGCGACCCGGGCCGCCCGCGGAGCGCCGGCCCGCTCGCCGCTTGGTTGCCATGGGAGATGAAATCCTCGTTTCAATCAGTGCATTGACCGGGTCGCCAATGCATGGTGAAATGATCCCCGGCCGCATTCTACCACTACTACATATCAACGAGTTGCGGCTATATCCCGCACTGCAACAACAGTTTCTTCCCGGGGTCCGGCTTGCGACGACTGAGGAACCAGATGCACGCGGTGGGGGCGCGCGTGAACCGCTTCGTGGAGCGGGTCTGCGCGCTGCTCGTCGCCCTCATGGTGCTCGACGTCTGGTTCGGGATCGTCGCCCGCTACGTCCTCGAGCTCGGCATCACCTGGACCGAGGAGCTGGCCCGCTACCTGATGATCTGGGCCGCGCTGCTCGCCGTCTCGTGCGCCGCCCACCACCGCGAGCACATCGGCCTGACCCTGCTCCAGGGCTGGATCCCGGCGCCGGCGCGGGCCTGGCTGCAGGGCCTGCTCGATGCCATGGGGGTCGCCTTCTTCCTCTTCCTGCTCGTCTACGGGGTGCGCATGACCGCCGACGGCGCCACCCAGTTCGCGATGATCTTCGGCATGACCATGACCGTGCCCTACGCCGCGGTCCCGGTCTCGGCCGCGCTCACCGCCTTCCAGATCCTGGTCTCCGCGCTCGCCCCGGCCCGCGCGGATGGCGCCCCCGCGGAGGCCTGCGCGCGGTGATCGTGGTCGGCGTGACCTTCTTCGCCCTGATCCTGCTCGGCCTGCCGATCGGCTACGTGCTCGGCATCGCCGGCATCGCCGGCCTGCTCCAGATCGGCGGCGAGAACTTCCTGCTGATGGCCGCCAAGCGCTTCTTCGAGGGCCTGAACCTGTTCACCTTCATGGCCATGCCGTTCTTCATCCTGGCCGGCGAGATCATGAACCGCTCCGGCATCACCACCCGCCTGGCGAGCTTCGCCGAGGCCCTGGTCGGCTACCTGCGCGGCGGGCTGGCCCACTCCAACATGGTCGCCTCGGTGCTCTTCGCGGGCATGACGGGGGCGGCGGTCTCGGATGCGGCGGCCTTCGGCAACACCCTGGTGCCGGCGATGATCCGCCAGGGCTACTCGCGCCCCTTCGCCTGCGCGGTCACCGCGGCCGGCTCGATCATCGGCCCGACCATCCCGCCGTCGAACCTGATGGTCATCTACGGGTCGCTGATGGGGGTCTCGATCGCCGGGCTGTTCGCCGCCGGGATCCTCCCCGGGCTGCTGATCTGCCTGCTGTGCATGGGCGTGATCGCGGCGCTCGGGCGCCGCCTCGGCCTGCCCAAGAACCCGGGAGGGCCGAGCCTGCGGGTGATCGTGGCGAGCTTCCGCTCGAGCTTTCTGGCCATCCTGATGCCGGTGATCATCCTCGGCGGGATCCTCAGCGGCGTGGTCACACCCACCGAGGCGGCGGCCATCGCGGTGTTCTACGCGCTCGTCGTCGGCGCCGGCATCTACCGGGCGCTGCGTCTCGCCGACATCGTGGCGATGCTGGTGCGCACCGCGATCATCACCGGGGTGGTGTTCCTGATCATCGCCTCGGCCTCGATCCTCGGCTGGTGGATGACCTTCATGCAGATCCCGCAGACCATCGCGGCCTGGTTCCTGTCGCTGTCCGACGAGCCGCGGATCATCATCGCCCTGATCCTCGCCCTGCTGCTGCTGGTCGGCATGTTCATGGACATCAACGCGGCGCTGATCATCCTCGCCCCGGTGCTCGCGCCGCTGACCGCCGCGATCGGCATGGACCCGGTGCACGCCGGCGTCACCATCGTGCTGGCGCTCAACATCTCGCTGATGACCCCGCCGGTCGGCGCCTGCCTGTTCGTGCTCTCCTCGGTGACCGGCGAGCGCATCGAGCGGATCAGCGCCTCGCTGCTGCCGTTCCTGGCCGCCGAGGTGGCGATCCTGGCCGCGGTCGCCTTCTGGCCCGATCTGACCCTGTTCATCCCCCGGCTGCTCGGCCTGTGAGGGCAGCCGGAGCTCCCCCAAGACCCCCAACAGGAGGAAGTGCCATGACCATCGCCAGACACCTCGCGGCCGGCGGCCTCGCCCTGGCCGTCGCCCTCGGGCTCGGAGCCGCCCCCCCGGCCGCGCAGGCCCAGAAGGTGCTCAAGCTCGCCCATCTCAACAAGGACGACCCCTTCGACAACGCCACCGGGGCGATGGCCACGGTGTTCAAGAGCCTGGTGGAATCCGGGACCAACGGCTCGATCAAGGTCCAGACCTTCCCGAGCGGACAGCTCGGCAAGGACAGCGAGGTGCTCCAGCAGGTCAAGGCCGGGGTGATCCAGTCCGGCATCCACTCGACCGGCGGCTTCGCCTCGGTCTACCCGATGATCGGCGTGCTCGACGTGCCCTTCGCCTTCCCCAACATCAGCGCCACCTACGAGGTCTTCGACGGCCCGTTCGGCGAGCGCCTGGCCGCCGACATCGAGAGCAAGACCGGCCTGCACGTGCTCGGCTTCGGTGACTCGGGCGGGTTCTTCAACTTCACCAACTCCAAGCGCCCGGTGAAGACCCTCGACGACTTCAAGGGGCTGAAGATCCGCACCATGGGTCTCGAGACCCACAAGCGGCTGGTCAAGTCGCTGGGCGGCCAGCCGGTCGGGATCGCCTGGTCGGAGGTCTACACCGCGCTGCAGACCGGGGTCGCCGACGGCCAGATGAACCCGGTGCCGATCATCGCCTTCGCCAAGTTCAACGAGGTCCAGAAGTACCTGACCCTGAGCGGGCACCTGTTCACGCCCTACGTGTGGGTGATCAACCGCGACTTCTACGAGGGGCTGAGCGAGGCCGAGAAGGGGGTGCTGCGCTACGCGGCGCGCTCGGCGATCGTGGCCGGGCGCGGCATCAGCCGGATCATCGAGGCCTCCGATCGGGGCCTGCCGGCGCTCGCCAGGGACCTCGAGGTCTACACCCTGCCGGCCGCCGAGAAGGCCAGGTTCCGCGCCGCGGCGCTGCCGGCGGTCAAGGACTACATCCGCCAGACCTTCGGGGCCGAGGGCGAGGCGATGATGAACGCCTACCTCGAGGCCATCGAGAAGGCGAGCAAGTGAGCGATGGCGGGGCCGGCGCGGTGCCGCCGGCCCCGCCCCGGACGAGCGCCATGGATGCCTACGACGCCCTGATCGGACAGCCCTTCCGGCTGGTGACCCGCCACCGCGCGGCGCGCCCCGGCGCCTACGGCGAGCGCCAGCGCCGGGTGCTCGACGCGGCCGGGCTGGCCCGGGCGCGCCGCGAGATCGGCTCCTGGCCGGGCTACGCCCCGACCCCGCTGCGCTCGCTCCCGGGGCTGGCCCGCGCCGCCGGGGTCGCCGCCATCGAGTACAAGGACGAGGGCGAGCGCTTCGGGCTGGCCAGCTTCAAGCCGCTCGGCGGCGCCTACGCGGTCTACGAGGTGATCGCCGAGGAGGTCGAGCGGCGCAGCGGCCGGCGCCCGGCCAGCCGCGCGCTGCTCGCCGGCGAGCAGCGCCCGATCGCGGCCGCGGTGACCGTGTGCGCGGCCACCGACGGCAACCACGGCCGCGCGGTGGCCTGGGGGGCGCGGATGTTCGGCTGCCGGGCGGTGATCTTCATCCACGAGACGGTCACCGCGGCCCGCGAGCGGGCCATCGCCGGGCTCGGCGCCGAGGTGCGCCGGGTCCCGGGCGGCTTCGACGACGCGGTGCGGGCCGCCGCCGAGACGGCCGCTGCGGAGGGCTGGACGGTGGTCCCGGACACCGCCGCGGGCAGCGAGCGCGAGGTGCCCCGCCGGGTCATGCAGGGCTACGCGCTGATGGCCGAGGAGGCCATCGAGCAGGGCGAGGGCCGCCCCCCTCCGACCCACCTGTTCCTCCAGGCCGGGGTCGGCGGCATGGCCGCGGCGACCTGCGCGCGCTTCTGGGAGCGCCTCGGCGAGGGACGCCCGCGCACCGTGCTGGTCGAGCCCGAGCAGGCGGCCTGCTGGCTCGAGAGCCTGGCGGCCGGCCGGCCGGTGACCGTCGCCGGCGACCTCGACTCGCTGATGGCCGGTCTGGCCTGCGGCGAGCCCTCGCCGCTGGCCTGGGAGATCCTCGCCGACGGCGCCGACGCGGCCATGGCGATCCCGGATGCCGCCGCCGAGGAGGCGATGCGCCTGCTCGCGGCCGGGCTCGGCACCGATCCGCCGCTGGTCGGCGGCGAGTCGGGGGTCGCCGGGCTGGCCGCGGCCCTGATCGCGGCAGCCAATCCGGCCGCCCGCGCGCGCCTCGGCATCGACCCCGGCTCGCGGATCCTGGTCTTCGGCACCGAGGGGGCGACCGACCCGGCGAGCTACCGGCGCATCGTCGGACGCCCCGCCGAGGAGGTCGCCGCCGCGGGCGGCACGGAGGACGGGCGATGACGGCCGCCGCAGCGCTTCGCATCGACCTCGAGCGGCTGCTGGGGCGCCTCGAGGCGCTCGGCCGGGTCGGGGCGATCGAGGGCGGCGGGGTCTGCCGCCTGGCCTTCACCGAGGCCGACCGCCTGGGCCGCGACCTGGTCAGCGGCTGGATGCGCGCCCTCGGCCTCGAGGTCACGGTCGACCGGATCGGCAACGTCGTCGGGCTGCGCGCCGGGCGCGAGGGCGGGCCGCCGGTGATGGCCGGCTCGCACATCGACACGGTGCGCAGCGGCGGGCGCTACGACGGCGCCCTCGGGGTGCTCGGCGCCCTCGAGGTGATCGAGACCCTCAACGAGGCCGGCATCGAGACCCGCCAGCCGCTGGCGGTGGCCTTCTTCAGCAACGAGGAGGGCGCGCGCTTCGCCCCCGACATGATGGGCAGCGCCGTGCACCAGGGGGCGCTCGAGCTCGACACCGCGCTCGCCACCCGCGGCATCGACGGGGCCACGGTGGGCGAGGAGCTCGGGCGGATCGGCTACCGCGGCGCGGCGCCGTGCCCGGCGCCGGCGCCGCGCTGCTACCTGGAGCTGCACATCGAGCAGGGCCCGGTGCTCGCCGAGGAGGGCACCACGATCGGCGCGGTCGAGGGCGTGCAGGGGATCTCGTGGACCGAGCTCACGGTGCGCGGCACCGCCAACCACGCCGGCACCACCCCGATGCGGCTGCGCCACGACGCCGGCTACGTGGCCGCGGCGATCGCGGTCGAGGCGCGGCGCATCGCCACCGAGCTCGGCGGCCACCAGGTCGCCACCGTGGGGCGCTGCGAGCTGCACCCGGACCTGGTCAACGTGATCGCCGAGCGGGCGCTGCTCACCGTCGATCTGCGCAACACCGAGGAGACGCTGCTCGGCGAGGCCGAGCGGCGCCTCGCCGCGGCGGTCGCCGAGATCGCCGAGCGCGAGGGCGTGGCGGTGTCCTCGCGGCCGCTGGCCCGCTTCGCCCCGGTGCCCTTCGACCCGGCGCTGGTCGCGCGCGTCGAGGCCGCGGCTCGGGAGCGCGGGCACAGCGTGCGCCGCCTGCCCTCCGGGGCCGGCCACGACGCCCAGATGTTCGCGCCGCGCTGCCCGACGGCGATGATCTTCGTGCCCAGCCAGGGCGGGATCAGCCACAACGTGGCCGAGCACAGCGAGCCCGAGCACATCCGCGCCGGCGCCGAGGTGCTGCTCGAGGTGCTGCTCGAGGCCGCCGGGGCATGAGCCGCGGGGCGGGGCCGCGCGCGAGCCGCCCACTGCGCTCCCCCAAGTAGCCGAGGATCGAGAGATGACCCGAACCCTGGTCACCGCAGTGGCCCAGCTCGGCCCAATCGCCCGTGACGAGCCGCGCGCCTCGGCCGTGGCGCGGATGGTGGCGCTGCTCGGCGAGGCCCGCGAGCGCGGCGCCGGCCTGGTGGTGTTCCCGGAGCTCGCCTTCACCACCTTCTTCCCGCGCTGGTACATCGAGGACCCGGACGAGCTCGACGCCTTCTACGAGGACGGCGAGCCGGGCCGCGAGGCCGCACCGCTGTTCGAGACCGCCGCGCGGCTCGGCGTCGGCTTCTACGTCGGCTACGCCGAGCGCCTCGCCACCCCCGCCGGGGTCCGGCGCTTCAACACCTCGATCCTGGTCGACGCCGGCGGGCGGATCGTCGGCAAGTACCGCAAGGTCCACCTCCCGGGGCACCGCGAGCACGAGCCGTGGCGCCCCTTCCAGCACCTCGAGAAGCGCTACTTCGAGCCCGGCGATCTCGGCTTCCCGGTCTTCGAGGCCTTCGGCGGGCGGCTCGGGATGTGCCTGTGCAACGACCGGCGCTGGCCGGAGACCTACCGGGTCATGGCCCTGCAGGGCGTCGAGATGATCCTGCTCGGCTACAACACCCCGGTCCACTACCCGCCGGCCCCCGAGCACGATCATCTGCAGTGCTTCCACAACCACCTGGTCATGCAGGCCGGCGCCTACCAGAACGGCACCTGGGTGGTGGCCGCCGCCAAGGCCGGGCGCGAGGAGGGTTGCGACCTGATCGGGCAGTCCTGCATCATCGCCCCGACCGGCGAGATCGTCGCCCAGGCCTCGACCCTCGGCGACGAGCTGATCGTGGCCCAGTGCGACCTTGACCGCTGCGCCGAGATCAAGGACAACATCTTCAACTTCGCCCTGCACCGCGAGCCCCGCCACTACCGCCTGATCACCGAGACCCGGGGCGTGGTGAACCGCGGGCGTGGCGGGCCTCGTCAAGGAGCACCGTGATGGACGATCCGATGGTCACCGTGGCCGATCGCGAGACCTGGCACCGGGCGGTGGCCCGGGCCCGCGAGGCGCACTTGCGCCTGCCGACCTTCGCCGAGCTGGCCGCCCCGGAGCGGATCCCGGCAGAGGTCCTGGAGACGCTGGCCGGCGTCGACCCCGACGCCCCCGACCCGCGCAACCTCTACCGGGTGCACTGGCACAACGGGGCCGATCGGCGCGCCCGGGTCGCGGTCCCCGAGCACCTGGTGCTGCCGGCCTCGCTGACCGGTGTCGAGGCGCCGATCATCGTCATGCTCGGCAACCGCTTCCCGATGATCGCGGCCCACAAGGTCCTCGCCGCCTACGCCTGCCTGGTGCCGCGGCTGGTCACCGGGCGCTTCGACCCGAGCGCCCAGCGCGCGGTCTGGCCCTCGACCGGGAACTACTGCAGGGGCGGGGTGGCGATCTCGCGGATCCTCGGCTGCCGGGCGGTCGCGGTGCTCCCCGAAGGCATGAGCCGCGAGCGCTTCGAGTGGCTCGAGCGCTGGGTCGCCGACCCGGGCGACATCGTCCGCACCCCGGGCTCGGAGAGCAACGTCAAGGAGATCTACGACGCCTGCGCGCGGCTCGCCACCGACCCGGCCAACGTCATCCTCAACCAGTTCAGCGAGTTCGGCAACTACGTGGTGCACCGCACGGTGACCGGGCCGGCCCTCGAGCGGGTCTTCGAGGCGGTGCGGGCCGGCGGGCGGCTGCGCGCGGCGGCCTTCGTCGCCGCCTCCGGCTCGGCCGGGACGCTGGCGGCCGGCGATCATCTGGCCGCCGCGCTCGGCACCCGCACCTGCGTGGTCGAGGCCCTCGAGTGCCCGACCCTGCTCTACAACGGCTACGGCGAGCACAACATCCAGGGCATCGGCGACAAGCACCTGCCGCTGATCCACAACGTGATGCGCTCCGACTTCGTCACCGCGGTCTCGGATCGGGCCACCGACGCCCTCGGGGTCCTGTTCAACAGCGAGACCGGGCGCGAGTTCCTCGCCGCCCGCAAGGGCGTGCCCGCCGGGCTGGTCGCCGCGCTCGGCGACCTCGGGCTGTCCTCGATCGCCAACGTGGTCGCCTCGATCAAGCTGGCCAAGCACCTCGGTCTCGGCGCCGAGGACGCCGTGCTCACCGTCGCCACCGACGGCGCGGAGATGTACCCGAGCGAGCGCGCCCGCACGCTCGCCGAGCGCTTCGGCGGGACCCTCGAGGCGCTCGATGCCGCGGAGGTCTACGGTCGCTACCTGATGGGGGCGGCCACCGATCACCTCCTCGAGCTCGGCCGGCGCGAGCGCGAGCGGATCTTCAACCTCGGCTACTACACCTGGGTCGAGCAGCAGGGGGTGAGCCTCGCCGCGTTCGACGCCCGGCGCGACCCGCGCTTCTGGGACGGGCTCATGGACCGCGTCGCGGCCTGGGACGCGCTGATCGAGGAGTTCAACGCCGCCCTCTAGCCCGCATCGCTCACCGATGCGCGCAGCGAGGGCGCCAAGACGCCGCTGTGGCGGGGCGCACGGACTGGCAGGCGGCGCAAGGCGTGGCCGACACCCTACCCCGAGCCGCCTCGAGGGAGCACGTCCCGTCAGAGAGGAGGGTGGCCGAGACCCGGCGGAACCCTCGTAGCCCGGGCTCCGCCCGGGATCGAGCGTGGGATCAACGTCGTTGCGTGACCTTTGAAATCAACGGCCTGGTCCTTGCTCGATGAAAGCCCCGCCGAGCGCCGGTCGCGTGCTTCCCTGGCCTCCCCGACGGTGCCCGCCGGGGGACCGATCCCGGGCAGAGCCCGGGCTACGAGAGGGATCGA
>CAZRGU010000141.1:0-9361 GCA_964599705.1 uncultured Ectothiorhodospiraceae bacterium | reverse complement strand
TCAAGCGCGAGGAGGTGCGCATCCACGATCGGCGCGGCAACCCCAAGGATTGCAGCCTGCGCATCTGGTACAACAACAACAAGAAGGTCGACCTCACCACCTCGAACGGCAAGTTCGAGGGCAACTTCGACCACGGCAAGAAGCTGCCCACCCACCCGATCAGCCTGCGCCTCTCGGGGTGCGCCTGCACCCCGATCCGCGGCGCCACCCGCCACACCCAGACCTGGCCGGCGCTGTCCGAGCCGATCGAGAAGATCAAGAAGGTGATCGGCGACGAGGTCGAGGGCTACGCCGAGGATCAGGCCAAGGAGTTCGCCAAGAAGGCGTTCGAGAAGGTGGCCGCGAAGCTCGGGATGGCCGCCGAGGCGAGCGGCTTCCTGACCGGCTTCGCGGCCGGCGCCGAGCTCGGGGCCTCGGTCGGCAACTACCTCACCGAGCAGATCAACCAGATCCTCGACCGGGTGGCGAGCGCCGACCTGACCACCGCCGGGGCAGCGGCGCGCGGCGGGCGCCCGCAAGAAGGCGAC
The DNA here is from genome assembly GCA_964599705.1 of uncultured Ectothiorhodospiraceae bacterium. Classification (GTDB taxonomy): domain Bacteria; phylum Pseudomonadota; class Gammaproteobacteria; order HK1; family HK1; genus CAZRGU01. The sequence goes on along the minus strand of CAZRGU010000141.1, from coordinate 8,834 downwards.
TCGCCCAACCCGGCCCACCCCAACGCCGGCCTGGTCACCGCCCGTGGCCGCTGGGGAAACTTCTTCGGCACCAGCCCCAGGGTCAAGGACGAGTGGGACATCACCGTGCGCTGCGGCACGCGCACCATCAAGCCGGCCGATGCCGCCTGGACCTTCGTCGCCGATCTCACCCCGCCGCCCCCGGTCACCACCGCGGGCGGCGACCGGACGAGCGCCGAGGAGCGCGCCGCGGCGGCCAGGAAGCGCGACGCGGCCCGCCGCGAGCGCGAGCGCAAGGCCAAGCTCAAGCGCGAGCGCGAGAAGCGCGAGGCCGAGGAGCGGCGCCGCCGCGCCGAGGAGAAGCGCCGCTACCAGGAGAAGATGCGCAAGCTGCGCGCCAAGGCCGCCGAGATCGCCCGCACCTGCTCGATCTGCGACCCGATCCGCAAGCGCATCGCCGCCGTCGAGAAGGAGATCGGCGAGCGCGAGGCGGCCCTCCCGGCCCTCGAGCAGGCGCTCGCCGACGCCGGCGCCGCCCTCGAGCGCGCCCGGCGCGCCGAGCGCGCCGCTCGCGACCGGCTGGCGCGCTTCCGCAACCCGCGCAGCTCGATCACCGACCACACCACCGGGCGGACCGTGACCAACACCGACCTCGAGGTGCGCCGCCAGGCCTCGCGCGAGATCTGGGGCCGCTACGCGAGCGGCGAGCTCACCGCCGAGCAGACCACCGCCGAGTGGGCCAAGCTCGGCGATCCGGCCTACCTCGAGGGGCTCAAGCGGCGCGCCGAGCAGGGCCTCGAGGCGCAAGTCGCGGCCACCGAGAAGGCCCGTGAGGCCGCCGAGCAGGCGCGCGGCGCGGCCCGCCGTGCCCTGGCCCGCGCCCGGCGCGAGCTGCGCGACCGGCGCGCCGACCTCGACGACCTGCGCGCCCGGCTGGCCGAGTGCATCAAGCAGTGCAAGGCCAACGCGATGGGCATCGCGCGGGGCTGGTACCAGGGCTACGAGGAGCTGCCCGGCGTCGAGCCGCTCGGCGCCCCGCGCCGGCCCGCGGTCAAGGTCAAGGTGATCAGCGTCATCCCGATCCGCGGCAACAACCCGTTCGACGCCCGCGACCCGACCGCCGAGGACAGCACCGGCGGAGGCGCCGGCAGCAACCCGCTCGCCGAGAGCGCCAGCCCCCCGGGCTACAGCGGTGACTCCGGCTGCGGCATCAACAGCACCAACCTCGAGGTGGTCAGCGCCACGGTCATCGCCCTCGATCCGCTGGGGGCCAACGGGCGGACCCTGTTCAACGTCAGCGCCTCCGGCACCGCCACCTCGCAGAGCAGCAACCTGATCATCTTCGGCGCTCCCGGGCACGGCTGCGCGGTGAGCGGCGCGACGGCCAGCGGCTTCACCCTTTCGTGCTCGCGCCCCCTCCCCCTCCCCGTCTCCTGCGCGGAGGGCTTCAGCCGATGAGCGCCGCGCAGCGCCGGGCCAGCCCCCGCCGGGGCCGCGCCGTCCGGCTGCTCGCCGGGCTCGCCCTGCTCGCCGCGATCGGCGCCAGCGCCGGCGAGTTCCGTACCATCCGGCCGATCCCGGGCCCCGGCGCCGGCGAGCCGGCCGGCCCGGTGACCCGGCCGGTCGAGCGCGAGCTCATCGAGGCGGCGGTGCGCGAGGTGATGGCCGCCTGGGGCAGCGCGGCGCTGGCCGACAAGCTCGCCGCGAGCTTCTACGACGGGCAGCGGCTCCTCGACACGGTGGCCGGAGCGGTGCCGCGCGACGCCGTGCTGCGGGTGCTCTCGGTCGAGCGGGTCCAGACCCTGTCGCAGCGCGAGGAGACCGCACCCGGAGGCGAGCGGGTGCTGCGCAGCGTGGTCTCGGCCACGGTCCGCACCCAGCTCGAGCTCGAGGACCCGGCGCAGGGCTTCCAGCGCCGCGAGGGCACCAACGAGCTGCTCCTCGAAGTGACCCAGACCCTCGGCCCATGAAGCCCATGAAGATCCGCCACGCACTCCTTGTCCCCGCCTGCCTGTGGACGCTCGCCGCGGCGGCGGGCGCGCCCGACGGGGCCGATCCCGCCCGGCTGCTCGACGGCTGGAGCCTGCGTGGCAGCAACACCGTGCGCCTCGAGCGCTACGACACCGACGGCCCGCCGGCGGCCAGCCCCTACCGCTTCGGCGGCACCCACAGCTACGACGAGCTCCACCTCGATCTCGCCCGCGAGGCCAGCCCCTGGGACCGCTGGCGCATCCAGGCCAGCGGGCTGCTCGATCACTCCGCGTACCGCAGCCCCGAGCGCGGGGTGGTGCCCGAGCGCCTGGCGCTGACCCGCGAGCGCGGCGACGCCCCGCTGCCCTACCGGCTCGAGGTCGGTGACTACCTCGGCTACTTCAGCTACCGCACCCTGCAGCGCTCGCTCAAGGGCGCCCAGCTCGAGCTCCAGCCACCCTCGGCCGGGCCCTGGAGAAGCTCCCTGGTGCTGCTGCTCGGCGAGGACCAGCCCTACTGGAAGAAGCTCCAGCTCCGCGACAACCTGTCGGCGGGCCTGTCCTGGCTCGCCGAACGCCCCGGCCAGGCCGCTTTCGGCCTCAACCTGGTCCGCAACCTGCGCCAGGCCGACCCGGGCAGCGGGGCGCTGCGCCGCGTGCAGACCGTGCTCAGCGCCGTGACCCGCCTCGAGGCGCGCCTCGGCGGAGCGCCGCTGACCGTCGAGGGCGAGCTCGCCCACCTCTCGGGCGACCACGACGGGCTGGCCGGCGCCACCTCCGGCCAGGACCGCTCCGACAACGGGCTCTACCTGCAGGTGAGCGGTGCGACCGGCTCGCCGTTCACCTACCGCTTCCGCTACGAGCGCTATGGCCAGGACTTCCGCCCGGCAGGCGCCGTGATCACGCCCGACCGGCGCGCCTTCGAGGCCCACGTCGGCTACCGGCTCGAGAGCGGGCTGGCGCTGCGCGCCCGGCTGCTCGGCTACCGCGACGGGCTCGAGACGGCCAACCCGACCGACACCGAGACCCGCGGCTTCGAGCTGTCCGGGCCGCTGCTCGCGGGACGGGTCGAGGGACTGAGCGGGCGGCTCGACTTCTTCCACCAGGAGCTCGGGGATCTGTCCCGCAGCGTCGATCTCGACACCGACAACCTCGCCCTGTCGCTGCGCAAGCGCCTGGCCCGCGGCATGACCGGCCGGCTCGACGCGCTCTACCGCTCGGTCGACGACGACACCGGCGGGGGCGCCTCGGTGATCACCCGCGAGCTCGCCCTGGGGCTCGACGCGCCGCTCGCCGCCGCGGGCTGGCGCGCCACGGTGAGCCCCGAGCTGCGCCTGCGCGCCATCACCGGCTCGGCGAGCGACGGCGGCGAGCTCATCCCGCGCCTCGCCCTGGTCGCCCGGCGCGGGCGCCACCGCGCCGGCCTCGATCTCAGCTACCACATCCAGAACCGCGACCGCGCGGGCAGCACCGATCTCGCGACCCTCGAGATCGGCCTGCGCTACGGCTACACCCGCGGCGCCGACACCGTGGGCGCCGAGCTCAGCCGCTTCGACCGCAACGCCGACCCGGGCGCCGACACCGACGCGCTGCGCGTCTCGCTGTTCTGGACCCACGCCTTCGACCGCCCGGCGCGGGCGGTCGTGCCGAGCGCCGCCGCGCTCCCCGCTGCCGCTCGTCCCGCCCCCGGCGGCGTCGGCCTGCTCGCCGACCTGGCGCCGGGCGTGGCGATCGCCGAGGCCGAGCGGGCGCTGCGTCTCGCCGGGATCGGCGGCTTCTCGGCGGCCGGCCCCGGGGTGCGGGTCTACGAGGTGCGGCTGCTCGCCGAGATCGAGCGCCGCCAGCGCCTGGTGGTGGTCGAGGAGGCCGGCGCCGTCGAGCGCAGCGCCCTGATCATCGACCTCGAGGCCACCGGCACCCGCGAGAGCAGCGAGCAGATCTACGAGCGGGTCCGCCAGGGGCTCCGCGCCGCCTTCGGCCGCCCGTCGAGCTTCTTCGAGCGCGGCGAGTTCACCGTGCCGCTCGCCGCCGCGCTCGACAGCGGGCGCTTCGTGCGCATCAGCGAGTGGGACCTGCCCGAGGGCGTGCTGCGCCTCGGCATCCCGCGGCGCCTCGACCGCACCGCGCGCATCGAGATCCAGTTCGCCCGCGGCTTCCCCGAGCCGCAGCGCAGCGACTGGAGCCTGGAGGTGGTGCGCTAGCCCGGATATCTCACCGCTGCGCGGATCCGGGCTAACGCCACCCCAGATCAGGCTTGCGCTCGTGAACCATGCAGTCGCGCAAGTAGAGGTTGATTAGGCTCTGGTAGGGGATGCCGGTCTCCTCGGCGAGACCCTTGAAGTACTCGACCACGTCCTCGCTCATTCGGATGGTGACCTGACGCTTCAGCTTCGAGGCGTACGGATTCCGCCGTGATCGCATCCTCGAGAAGTCGTATTCCTTCTTCATATCGATGGCCCCTCGTAGAAGGAGCGCTCCTGAGCAGTTGCCTTGCGAGCCGAGATGATTCGGATGATCTCCCCTCCGCACCGCTCGCAATGGCATACGACGAGCAGGCGCAGTCGGTTACTCATGCCAAGCAGGATGAAGCGCTCCTCTTCACTCGAGTGATCCTCGTCGAAGAACTGCCGCGCATGCTCATCGTAGAAAACTGACTGGGCCTCCGCGAAAGATACGCCTTGCTTCTTGAGGTTGGCGCTTGCCTTGCTGGCGCTCCATTCGAAGCGAATCATACATATATTGTATTTACATCAACCCGGGTGCCGCAAGCCCGTGGCGCGTGCCGGAGAGGGTCGCTGATCATCGCGCCGTAAGCGCCCGCACCCTCTCGGGTCGCCGCCAGCGAGCCGAGCGCCACCCGCTCCCCCCTCGGCAACCTTGCCGGGTTTGACATCGCCCGCCCGCCCCTTCAGCCTTGCCCGGGCGAGGGGGAACGCCCGTCCTCCGGGCAGAGCATGAGCAGCGGCGAGCCACAAGCGCGACGGGTACCGGCGCCGGCGCTCCCGGTCGGGCGCTACCGCATGCGCTTCGCCGCCGCCGGGCGGCTCGCCATGGGCGATCGCTACCTCGGCTCGGCGTGGCGCGGAGCGCTCGGCCACGCCCTCAAGAAGACCGTCTGCGTGACCCGCGAGCGCGACTGCCCCACCTGCCTGCTCTACCGCTCCTGCGTCTACCCCTACGTGTTCGAGACCCCACCGCCGCCCGACACCGGCAAGATGCGCTGCTACCCGGCCGCCCCCCATCCCTTCGTGCTCGAGCCCGAGCCCCCGCGGCAAGGCGCGGGGGACGGCGCCGGGCAGATGCGCCTCGGGCTCACCCTGATCGGGCGCGCCTGCGCCCACCTGCCCTACTTCGTCCATGCCCTCGCCCGGGCCGGGCGCGATGGCGTCGGCCCGGGACGCCCAGCCCTCGAGCTCGTCGAGGTCGAGCAGGAAGACTCGCCCGGCTCGGGGCGCTGGTCGCCGATCTACCGGCCTCCGGGCCCCCTCGAGGCCGCCCCGCCGCGCCCCTGCGCCGCCCCGCCTCCGCCGCCGGGCGCGCTCGAGATCACGTTCTTGACCCCGCTTCGCCTCAAGCGCGACGGGCGCAACGTGCGCCCCGAGGCGTTCCGCTTCGCCGACCTGCTCGGCAGCGTGCTGCGCCGCGTCTCGATGCTCAGCTACTTCCACACCGAGCAGCCCTTCGAGACCGACTTCGCCGCCCTCAAGGAACGCGCCGCCGCGCTCGAGCTCGCCGGGCGCGAGCTGCGCTGGCATGACTGGACCCGCTACTCCTCGCGCCAGGGCACCACCATGCAGATGGGCGGCCTGGTCGGGCGGGTGCGCCTCGAGGGCGGCGCGGCCGACGAGTTCTGGCCGCTGCTCTGGCTCGGCCAGTGGGTCCATGCCGGGCGTGCCGCGAGCATGGGCCTGGGGCGCTACACCATCGGCCCGGCAAGCTTGCCGGCCACCCCGCGCGATCCCGGAGCGCGCAGACTGTGACCCCGAGCCCCGAAGCCCCCGGGAGAGAGCCCGTGACCCCGTCCCAGGCGCCCGCTGCCGCACCGGACCCGGCCCGCCCCGAGCGTTACCCGCGCCGCGTGCTGGTCGCCGTCACCGGGCTCTCGCCGCAGGTGATCACCGAGACCGTCTACGCGCTCGCGGTGCGCCGCGAGCCGCCGTTTCGCCCCACCGAGGTCCAGGTGCTGACCACCGCCGAGGGCGCCGAGCGGGTGCGCCTCTCGCTGCTCAGCGAGGAGCCCGGCTGGTTCCGGCGCCTGTGCCGGGACTACCGCCTCGGCGGGATCCGCTTCCGCGCCGAGGACGTCCACGCCCTGCGCGGCCCCGGCGGCGAGCCGCTCGCCGACATCCGCACCCTCGAGGACAACGCCCGCGCCGCCGACCTGATCAGCGAGCACATCCGCGCCCTGTGCGCCGACCCGCACGCCGCGCTGCACGTCTCGGTGGCCGGCGGGCGCAAGACCATGGGGGTCTACGCGGCCGGTGCGCTGTCGCTCTACGGGCGCGCCCAGGACCGCCTCTCCCACGTCCTGGTCGCCGCCCCCTACGAGTCGCACCCCGACTTCTACTACCCGACGCCCGGCTCGCACGTCATCTACACCGCCCCGCCCGACAGCCGCCCGCTCGAGGCCCGCGATGCCGAGGTGACGCTCGCCGAGATCCCCTTCGTGCGCCTGCGCGAGGGACTTCCCGAGCGGCTGCTGCTCGGGCGGGCCCGCTTCAGCGAGGCGGTCGGCGCCGCCCAGCAGGGGCTCGGCCCGCCAGCCCTCGACATCGACCACCGCGGCCGCCGGGTCCGGGCCGCCGGGCGCATCGTGCCCCTCGCCCCGGCCGAGCTCGCCTTCCTCGCCTGGGTGGTGCGGCGCATCGAGCGCGGCGCCGGCCCGCTGCGCTGCCCGAGCGACGGGGTCGGCGAGCGCGACTACGCCCGCGAGTACCTCGCCGAGTACCGCGCCTGCCTGGGACCGATGGGCGACGACGAGCGCACCGCGAGGCGGCTCGCCGCCGGGATGGACAAGTCGTTCTTCGAGCAGCACAAGTCGAAGCTCAACGCCCGGCTGCGCCGCGCCCTCGGCGCCGCCGCCGCCCCCTACCTGGTCAGCGCCCTGGGCCGCCGCCCGGGGCTGCGCTACGCCCCGGCGCTGCCCCTCGCCGCGATCCGGTTCCGCGCGATCGAGGAGGAGCAAGAGGAGTAACCGACGATGACCCGAGCACCCGTCTGCGCCCCGCCGCGCCGGGAGCGTGCTCCGACCGGCAAGGCACCGCTCGCGCCGGCGCGCCCGGTGATCGACCCGAGCGCGAACCGTCACCCCCCGGGGCACGGGCGGTGAGCGAGGCAGGCGCTCCCGGGACCGAGGGCAGCGGCCAGGCGCCCGGCGTGGTCCTGGTCTGCACGGTCGGTGGCTCGCACGAGCCGGTGGTCCGTGCAATCCAGACCCTGCAGCCGATCCACGTGTGCTTCGTGTGCACCGGCAGGGATCCGGCCACCGGTCGCCAGGGCTCCGAGACCCAGGTCACCGGCAGGGGCGCCGTGATCCGCGCCCGCGGCGAGGATCGCCCGAGCCTGCCGAGCATCCCGGCCCAGGTCGGCCTCTTGCCGCAGCGCTACCAGGTCGTGCTCGTCCCGGCCGACGATCTCGACGCCGCCTTCCAGGTGATCAGCGCCGCCCTCGACGATCTGGCGCGCCGCTTCCCCGCGGCAACCATCCACGCCGACTACACCGGCGGCACCAAGAGCATGACCGCCGCCCTGGTGATGGCCGCCTTCGAGGCGCCCCGCGTGCGCCTCGGGCTGGTGACCGGCGCCCGCGCCGACCTCGTCGCCGTGCGTGGCGGCACCGAGCAGGTGGCGCACGCCTCGGTCGCCAACATTCGCCTGCGCCGCGCCATGGCCCCGCACCTGGCCGCCTGGCAGCGCTTCGCCTACGCCGAGGCCGCCGCCGGGCTCGGCGCCGTGGCCCCGCCCGACTCCGAGGCGCTCCGCGCCCGGCTGCAGCGGGCCCGCGATCTCAGCGCCGCCTTCGCGGCCTGGGACGCCTTCGACCACCGCCAGGCGCTCGCCCTCCTCGACCCCTACCGCCCCCGCGTCGCCCGCGATCTCGACCGCCACCTGGCCGCGCTCGGCGCGTTGCTGCGCGAAGGGCCGCGCCGCGAGCCCCATCGCCTGCTCGACCTCTGGCTCAACGCCGAACGGCGCGCCGCCCAGGGGCGCTTCGACGACGCCGTGGCCCGCATCTACCGCCTGATCGAGTGGACCGCCCAGTGGCTGCTGCGCGCCCGGGCCGGGCTCGACACCGCCGATCTGCCGCCCGAGCGCGTTCCCGCGGAAACCGATCTGCGCCCCGGGCGCGACGGGCGCATCCAGGCCGGCCTCTACGCGGCCTGGGATCTGCTCGCCCGCGAGCTGCCGGACACCCCGGCGGGGCGGTTCTTCACCGAGGAGCATGGAGCCCTGCTGCACCACCTCGCGGTGCGCAACCGCTCGATCCTCGCCCACGGCTACGAGCCGATCCGAGAAGACGAGTGGACCGAGCTCAAGGGCTGGCTCGACGAGCACTTCGTACCGGTCCTCGAAGCCGAGACCCGCGAGGCGGGGGTGCGCAGCCTGCCGCCGCAGCTACCGGTGGACTATATTTGGTGTGACTGAGGGGGGATTTGGACGGTGTTTCCGCTGCGAGCCGTGGCCACGAAGCCGAGCGACCTTCGCCGGCACAGCCCGCGCTCGCCACAATGCTCACGCCCCCCCGAACTCTCGGTCAACGCTCTCCCCCCGGTTAGCTCCGACCGGGCCGCAATTCTTGCCAACCCCCACCGCAACTCGCAGATCGCAAAGGAGTTTTTTGGCCGAGCCGTTGAACAGCAGACCTGATGAAGAAGGGATTACGAC
>CAZRGU010000140.1:0-9390 GCA_964599705.1 uncultured Ectothiorhodospiraceae bacterium | reverse complement strand
GAGGACGCGGGCATCCACGTCACCTACGGCGTGGTCGGGCTCAAGACCCACTGCAAGGTGATCCTGGTGGTGCGCGGCGACTACAGCGGGCTGCGCCTCTACGCCCACATCGGAACCGGCAACTACCACGCCGGCACCGCGCGCCTCTACGATGACCTCGGGCTGCTGACCTGCGACCCGGTGATCGGCCGCGACCTGGTCGAGCTGTTCAACTACCTGACCACCGGCTACACGCCGCGGCGCAGCTACCGCAAGATCCTGCCCGCCCCGAAGCTGCTCAAGAGGTCGCTGCTCGAGAAGATCGAGCGCGAGATCACGGTGCAGCGCGACGGTGGCGAGGGGCGGATCCAGTTCAAGATCAACGCCCTCGAGGACGCCGACATCACCCGGGCGCTTTACCGTGCCTCGCAGGCCGGGGTGCGGGTCGACCTGATCGTCCGCGACACCTGCCGCCTGCGCCCCGGGATCGAGGGGCTGTCCGAGAACGTCCGGGTGATCAGCGTGGTCGGCCGCTTCCTCGAGCACAGCCGCATCTACCACTTCGCCAACGGTGGCCAGCCCGAGTACTACATCGGCTCGGCCGACGCCATGAAGCGAAACCTCGAGCACCGGGTCGAGGTGCTGGTCCCGGTCGAGGAGCCGGCGCTGCAGGACGAGCTGCGCGCGATCCTCGACGCCCACCTCAACGACCAGCGCAGCGCCTGGGAGATGCTCCCCGACGGCAGCTACCGCCAGCGCCAGCCGACCGCGCCCGACACCGTCGGCTGCCAGCAGGAGCTGATGCGCCGCGCCGAGGCCCGCGAGCGCGAGGCGCGCCGGCTCAAGCGCCGCAAGACCCTCAACATCGGGCGGCGCAACCTCGGCATCCGCTAGCCCGGATATCTCACCGATCCCCGGCTGCGGGCGCCGATCCATCGGTCCTGGCGGGACGCACTCCCCTCGGCGTAGGGTCGGCTACGACGCCCCTCGGCCGCCCTCCGCTCCGTGCGCCCCGCCAGGACAGCGCCTCGGCGCCCTCGCTTCGCGCATCGGTGGGATATGCGGGCGCTCGCGCGGCGCGCGATTCAGAGCTCGCGCGGGCGCAGCAGCCCGAGCAGGCGGGCGGTTCCGGCCGCCGGCGGGCCGGCCGGCAGCGCCAGGCGGGCCAGCGCCGCGGTGGGCAGCAGCTTGCCGCTCGCCGAGCGCGGGGGCGGCTCCGCGCAGAGGTGCTCGAGCAGCTCCTCGAACCCGGGGTTGTGCCCGACCAGCACCAGCGGGCCGGGCTCGGCGGCGAGCTCCGCGAGCACCGCGAGCAGCTCGTCGAGCCCGGCCTCGTAGATGCGCGGCTCCCAGCGGATGCGCTCGCGCGGCAGCCCGACCTGGCGGCAGAATCGCTCGGCGCTCTGCCGGGCGCGCAGTGCCGGCGAGCTGACCGCCCGCTCGATGCTCCACCCGAGCTCGCTGGCGCGCCGCGCCACCCGCTTGATCGCCTTGCGCCCGCGCGCGGCGAGCGGGCGATCGAAGTCATCCTGGTAGTCGGCCGACCAGTCCGACTTGCCGTGGCGAAGCAGCAGCAGCTCGCGCGCCGGCTCGATGCTCATCGCGCGGGCGCCCTCAGAGCGCCGCCTCGAGGCAATTGCACACCGTCTCGAGCACCTGGATGCGGGCGAACCGCTTGTCGTCGCCGGCGATCAACGTCCACGGCGCATAGGCGGTGCTGGTGCGCAGCACCATGTCGTTGACCGCCGCCTCGTAGTCGTTCCACTTCTCGCGGTTGCGCCAGTCCTCATCGGTGATCTTGTGCTTCTTCCAGGCCACCTGCTCGCGCTCGCGGAAGCGGCGCAGCTGCTCGTCCCTGCTGATGTGGATCCAGAACTTGAGCAGGATCACCCCGTGCTCGACGAGCTGCTCCTCGAAGTCGTTGATCTCCTGGTAGGCGCGCATCCACTCGTGCTGCGCGGCAAAGCCCTCGACCCGCTCGACCAGCACCCGCCCGTACCAGGACCGATCGTAGATGGTGAAGTGCCCGGCGCGCGGGATGTGGCGCCAGAACCGCCACAGGTAGTGGTGAGCCTTCTCCTCGTCGGTGGGGGCGGCCACCGAGATGACGTGGTAGAGGCGGGCATCGACCGCCGCGGTCAGGCGCCGGATGGCCCCGCCCTTGCCGGCCGCATCCCAGCCCTCGAACATCGCCACCACGTTGCGCCGCTTCTCCCAGGCCCGCCAGACCAGGCCGTTGAGCCGCTGCTGCTCCTGCTTGAGGCGGCGCTGGTAGCGTTGCGGGGTCAGGCTGCGCGACAGGTCGACCTTGGCGAGCACCGTGGTGCCCTCGCTGCCGGTGACGTCGGGGCGGGTGACCCCGCGCGCATCGCTCGCCGCGACCGCCGCCTGCTCGCCGTCGAGGCGGCTGCGGATCGCGTTCTCGAGCAGCGTGCCGATGGTGTAGTCGCGGTAGCGGCGGTCCTCGGCATCGATCACGTACCACGGACACTCGCCGGTGTCGGTCTCCCGGATCACCTGCTCGGAGACCTGGAGGAAGCGCGGGTAGCGCTTGGCGAAGCGGTGCGCGAACGGCCCGTAGCGCCACCCCGAGCCACGCCCGTGGCGAGCCTCGCCCTCGAGGCGCTGGCGCTGCACCTCGCGCGAGATGTGCAGCCAGAACTTGATCACCAGGGCGTGGTCGGCGTGGAGCATGCGCTCGAGATCGCGCACCCGCTGCAGATCGCGGTGGAACTCGTTCTTGGTGCTCTTCCTGAACACCCGGTCGATGATCGGGCGCGTGTACCACGAGCCGAGAAACAGCCCGATGGTGCCGCGCGCCGGCATCACCCGCCAGAAGCGCCAGAAGAAGGGGCGCTCGCGCTCCTCGTCGGACTCGTCCCAGAAGGCGAAGGTGCGCAGCCCGCGCGCGTCGAGCCACTCGCTGAGGCGGTTGACCACCTGGCCGCGCCCGCTGCCCTCGACCCCGGCGATGATCAGGAACACCGGAACGTCGGATCCGGCAAGGCGGCGCTGGGCCTCGAGCAGGCGGGTGTGGAGCTCAGGCTCGCGGCGCTTGAACTCGGCCTTGCTCAGCCGCCGGCCGGTCTCGGCTGCTTCGAACACGGTGCACCCCCCTCCGCTGACAGGGCGGGATCCCCGCCCAGGCCCCTCCACCTACGCGAGCCACGCCGGCAGGACATTGATCGAGATCAAGAAAGCCCCTCGGACGCCGGCCCGCCGGTCCAGGCGGCGGCGATCCGCAGGACCTTGTCGACCACCTCGTCCGGGTCGCGGCCGAGCACCCGCAGCATCGGCTCCTTGCCGGGCTCACCGTGATCGTAGACCACGTCGAGCATCGCCCCGGCGCGCTCGAGGGCCGCGTCGGTGCCCCACTCGAGGGTCGCCCCCTCGCGGCGCTTGATCTCGGCGGGCTCGGCGCTGCGCTCGAAGCCGGCGGCGCGCAGCCCGGCGCGCTGGCAGGCGGCGAGCGCCCCGGGGGCGAGGCGCAGGTTCATCGCCGAGCGCATCTCCGGGTCGTGGCGCATGGCGGCCAGGACCACCCGGGCCACGTGGCTCGAGGCGCCGAAGGCCGGCCCGCGGGCGACCAGCAGGTGGCCGCGATGCTCGCTGATGCGCCCCGGGATGGCGGCGACCTCGGCCGGCTCGAGCGCCCCGGGCAGGGCGTAGGCGAGGTTCGAGCGGACCTCCGGGATGAGCCGCCCGAGGGGCTCGGCGAGCAGCCGGCGCAGGGCCTCGTCGAGGCGCGCGAGGACCGGCTCGCGCGCCTCGAGCACGGCGATCCCCGCGTGGTGATTGGTCGGACCGTGGCCGCGGCCGATGTCGAGCCCGGTCGCGATCGCGCGGCTCACGAAGGTCTTCGCGGCGGCCACCGCCGCCGGCAGCTCGAGCCCGCGGGCCAGACAGGTCGCGAGCGCCGCCGAGTAGGTGCAGCCCGTGCCGTGGGTGCTGCGCCGCGCGAGCCGCGGGCCCGCGAAGCGCCGGTAGCAGGCCCCGTCGAAGAGGATGTCGAGGGCCGGCCCGTCGAGGTGGCCGCCCTTGACCAGCACCGCGCGGGCGCCGAGCGCGTGGATGTGCGCCGCGGCGCGCTCCATGGCCTGCGGGTCGCGGACCGCAAAGCCGCACAGCTCGGCGGCCTCCGGCAGGTTGGGCGTGACCACGGTCGCCATCGGCACCAGCACCTCGCGCAGGCGCACGCGGGCGGCCTCGTCGAGGAGCCGGTCGCCGCTCTTGGCGACCATCACCGGGTCGACCACCAGCACCGCCGGGCGGTAGCGGGCGAGCACCTCGGCGACCGTGTCCACCACCTCGGCGGTGGCGAGCATCCCGGTCTTGACCGCGTCGGCGCCGATGTCGCCGAGCACCGAGTCGAGCTGCGCGCGCAGGAACCCGACCGGCACCGGGTGCACCGCCTGGACGCCGACGGTGTTCTGCGCGGTGAGCGCGGTGAGCGCGCTCATCGCGTAGCCGCCGAGCACGGTGATGGTCTTGATGTCGGCCTGGATCCCGGCCCCGCCGCCCGAGTCCGATCCGGCCACGCTCAGTATCCGCTTCATCGCCTCCTCCTCGACCGCGCGCCGGCGCCGAGCTCGACGAGCCGGTCGCAGGCGGCCATCAGCCGCTCCATCCCCGCGCGCTCGCGCCGCGACAGCGCCCCGGCACCGAGCGCGGTGCCGTAGTAGCCGTTGACCAGCGCGGTACGCGCCCGGCCGATCCAGCCGAGCATCCGCTCGGGGCTGCCCGCCTGCAGGTACAGCGAGCAGTCGTTGACCACCAGGACATCGACCTCCCCGGCGAGCGCGGCGGCGAACAGGGCCTCGATGCGCTCCGCGTTGGCGCGCGCCAGGGCGGCGCGCTGGTGCGCTCCGCGACCCTCGAGGCGCGGGGCGGCGAGCGGCGCCCGGTGGTAGCGCAGCGCGGGGTGCGGCGGGGGCGCGAGGCGCCCGCCGACCGGCGCCCCGCCCCGCCGGTGCGTCGCCGGCAGGCTCGGGGCGAGGTCGACCACCGCGATCGGGCCTGCCGCGCCGCGCACCAGCCCCGCCAGGGCGCGCGCGGTGAGGGTCGTCTTGCCGCTGCCCACCTCGCCGACGATCAGCGCGAAGCGCCCGCGCAGGCGGTGTGCGGCGAGCCCGGCCGGGGTCGGGCGGAACGCGCTCACCGGCGATCCCACCACAGCAGCGCGCCCAGCGCGGCCAGCCCGACCGCGGCCACCGGGTACTCCCAGGGCTGCACCCGCAGGCGCTGGCGGGGGGTGCGGCCGGGACGCGCGAAGCCGCGCGCTTCCATCGCCACGGCGAGGCGCTCGCCGAGCAGGAACGCCTGCACGAGCAGGGGGACGAGCAGCGCGGCGAGACGCCCGAGGTTGCGCGGGTGCAGCCGCAGGTCGATGCCGCGGGCGCGCTGCGCGGCGCGGATCCGGGCGATGCGGTCGCGCATCAGGGGCACATAGCGCAGCGAGGTGGTCAGCACGAAGACCAGCGGGTAGGGCAGCCGCCACTGGTGAAGCGCGGCGGCCAGGGCGTCGGGCCCGACGAGCTGGAAGAAGGCGGCGCCGAGCAGCAGCAGGTCGAGGAGCCGCAGCGCGGTGAGCGCCACCTCGCGCGGCTCGAGGGCGAGCACCGAGACCGCGAGGACCAGCCCGACCAGCGGCGCGCTCAGGCGCAGGGCCGGCAGCAGCACCCGTCGCGCGCCGAGGGCGGCGAGGCCGGCGAGCACCGCCACCGTCACCAGCAGGGTGGGGGGCACGGTGCGCAGCGCCACCACGGTCCCCACCAGGGCCACGCCGAGCACGATCCGGATGCGCGGATCGAGGCTCACCGCGCGGCGGCCCGCGCCGCGGCGCCCGGGGCCTGCGCGGGCGCCCCGGCGAGCGTTATCCAGTCGTCGGCCACCGCGCGCGCGAACTCCTCGTCGTGGGTCGCGACCAGGATCGCCATGCCCCGCTCGCCGAGCTCGCCGAGCAGCGCGGCGAGGCGCTCTCGATACTCCCCATCCTGGCCGACGGTGGGCTCGTCGAGGAGCAGCACTCGCGGGCGCAGCGCGAGCACCGCGGCGAGCGCGACACGCTTCTTCTGCCCCTCGCTGAGCCGCCACGGCGAGCGCTCGAGCAGCGGCGCAAGCCCCAGGCGCTCGCCCACCTCGGCAAGCCAGCCCTCATCGATCCGCCCGATGGCGCGCGGGCCGGCGAGCAGCTCGTCGCCGACCCGCGCCGCGAAGAGCTGATCGTTGGGGTTCTGGAAGGCGGCCGCGACGTCGCCGACCAGGGTCTCGGTCGGGCGCCCCACGATGGCGCGCCCGGCCAGCGCGATGCCGCCTGCGAGCGGTCGCTCGAGGCCCACCAGACAGCGCAGCAGCGTGGTCTTGCCGCTGCCGATCGGCCCGACCAGGGCGGCGACCCGTCCGGCGTGGAGGGTGAAGGCAAGGCCGCCGAACAGGGTCCGCGCCCCGGCCGCGCAGGCCAGCCCGCGCACCTCGAGCAGCGGCGGGCCGGCCGCCGGGGGGCGCTCCCGCCGAGGCGGGTAGCGGGCGAGGAGCCGCTCGTCGGCGAGCGCCGCCCGCGCCCCGGCGGCCGGGCCGTCGTAGCGCACCTGGCCCGCGGCCAGCACCACGCAGCGGTCGACCTCGCCGAGCAGGGGCTCCACCCGCTGCTCGATCAGCAGCAGCGTCCTGCCGGCCGCGCGCAGCCTGGCGAGCAGCGCGCGCAGCCGCGCGCTGGCCGGCCGGTCCAGGTGCGAGAAGGGCTCGTCCATGACCACGATCGGCGGGTCGAGGACCAGCACCGAGGCGAGGGCGACCAGGCGCCGCTCGCCGCCCGAGAGCTCTTCGGGGGCGCGCCCGAGGAGCGCCTCGATGCCGAGCGCCGCGGCGGTGCGCCGCACCCGGCCGGCGATCACGTGCGGGGCGAGCCCCAGGCTCTCGAGCCCGTAGGCGAGCTCGGCCTCGACGGTCGCGTTGAAGAGCTGCGCGTCGGGATCCTGGAGGACCAGGCCGACCCGGTCGAGGAAGTCGGCCACCGCGCAGCGGGCCGGCTCATGCCCGGCGACCCGCACGCTGCCGGTCAGCTCACCGCCGAGAAGGCCCGGGATGACGCCGTTCAGCAGCCACGCCGCGGTCGACTTTCCAGAGCCACTGCGCCCGGCGAGCAGCAACGACTCGCCCGGTGCGACGCGCAGGTCGAGCCCGCTGAGCGCCGGGCGCGGCGCACTGGGGTAGCGGTACGAGACCCCGTCGAGCCGGATCACGGGTGCCACACCCCGGCCTTCTCGAGGGCGCCGAGCACCACCAGCCCGACCAGCGCGCCGGCGACGGTGCTCAGGCTGAAGGCGAGCAGCAGGGCCGCGACCGCCATGTGCTGGCCCATCAGCAGGGGAGCGACCAGCCACGCGCTCGCCAGCGCGCCGAGGACCCCGGTGCCGATCACCTCGCCGAGGGCCGCCGCGTAGCGGCTGCGCAGCGCGCGGTAGGCGAGGCCGGCGAGCAGCGCACCGATCATCCCGCCGGGGAAGGCGAGCAGCGTGCCGAGGCCGAGGAGGTTGCGCAGGATCGCGGCGACCGTGGCGATGGCCAGCGCGTACCACGGCCCGAGGGTCACCGCCGCGAGCACGTTGACCATGTGCTGGGCGGGAAACAGCTTGGCGATCCCCACCGGGATGAACACCGGGGAGAGCGCCACCGCCACCGCGACGAGCACGATCGCGGTGGCCACGTCACGGGTCTTCATCGTGGCGGTCCTCCGTGCCGGGCGAGCGGCAGTCGGCTCGGGCGCGGCGAGCGCGCGCCCCGCCGGCGCAGCCCCGCGTAGACCAGCCCGGCGAGCAGCAGGCTGGGGAGCGAGGCCCCCCAGGTGGTCAGGTGCTGGAGGGCGAAGTAGGCCGCCGCGCCGATCGCCCAGGCGGCCAGGCCGCGCGCATCGAAGCCGGCGACCGGGCCGCCCGCGCGGGCCGGATCGCCGGCCGCCAGGTAGCGCTCGCGGCCGCCGAGCAGGAAGTCGCTGAGCACCACTCCGAACAGCGGGCTGAAGAGCGCGCCGATCAGCAGCAGGAAGTCCTCGAAGGCGCTCGCCGGCAGGACCAGCGCCAGCGCGGTGCCGAGCGCCCCGCAGGTCGCGCTCGCCGCGCGCTCGTCGAGCCGCGGCCACAGGTTGAGCGACGAGACCGCCGCCGAGTAGACGTCGAGGAAGGTGGTGGTGAAGGTCGACAGGAGGACGATCAGCAGCGCCGGAAGCGCCAGCCCGAGCCCGGCCATCAGCTCGAGCACCATGCTGTCGGGGGTCGCCGAGCCGGTGGCGAGCGCCGCGGCCAGGCCGATCCCGTACATCCACGAGCTGACCACCAGGTAGCCGACCCAGGTGCCCCAGAAGGCGCTGCGAGCGCTGCGCGCGTAGCGCGAGTAGTCGCACACCAGGGGGAGCCACGAGATCGGCATCGCGATCACGAGGTCCAGGGCGACCATGAACGGCAGCCCGCCCGACGGCGAGGGCGCGAGCAGGCGCGCGAGCTGGTGGCGCTCGACGAGCACCACGGTCATCAGCACGCAGAGCGCCACCAGGACGGTCACCGCGACCCGCTGGAGCCACCTCCAGTGGCGGTGGCCGAGCAGCGCCCAGGCGGTGGTCAGTGCCCCGCTGATCGCGATCCAACCGGCCGCGCCGCGGTCACCGGGCAGCGGCGCCATGGCCTGCGCGGCCCGCCCGCCGATCCAGAGCATCACCCCGGTCCAGCCGACGAGCTGCACGATGTTGAGCACCGTGGGCAGGTACGAGCCCCGCACGCCAAGGGCCGGGCGCGTGGCGACCATCGTGGGAAGGCCGGTCCGGGTGCCGATGACGCCGGCGAGGGCGAGCGGGGTGTTGCCGATCAGGTGGCCGAGGAGGATCGCGGCTCCCCCGGCGAGGAGGCCGAGCGGGGCGAGCAGCCCGCCGGCCCAGATCTCGGCCAGGGAGACCGCCGCACCCGCCCACAGCAGACAGAAGTCGGCCCCGCGCAGGTTGCGCGCGGCTTCCGGGATCGGCGCGATCGCTGCCATCTCCATGCCCCCATCCGCCGCGCGGGCGCACCCGCAGGCGGCGGCTCCTGGGACCGCCAGCAAGGGCAGGAGGGCAGGGATGGAGGCGCCGTGGCGCCGCGGCTCAACGCCGCTCGCACACCTCGGGCGCGAGATCGATCACCGGTCGCTTCC
This sequence comes from uncultured Ectothiorhodospiraceae bacterium, assembly GCA_964599705.1. GTDB lineage: Bacteria > Pseudomonadota > Gammaproteobacteria > HK1 > HK1 > CAZRGU01. Next base: position 234 of record CAZRGU010000140.1, on the reverse strand, counting down.
CTCCGCTGGCATTACCCAGATCAGGTACCAAGGGTTGCCGGACACGGCCCGGCTCTCAGCAAACACCACCCCTAGCGACGGGCGCACGGTAGATCAGCGCGCCGAAGGTGTCAACGCGGGCAATGGCCCCATGCTCAAGCAGGTCACTGCCCCTGGAGCCGAACCGCGGAGATGAAAAAACCCCCGCCGCGCGAGGCGACGGGGGTGCTGATAGATGCCTGGCAGTGACCTACT
>CAZRGU010000139.1:0-9445 GCA_964599705.1 uncultured Ectothiorhodospiraceae bacterium | reverse complement strand
CCGGGATGGAGCGTGGGATCAACGTCGTTGCGCAGCCTATGGAATCAACCACTGAGCCTATGTTCGATGAAAGCCCCGGGCCACGCCCGGTCGGGCGAGGCGAGCGCACGGTACGGTGCACGGGTGGGGCATGCCGGGAAGATATCCAATACTGAACATTGAAAGATTTGCGTCCCTCAATGTTGACGCCGTGAGCTGACCTCTGCTCTGCTCGCCATGACCCCGATGGACCGGGGGACATGCGAGGAGCACGGCGATGGCCACGGCGCTCGACTCCCTTCCCGCCCGTTCGCTGCGGCGCCGGGCGCGCCCGGCGGTCGACCTCGGGAGGGTCGAGGCGGTGCGCGCGGCGCTGCGCGAGGGGGTCATCGAGGAGGTACGGCGCCTCACGCTGTCGGGCAACGAGGCGATCGCCCGCGGGGCGCTCGAGGCCGGGGCGCGGTTCTTCGCCGGCTATCCGATCACGCCCTCCTCGGAGGTGCTCGAGTACGTCGCCCGGCACATGCCGGGCTGCGGCGGCAGCTACCTGCAGATGGAGGACGAGATCTCGAGCATCGCCGCGGCGATCGGGGCGGCGCTCGGCGGGGTGAAGGCCTTCACGGCGACCTCGGGCCCCGGCTTCTCGCTCAAGCAGGAGAACCTCGGCTACGCCTGTCTGGTCGAGTGCCCGCTGGTGGTGGTCAACGTCCAGCGCGGCGGCCCCTCGACCGGCGGGCCGACCGACGTCGGGCAGTCCGACGTCATGCAGGCACGCTGGGGGACCCACGGCGATCACCCGATCGTGGTCCTCGCCCCGGCCTCGGTGCAGGAGTGCTACGAGGAGACCGCGCGCGCCTTCAACCTCGCCGAGCGCTACCGGGTCCCGGTGGTGGTGCTCTCCGACGCCAAGGTCAGCCAGATGAAGGAGCCGGTGCTGCTGCCCCCGCCCGAGGCGCTGCCGCGGGTGCAGCGGCGCAAGCCGAGCGGCACCGCCGAGGGCCACGAGCCGTTCGCCCTGACCCGCGACGGGGTGCCGCCGATGGCCGCCCCCGGCGAGGGCTACCGGGCCCACTTCACCGGCCTCTACCACGGTCGCGACGGGCTGCCGACCAAGGACCCGGCGCGGATCGACGAGCTCCAGCGCCGCCTCCACGCCAAGCTCGCCACCCCGCGCGCGCACGCCGAGATCGGCAAGGTCGAGCGCTTTCTGCTCGAGGACGCCGAGCGCGTGGTGGTGGCCTTCGGGATCACCGCGCGGGCGGCCAAGGACGCGGTGATCGCGGCCCGCCGCGAGGGGATCCGCGCCGGGCTGCTGCGCCCGCTGACGCTGTGGCCGGCCCCCGAGGAGGCGCTGCTGGCGATGCTCGCCGCGGCCCGCCGGGTGGTGGTCGCCGAGCTCAACCTCGGCCAGTACCTGCTCGAGGTCGAGCGCCTCGCCTACCACGCCGCCCGCGCCGGCGCGGTCCCGCCGCCCGAGGTGGTGGCCGTGCAGCGGGTCGACATGGGCCTCATCACCCCGGCCCAGATCCTCGAGGAGCTACGCAAGTGAGCGCAGTCGCAGAGCACCTCCTGCCCGAGTGCGATCTGGCCCGCCCGAGCATGCGCCGCAGCATCTGGTGCGAGGGCTGCGGGCTCGGCAACCTCCAGCAGGCCCTGACCCGGGTGCTGGTCGCCCACGTCGGGGCGCGCCTCGGGCTCGACCCCGGGCAGCCCGCCGAGCTCGAGCGGATCAAGGACCACATCGTGATGGTCAGCGGCATCGGCTGCACCTCGCGGATGACCGGGCACCTCGATCTCAACACCATCCACACCACCCACGGGCGGGCGCTGGCCTTCGCCACGGGCCTCAAGATGGCCCGCCCCGAGCTCACCGTGGTGCTCGCCGCCGGCGACGGCGACATCTTCGCGATCGGCGGCAACCACTTCATCCACGCCGCCCGCCGCAACCCCGATCTGACCCTGATCGTCTACGACAACGAGTCCTACGGGATGACCGGGGCGCAGCACTCGCCGACCTCGCCGCTCGGCGAGACCGGTACCTCGGTGCCCTACGGGGTCTTCGAGCCGCCTTTCGACGTGGTGGCGCTGGCCGCCGGGGCCGGGGCGAGCTTCGTCGCCCAGGGGGCGGTGACCACCTCCCAGGAGCACCAGCGCCAGCTCGAGGCGCTGATCGGCGCGGCGCTCGCCCACCGCGGCTTCTCGCTGCTCAACGTGCGCGGCACCTGCCACACCGGCTGGGGCGAGCGCAACGGGCGCGCCCAGGCCTTCCGCTACCGCCAGCACATCGAGCAGCGGGTGGTCCCGGTCGAGCGCTGGCGGGAGATGGACGAGGGCGAGCGGGCCGCGGTCATCCCGCTCGGGGTGATCCTCGAGCGCGAGCGCCCGGATCTGCAGTCCTCGCCCCAGTACCGCGCCGCCCTCGAGCGGGCCCGCCGGGCGCGGGTCGAGGAGCCGCTGGTCGCCACGCTCGCCTGCGACGAGGACCCGCTGACCGTGCACCTGCGCACCAGCGTGCGCTTCGCCGGGACCGGCGGGCAGGGGGTGGTGAGCGCCGGGCAGATCGCGCTGGAGGCGGCCATCGCGGCCGGGCGCCACGGGCTCTACACCAAGAGCTACGGCCCCGAGGCGCGCGGCGGCGAGGCCTACTCGGATCTCATCGTCAGCGACGGCCCGATCCACTTCCCGCAGACCGAACGGCTCGACGTGCTGGTCGCCCTCAACCAGGAGAGCTTCGACAAGTTCCGCGACCAGGTCGCAGACGACGGCACCATCCTGGTCAACTCGACGGCGGTCGGCGAGACCTACCGCGACCCGCGGGTGGTGGCCAGCCCGATCGGCGAGCTGCTCGCCCGCGAGGTCCGCCCGCCGCGCCCGGGGCTGGGCATCAACGTGCTCGCCCTGACCATCGCGCTCGGCTATCTCGGGCTGGTCAGCGGCGAGGCCCTCGAGGCCGCGGTGATGGCCGGGGTGGGGCGCAAGAAGCCCGAGCTCAACCGCCGGGCGCTGGCCGCCGGGCGCGCCGAGGCGGCGCGCCTGGTCGCGGCGCGCGAGGCCGGCCGTGGCTGAGCGGCGCCTCGAGCGGCTCCTCGCGCGGATCCGCGCCCGCGGCCTCGAGGTCGACGGCGAGGGGCTGGCCGCGGCGCTCTGCGACCGGCGCGCGCTCGAGCGCCTCGAGCGGCTCGTCGAGGGCAACGAGCTCCTCGAGCGGGTCGGGCGGGTCGAGTTCATCTGCGACGGCATTGCCCCGCCGGGGCTCGGCGTCGAGCCGCGCTTCAAGGCCGAGACCGTCTACTTCCAGGACATCGACTACGATCTCTGCAAGGCCTGCCGGCTCTGCATCCAGGTCTGCCCCAAGCGGGTCTACCGCGACGACGGCTTCGGGCACCCGGATGCCGAGCTGCGCCGCGCGGCCGAGTGCACCGGCGCCCACCAGTGCGGGCAGTGCGTCGACGTCTGCCCGGAGCACGCCATCCGCATCCGCCCGGTGCGCCCCGAGGCCTGCGCGACGCTCTACCTGGTGGTCCCGGGCACCACCGGGCCGGGCGCCGCCGAGCGCGCCCGCGAGCGCGACTTCGTGCTCCCCGACCCGCTCGCCGAGGGCCGCCCGCTCGAGCTTCCCGCGCGCCTCGACGCCCGCTCGCTGGCCCGCTGCCACCGCCGGCTCGACGCCGCCGGCTTCCACCCGCTCCTCGAGCTCGACGGCTACCCGCGCCACCTGGTCGACTCGCCCGACCCCGAGGGCGACCTCGAGCGCTGGGCGCGCGCCGAGGGGCGCGACCCCGAGCGGGTGCTCGCCGCCGTGCGCCTCCTCTACCGCGAGCTGCCGCGCCTCGCCGGGCTGGCCCGCGGCAGCTACCGGCTCGGCCCGATCCTGCACCGGGTGATCGACGAGCTGCTCCACCCCGGCATCCACATGCGAAGCGCCGGGGCGCGCGAGCTGCTGCGCGCGATGGTCGCCGCGGCGCGCATCGAGCGGCCCTTCGCCGGGGCCAAGACCCGCCCGATCGGCGGGCTGCTGCCGGCCGGCACCTCGCCGGCCTGGAAGACCCCCTACGGCAACGAGATCCCCGAGTACGTGCACCTCGAGCGCTGCCTGGGGCCGGAGTGCGGGCTGTGCGTGACCCAGTGCCCGGAGGGCGGGGGCGGGGAGCGCGGCGCCATCCGCATGGTCCTCGAGGTCCCGGCCGGGGCCGCCGCGGCGCTGGTGCGCGGCGCCCCGACCTGGCTCGCCCGCCTCGACGCCGACGACCCGCCCGAGGAGCTCAGCGGCCGCCAGCCCTTCCACTTCGTGGTCGACCCCGACTACTGCAAGGCCTGCGGGCTGTGCATCGCCTGCTGCCCGCACGACGTCATCGAGCCCGCCCAGCGGGTCTTCGATCTCGCCCGGGGGGCGGCATGAGCGGCGCAGGCGCAGGCCTCGTCGAGCTCGGGACGAGCCCCGAGATCCTCGCCGGGCGGGCCCACGGGCTGGTGCCGCTGGCCCGCGCCGTGCAGGCCGCCTCGCACGGTGCGATCGCCTTCACGCTCGGCGGGGTGCGGCTCTCGGACCTCGACGAGGCGGCCCTCGAGGGCATCGACCGGGAGCGGGCCGGGGCGCTGATCGGGGAGCTGATCGAGCGGCCGCTGCGCCCCGGGCGCTACCCGCTCGAGCGCCTGCTGGCGCTCGCCGCCGAGGAGCCCTCGCCCGCCGAGCTGCTCGCCGCGCTCTACCGCGGCGAGCTCGGCTTCGCCGGGGCCGGGCTGGTCGAGGCCATCGAGGCGCGCCTGCTCAAGGTCTTCCTGCTCGGCGGGGCCGGCACCGGGGTGGTCTCGGCGGTCCAGGACATGGTCGCCGCGTTCACCGCGGCCGGCTACCACGGGCGCGCCTTCCCGCTCTTCGACCCCTCGAAGAAGGGCGCCCCGGTGCGTGGCTACGGGGTGGTGGGGCGCGAGCCGATCCGCTCGCACGCCGCCTTCGAGCGCCCCGACGTGGTGCTGCTCTTCGATGCGCGCCTGATCGCCCTGGTCCGCGGGCTGCTCGAGGAGGCCGGCTCGGGGGGGCCGGCGCTGCTCGTCAACAGCCCGCTCGGCCCCGCGGAGCTGCGCGCCGCGGCCGGGCTCGGCGAGGGCGGGGCGCTGTTCACGCTCGACTGCGCGGCGCTGCTCGCCGGGCGGCGCATCCCGCCCAACTACGCGATGATCGGCGGCCTGCTCGGGATGCTCGAGGCGGGCAGCGTCGATGGCGAGGCCTTCGCCGCGGTCGTCGAGCGCTCGCTGGCCGAGAAGTTCGGGCCCGGCGAGAAGGTCGCGGCCAACCTCGAGGTGCTGCGCGCCGCCCCCGCGGCGCTGCGCGCCGAGGGCGAGCGGCGGGTGGCGAGCGCCGCGCTCGGCCCGATCGAGCCGGCCGCGACGCCGCCCGGGCAGCGGCCCTGCTTCGAGGACGGCAACCACGCCATCGCCCGGGCCGCCGCCCAGGTCCTCGACCTGTTCCCGGCCGTGATCGCGGCCTACCCGATCACCCCCCAGACCCCGGTCGTCGAGATCCTCGCCCAGCGGGTCGCCGACGGCGAGATCGCCGCCGAGGCGGTCACCCCCGAGTCCGAGCACGGGGCCGCCGGGGCGCTGCTCGGGGCGGCCCGCGACCGGGTGCTCGCCTTCACCGCGACCAGCTCGCAGGGCTTCGCGCTGATGAGCGAGGTGGTCCACAGCATCGCCGGGCTGCGGATGGGCAACGTGCTGATCTCGAACGTGCTCCGTTCGCTCAATGCCCCGCTCGACGTCGAGAACGACCACGGCGACCTCAACAAGGTGGGGCTCGACGCCGGCTACCTGGTGTTCATGACCCGCGACGTGCAGCAGGCCTACGACTTCCACCTGCTCGCCTACCTGGTCTCGCTCTACGCCGAGTACCGCAAGCGCCCGGGCGCTCGCCTCGAGATGATCCCGGACCGCTGCGTGATGCTGCCCGCGATCGTCGCCTCCGAGGGCTTCGAGGTCAGCCACGCCCCGGAGGGCTACCTGGTCGCCGAGCCCGAGCTCATCGGCGCGCTCTACGAGGACCCCGCCTTCGACTACGTGCGCCGCTACTGCGAGACTCCGAACTGGTCGGTGACCGGGACGTTGCAGCTCAGCGACTCGCGCCTCGACACCGACTACCAGCGCGAGGTCGCGATGCGCCTCGCCCTCGAGGTCATCGAGCGGGTCTTCGCGCACTTCGCCCGCCTCACCGGACGGCGCTACGGGCCGCTCGATGCCTTCAACCTGGAGCGCGCCGAGGTGCTGCTGGTGGTCGCCGGCGCCGCCTACGGCACCTACGAGGAGGTCGCCCGCGAGCTCTCGGGGCGCGGCGTCGAGGTCGCCGTGGCCCACCCCAACGTGCTGCGCCCCTTCCCGGCGGCGGCCTGGGCCGAGGCGCTGCGCGGGCGCCAGGTCTTCTGCTACGACCGCGACGACCCCTACGGGGCGGTCGGCGGGCGCCTCTACACCGAGCTCGCCGGGGTGGTCAACGAGTACGACCTGGCCGCCAGCGGGACGCGCCTCTACGCGCGCATCCACGGGCTCGGCGGGCGCACCCCGAGCCTCGCCGAGGCCCGCGACGAGTGCCTCAAGGCGCTGCGCTGCGCGGCCGGCGAGCTCACCCTGCGCCGTGGCAAGGAGTACGTGGGGGTGAACCTGTGACAAGCGCGGCCGGCGGCGAGGAGGTGGCGGCGATGGCGGCGGTGCCCGAGGCGATCGAGGAGGGCTTCTTTCTCGCCCCGTGCGGCGAGCGACCGGGCCGGCTCGAGCAGGCCGCGGCGCTCGCCGAGGCCTGCTCGGTGCTGCCCGCAGGCTTCGTCCTGCTGCTCCCCGACGGGGCGCTCGCCGGGGCGCTCACCGAGCTCGCCGCCGAGCGCATCGCCGAGCGCCTCCCCGGGCGGCGCCTGGAGCTTGCCCGCGGGGTGGTCGAGGTGGCCCGGGTGCTGGCCGGCGAGCTGCGCCCCGGCGAGCACTTCCTCGATGCCCTGGTCGAGAGCGTCGAGCGGCTGCCCGACTTCGCCGCCCTCGAGGGCGGGGCGCTCGAGCGCCTCGCCGAGCTCCAGGGCCGCGGCCTGGGCGGGCTGCCGGCCGGGCGCGAGGAGGCCCGCGCCGCCCTGGTGCGCCTCGCCCAGCGCCTCGGGATCTCGCTCGAGTACCTGCTCGGCAACCTCCAGAAGGTGCTCGCGGTGGCCGCCGCGCTCGGCGTGCGCTCGGCCACCATCCACTGCTCGAGCCGCTTCCACAACCGCCTGAGCGGCTTCGACGAGGGGCCGCTGCTCGCCGCCCCGGGCGACGACCCGGCCGGGCTGGTGGCCCGCGCCGCGGCCCTCGAGCGCCAGGGTGTCGCCCTGCACGTGTTCGACGAGGGGCGCTTCGACGCGCGCCTCGCCGAGCTCGACGGCGAGCGCCTGGCGCGCATCTGCGCCGAGACCGAGGCCGCCTACGGGGTCGCCGAGGGCGAGTTCCTGCGCTTTCTGGACGCCTGCGCGGCCACCGAGGAGGCGCGCCTGGCCGCCGCCCCCGCGGTCTCGCTGGCACGGCTTCTGGCCTGCTTCAAGTTCGCCGCCGAGGAGCGCGAGCTGGTCGCCGGGCCGACCCTGGTCAGCGAGGACGACCCGCGGCGCTGGCGCGAGTCGCGCCTGGGGGCTGCCCTGGTGCGGCTGCGCCCGCAGCTCAACTGGCTGGCCGCCTCGATCGGCATCAAGGCCGCCGGGCGCTACGAGGACCTGACCGCCTCGGCGAGCATCGCCGAGCGCCTGGCGCGACTGCGCGCGCTCGGGGCCGGCTGCCAGGTGACGCTCGCCTCGGGGCGCGGCGAGCGGCGCGCCGAGAACGATCTCGCCGGGCTCGACGACCAGGCGCTGCTCTTCGATCTGTACTGCCTCGCGGTGCTCGAGAAGCGCCCGCTCGCCGAGGTGCTCGACGCCGCGATCGCGATCCTCGATCTCATCGCCCGCCTCGAGCACGAGGGGGCGATCGTGGCGCTGGACGCGCTGCTCGCCGCGCGCCTGGCCGGCGAGTCCTACGCCACGTTGCTCGGCACCCAGGGGCTGGTGCTGCGCGACGCCCCGGTGGCCACCGCCCTCGAGGAGCTGCGCCGCCTCGCCGCCAAGGTCGAGCTCAGCGTCGACGGCCCCGACGGCGCCCCGCGCCCGCTCGGCCAGGTCGACCTCGAGGCCTTCCGCCGGGCCGTGATCTGGATGGCCCGGCGGCTGCGCACCCCGCGCTCCCCGGAGCGGGTGCTCGCCGTCATCACCGACCGCATCGTGCCCGAGCTGCGCTGGCTGCCGGCGGCCGTGATCGCCCCGGGCCCCCACCGCCTCGAGCGCATCGTCGAGCTGGCCCTGGCCGGGATCCCGCCCCGCTACCCGCTGCGCCGGCCCTGGACGCGGCTCAACCTCGACCCGCTGGTCACCGCCGGGAGCTGCCTCGCCCCGGGGATCCGCAACTGCCTCGGCTGCCCGGTCAACGCGCTCTACGGGCTGGTGATGAAGGCCGCGCTCGGCTGCGGCTACGAGGAGATCATCACCTACGAGGCGACCGGCTGCTTCGAGGTCTACTCCGGGATCTGGCCCTACACCGGCAAGCTCTACCCGTCGGTGCACGGGGTCTTCGGCGGGGCGCCCTCGGAGATGCTCGGCGGGCTGGCCGCCAAGCGGACCCGGGCCCGCCACGCGCTGCGCGCCGGGCGGCGCCTCGAGCCGAATCGCATCCTGCACCTCGGCTGGGGCGGCGACGGCGGCACCTTCGACATCGGCTTCGGCAACCTCTCGGGGCTGTTCTCGCGCCTGCAGAGGCTCGGCGAGGACGAGCTCGCCGAGGCCCTCGTGCAGCGCGCCCTCTACGTGTGCTACGACAACGAGGGCTACCAGAACACCGGCAACCAGTACTCGGCGGCGACCTCGCCGGGCGGCAACACCACCACCCACCCGCGCGGGCGCAATCGCCCGATCGGCAACGACCTGCGCAAGAAGCCGGTGGTCGAGATCGTCGCCGAGCACGGGGTGGCGTTCGCCGCGCGGGCCAACATCCACCGCCAGGAGCACATCACCCGGCTGGTCGCCCGGGCCCTCGAGGACGGGGCGCGCGGCGCCTTCCTGCACTTCCTGCAGCCCTGCACCACCGGCTGGAAGTTCGCCGCCGACGACCTCACCTACGAGCTCGCCCACCTGGCCGAGGAGGGGGCGCTGTTCCCGCCGCTGACCGTCGAGCACGGCATCCCCTACCTCGAGATCTACCCGACCCCGCGCGACCCCGGCGAGGCCTTCCTGACCTTGCAGGCGCGCTTCCGTCACCTGCTCGGCTCGGCGCCGGCCGCCCGCGAGGAGCTCGAGCGGGTGATGGCCTACTACCGCGCCGAGTGGCAGCGCAACCTCCACCTCGCCGGCTACGACGGCGAGCTCCCCGGCGCCGATCGCCACCGCTACCTCGAGGAGGAGCACCGCTTCCCGCGGGTTTCGTAGGGAAGATG
>CAZRGU010000138.1:0-9498 GCA_964599705.1 uncultured Ectothiorhodospiraceae bacterium | reverse complement strand
CGCGCTCGATCCCGGGCAGAGCCCGGGCTACTTCGCTCGTCGAGCGCGCGGCCGGCGCTCGTCGGGGCTCTCAGGGGCCAGCGGTGCGCCGCGCCAGGACCCCGTCGAGCCAGTCGGGGTCCATCTCGGGGACCGAGGAGAGCAGCAGCTCGGTGTAGGCGTGGTGCGGCGGGGTGAGCACCTGCTGCTTCTCGCCCTGCTCGACGATCCGCCCCTGGAGCATCACCACCACGTCGTCGGCGATCGCCCGCACGGTGGCCAGGTCGTGGGTGATGAACAGGTACGAGACCCCGAGCTCGTCCTGGAGGCGCTGGAGGAGCTTGAGGACCTCGTCGGCGACGATCTGGTCGAGCGCCGAGGTGACCTCGTCGCAGATGATCAGCTCGGGCTCGGCAGCCAGCGCCCGGGCGATGCAGATGCGCTGCTTCTGCCCGCCGGAGAGCTCGCCGGGCAGCCGATCGATGAACTCGCCGGGGTCGAGCTCGATCATGGCCAGCAGCTCGCGCACCCGCGCCTCCTTCTCGGCCCCGCCGCGCCCGAGGTAGAACTCGACCGGGCGTCCGATCACCTCGCGCACCCGCTGGCGCGGATTGAGCGCGGTGTCGGGCATCTGGTAGATCATCTGCAGGCGCCGGAGCTGGTCGCGATCGCGCTCGCCGAGCGCCGCCGGGAGCGGCTCGCCGCGGTAGCGGACCTCGCCGCGGCTCGGCGGCAGCAGCCCGGTGATGGCCCGCGCCAGGGTGCTCTTGCCGCTACCCGACTCGCCGACCACCGCCACCGTGCGTCCCTCGTGGACCTCCATGCTCACCTCGTGGAGCACGTCGACCCCGCCGCGGTAGCTGGCCGTGACCGCGCGCACCTCGAGCACCGGCTGGCTTCCGGCGGCGACCGGGCGCTGGGCGCGCTTGCGGTAGCTGCGCACCGAGAGCAGCCGGCGGGTGTAGTCCTGCTCCGGGGCCTCGATGATCGCCCGGGTCGGGCGCTCCTCGACGAGCTCGCCGTAGCGCAGCACCATGATCCGATCGGCCATCTGCGCCACCACCGCCAGATCGTGGGAGATGTAGATCGCGGCGGTGTGGAAGCGGCGCACCACGCCCTTGATCGCGGCCAGCACCTCGATCTGGGTGGTGACGTCGAGCGCGGTGGTCGGCTCGTCGAAGATGATGAGATCGGGCTGGCAGGCCATCGCCATGGCGGTCATCGCCCGCTGGAGCTGCCCGCCCGAGACCTGGTGCGGGTAGCGGTAGCCGATCTCGCCGGGCTCGGGGAGCTGGAGCACCCCGAACAGCTCGATCGCCTCGCGCTCGGCCTCGGCGCGCGACTTCACCCCGTGCTCCATCGGGGTCTCGCAGTACTGATCGATCAACCGGTGGGCCGGGTTGAAGGCCGCTGCCGCGCTCTGCGCCACGTAGGCGATGCGCGCCCCGCGGATCCGGCGCAGCTCCTCGGGGGAGGCGCCACGCAGGTCGATGCCGTCGAAGACGATGCTCCCGCCCGTGATCCGGCACCCCGGGCGGGCGAAGCCCATCGCGGCGATGCCGATGGTCGACTTGCCGGCCCCGGACTCGCCGATCAGGCCGAGGATCTCGCCGCGGTGCAGCACCAGGTCGATGCCGCGCACGATCTCCAGCCACTGCTCGTCGGCCTGGCCCTCGATGGTCAGGCCGCGCATCTCGAGCAGCAGCTCGCCGTGCCCGCGCCCCTCAGTGCTCATCGCGCAGCCCGCTGGTCTTGTGCAGGAACCAGTCGACGACGAAGTTGACCGCCACGGTGAGCAGCGCGATCGAGCCGGCGGGAAGCAGCGGGGTGACGTCGCCGAAGGTGATCAGGGTGGAGTTCTCGCGCACCATCGAGCCCCAGTCGGCGGTCGGCGGCTGGATGCCCAGCCCGAGAAAGCTCAGCGCGCTGATGAACAGGAACACGAAGCAGAAGCGCATCCCGAACTCGGCGATCAGCGGCGCGGCGATGTTGGGCAGCACCTCGCGGCGCATCACCCAGCCGAGCCGCTCGCCGCGCAGCCGCGCCACCTCGACGAAGTCCATCACCACCACGTTCATCGCCACCGCCCGGGCGAGCCGGAACACCCGGGTCGACTCGAGCAGCGCGATGGTCATGATCAGGGCCGGCACCGAGGTGCCGACCACGGTGAGGATCAGCAGCGCGAAGATCAGGCTCGGGATGGCCATCAGGACGTCGACCACGCGGCTCAGGAGCTGATCCACCCAGCCGCCGAGGATGGCGGCCAGCAGCCCGGTCGAGGAGCCGATCAGGAAGGTGATGCAGGTGGTCAGGAAGGCCATGCCGATGGTGTTGCGGGCGCCGAAGACCAGGCGCGTGAACATGTCACGCCCGAGGTTGTCGGTGCCGAGCAGGAACTGCCCACCCCACGGCTCGTAGGCGTCGCCGACCACCTCGGACTCGCCGAACGGGGCGACCAGCGGCGCGAAGATCGCCAGCGTCGCGTAAACCAGGATCACCGCGATTCCGAAGCGCGCGCTCCACGGCGCGCCGCGCAGGGCCTTGAGCACTGCCTGGACCACCGCCACCGCCTACTTGGGGTGCATCAGCCGCGGATTGGTCACGATCGAGAGGATGTCCGCGGTCAGGTTGAGGAGCACGTAGGTGGCCGCGAAGATCAGCGCGCTCGCCTGCACCACCGGGATGTCGCGCTTGGAGACCGAGTCGACCAGGAGCTGGCCGAGCCCGGGGTAGACGTAGACCACCTCAACGACCACCACCCCGACGACCAGGTAGGCGAGGTTGATCACCACCACGTTGATGATCGGCGCCCAGGCGTTGGGCAGCGCGTGGTGGACGATGATCCGGGCCCGCGACAGCCCCTTGAGCTGCGCCATCTCGATGTAGGGGCTGGCCAGCAGGTTGATGATCGCGGCCCGGGTCATGCGCATCATGTGGGCGATCACCACCAGGCTGAGCGTCAGCGCCGGCAGCACCAGGTGATAGACCCGGTCCCAGAAGGCGGTCTCGCGGTCGATGTTCGCCAGGCTCGGGAACCAGCCGGCCTTGACCGAGAAGAGCAGGATCAGGATGTAGGCGACGAAGAAGTCGGGAAACGAGATGGTGGTCAGGGTGGTGGCGTTGACCAGCCGGTCGAAGAGCGAGTTGCGGTACAGCGCGGCGAGCACCCCGAGGCTGAGCGCCAGCGGCACCGAGATCAGCGCCGCGAAGCCGGCCAGGAACAGGGTGTTGCCGAGCCGCCGCCCGATCAGGGTGGCGATGTCGAGCTGGTTGGCCAGCGAGCGGCCCATGTCGCCGTGGAGCATGCCGGCCAGCCAGTTCCAGTAGCGCAGGTAGGCGGGCAGGTCGAGGCCGAGCTCGCGCCGGAAGGCGGCCACCGTCTCCGGGGTGGCGCTCTGGCCGAGGATCGCCTGGGCCAGATCCCCGGGCAGGAGCTGTACGCTGAGGAAGATGATCAGCGAGACGATGAGCAGGGTGAGGAGGCCCAGCGCGAGGCGCTGGGCCACCAGCTTGAGGAGCTTCTCCACGCCTCCTCAGACCGCGAAGAGACTCAGACGAACCACCAGCGCTCGATCGCCCGGAACCCGTCCATGCTCCAGTTGCCACCCATCTTGCCGTGGCCGACCTTGCGGCTGGTCGCGAACACGTAGTTGTTGAACACCGGGACCACGACCCCGCCCTGGTCGCGCACGATGAGCTGCATCTCGCGGTACATCTCGCGGCGCTTGGCCGAGTCGAGCTCGGCACGGGCCAGCTTGAGCAGCTTGTTGAAGCGCTCGTTGTTCCAGTGGCTGTCGTTCCAGGGCGCGCCGGCCGCGTAGGCGGTCGAGAACATCCAGTCCTCGGTCGGGCGCCCGCCCCAGTACACCGCGCTCCACGGCTTCTTCATCCACACGTTCGACCAGTAGCCGTCGTTGGGCTCGCGGATCACGTTGATCTCGATGCCGGCCTTGGCGGCGTGCTCCTTGTAGAGCACGGCGGCGTCGACCGCCCCGGTGAAGGCCGCGTCGGCAGCGCTCAGGTCCACCTTGAGGCTGCTCAGGCCGGCCTTCTTGAGGTGGAAGCGGGCCTTGTCCGGGTCGTAGTGGCGCTGCGGGATGTCCTTGGCGAAGTACGGGTTGGCCCGCCCGATCGGGTGGTCGTTGCCGAGGTAGCCGTGGCCGCGCAGGATGGTCTTGAGCAGCGCCTTGCGGTCGAGCCCGAACTTGAGCGCCAGGCGCACGTGGTTGTTGTCGAAGGGGCTGACGTCGGTGAGCATCGCGAAGGTGTAGTGGGCGTTGCCGCTGGTCTCCTCGATGCGGATCGACTTGTCGCGCTTGAGCAGGTTGACGGTCTTCAGATCGACCCGGTCCATGGCGTCGATCTCGCCGGTGGTCAGCGCGTTGGTGCGCGCGGCCACGTCGGTGATCACCGTGACCTCGGCCGAGTCGAACCACGCCCGGCCCGACTTCCAGTAGTTGGGGTTGCGCTTCAGGCGGGTGCGCACCCCGGGCTCGAAGCTCTCCAGCATGTAGCCCCCGGTGCCCACCCCCGAGGTGTCGACCTTGCCATCCTTGGCCGGGAGGATGGCGACGTGGTAGTCGCTCATCAGGTACGGGAAGTCGGCGTTGCCCTCCTTGAGCTTGAAGACCACGGTGTCGTTGCCGTCGGCCTTCATCTCGACGATCGCCTTGAGGATCGCCTTGGCCGCCGACTTCGAGTCCTCGCCCAGGTGGTGCTGGACCGAGGCGATGACGTCGCCTGCGTCCAGCGTCTTGCCGTTGTGGAACTCGACCCCCTTGCGCAGCTTGAAGGTCCACGTCGAGGCATCCGCCGAGGCATCCCAGCTCTCGGCCAGCTCGGGCTGGAGCTTGACGTTGGCGTCGACCTCGGTGAGGTAGTTGTACAGCGCGCCGGAGCCGACGGTCTGCATGTACAGATCGGTGAAGGTGGCCGGGTCGGTGCTGTCGGTGGTCGAGCCGTGGCCCAGTCCCATCCGGAAGTGACCGCCGCGCTTGGCGGCCGCGGCGAGCGCCGCGCCGCCCGGCATCGCGCTCAGCGCCGCCCCGGCGGCCAGCGCCGAGGACAGGGCGATGAACTCGCGGCGCGAGATCCTCCCCTCGCGAAGCATCCGCTCCAGCTCGTCGTGTCGTGACATGAGTGACCTCCTCAGGTGTTGTTATCAGCCGGCCGCTGCGGCCTCACGGCCGCCCGATGGCCCGCTCGGGACCCGTCGCGCGCCCGCGGCGGACCGCTCGATGATAGTCTCGCAGCGCCGGCAATTACAAAAACACAGCCGCTCGGGTAGGCTGATCGCCGGCCCGAGATTCCCGCGGCGTGCCGCCCGGAGCGGGCTCGAGCGCGGAGGAGACCGTGAACGCCGAGGCCTGGCTGCGCCACCGCCTGATCAACGCCGTCCAGTCGCTGCTGCTGCTGGCGATGATGGCCGCGATCCTCGCCGCCCTGGGCAGCATCGTCGCCGGGGGCGGCGGCGCGCTGCTCGCCCTCGGCCTCGGGGCGCTGCTGGTGGCGGTCAATCCGGGCCTCTCGCCGCGCCTGATCCTGCGCCTCTACGGCGCCCGGGCGCTGCGTCCCGAGGAGGCCCCCGACCTGCACTCGATCCTCGAGCTGCTCGCGGCCCGCGCCGAGCTCCCGGCGGTGCCGGCGCTGCACTACGTGCCGAGCTCGATCATCAACGCCTTCGCGGTCGGCAGCCGGCGGCGCTCGGCGATCGCGGTCACCGACGGCCTGCTGCGGGCCCTGAGCGCGCGCGAGGTCGCCGGGGTGCTCGCCCACGAGGTCAGCCACGTGCGCCACAACGACATGTGGGTGATGGGGCTCGCCGATCTGTTCAGCCGCCTCACCCAGATCTTCTCCTCGCTCGGCCAGATGCTGCTGCTGCTCAACCTCCCGCTGCTGCTCCTCGGCGCGGCCACGGTGAGCTGGACGGCGGTGCTGATCCTGATCCTCGCGCCGACGGCGAGCGCCGTGATCCAGCTCGCCCTGTCGCGGACCCGCGAGTACGACGCCGACCTCGGGGCGGCCGAGCTGACCGGCGACCCGCGGGCCCTGGCCAGCGCCCTGGCGCGCATGGAGCGCTACCAGGGGCGGCTCTTCGAGCAGATCCTGTTCCCCGGGCGGCGGGTCCCCGACCCCTCGCTGCTGCGCACCCACCCGCCCACCGAGGAGCGCATCCGCCGCCTCCTCGAGCTCGAGCAGGCCCCGGTGGCGGCCTTCGCCGAGCCCTTCGCGGTGCTCGACTCGCGCTTCGTGCTGCCGGTGGTGGCGCGCCGCCCGCGCTGGCGGGTCTGGGGGCTGTGGTACTGAGCGGGGCACGCCGGCTGCGCCTCGGGCTGGCGCTCGGCAGCGGCTCGGCGCGCGGCTGGGCCCACATCGGCATCATCCGCGCGCTGGCCGCCGCCGGCATCCGCCCGGACGTGGTCAGCGGCTGCTCGATCGGCGCCCTGGTCGGCGCGGCCTGGGCCAGCGGCCGGCTCGAGGCGCTGGCCCGCGCGATCACCGCGCTGCGCCCGCTCGAGCTGGTGCGCTTCTTCGAGATCGATCTCAGCGGGCGCGGCTTCGTCGACGGACCGCGCCTGCGCGCCTTTCTCGAGGGGGCGATCGGCGACCCGGCGGCGCGCATCGAGCGCCTCGAGCGCCCCTTCGCCGCGGTGGCCACCGACCTCGAGAGCGGCAACGAGATCTGGCTCCAGGAGGGGCCACTGCTCGACGCGGCCTGGGCCTCGTTCGCCCTGCCCGGCCTGTTCCCGCCGGTGCGCCGCGACGGGCGCTGGCTGGTCGACGGCGGGCTGGTCAACCCGGTGCCGGTCTCGCTGTGCCGAGCGCTCGGCGCCGAGCGGGTGATCGCGGTCAACCTCAACGGCGACCTGGTCGGGCGCGCCCTCGGACGGCGCCCGGCGACGCGCGGCGAGGGCATGCCGCGACCGACCGACGCCCTGGCCGCGGCGCTTCGCGCCCACGCCCCGCGCTGGCTGGCGCGCGCCGCGGCCGAGCCCTCCCCCTCGCTGATCGAGACGGTGGCCACCGCGGTCAACATCATGCAGGACCGGATCACCCGCAGCCGGATGGCCGGCGACCCGCCCGACGTGCTCCTCAGCCCCCAGCTCTCCCACATCCGCCTGCTCGAGTTCCACCGCGCCGCCGAGGCGATCGCCGAGGGCGAGGCCTGCGTCGAGCGCATGGCCCCGCTGCTCGAGGGCCTGCGCGCGGCCGGCTGACGGGGCGGCGAGCGCCTTGCCGCGCCACGGCCGGGCGCGCATCATTCCGGGGATGACTACCCGCTGCCATGACCGGCGATGGGCGGCGCGGCTTGCCGCGCTGCTCGCACCCTGCGAAGAGGTCCTCGAGGCGTACCTGTTCGGGTCGCATGCGCGCGGCGAGGCCCAGCCCCACAGCGACCTCGATGTCGCGGTCTACATCGACGAGGCACGGGCCGATCAAGGCGACTACGGCTATCGGGCGCGGCTGACCGCGCAGCTCATGTCCGGGCTCGGAACGAACGAGGTCGACGTGGTGGTCCTGAACCGTGCGCCGCCCGTGCTCTACCACCGTGTGCTGCGTGACGGCGTTCGGATCCTGTCCCGTGACCTTTCCGCGACGACCGTGCGCGAAGGTCGGGCGCTGTCGCGGTACTGCGATTTCGTGCCCCAGCTCGGGAAGATGGAGGCGGCGCGGCACGCGGCCCTGGACGGCACGGAACAGTGATCCCGGGCCGCGCAGACCAGACGGTCGTTCGGCGGCACCTCGCCGCGCTTCGCTCTGCGCTCGCCAACCTGCGCCGTCACTCGGGGACCACGCCCCAGGCGCTGCGCGCAGACTCCGACCTGCAATGGGCCGTCGAGCACGGCCTGCAGCTCTGCGCCCAGAACGCGCTCGACATCGCCACCCACCTGGCCTCGGCTGCGGGGCTCGACGCCCCGGACTATGCATCAGCCATCGATCGGCTCGTCGAGATCGGCGTTCTGCCATCGCGGTTCGGCAATCGCTTCCGGGAGATCGCGGGATTCCGCAACGTGCTGGTGCACGGTTACCTGGAGGTCGATCTT
This sequence comes from uncultured Ectothiorhodospiraceae bacterium, assembly GCA_964599705.1. Classification (GTDB taxonomy): domain Bacteria; phylum Pseudomonadota; class Gammaproteobacteria; order HK1; family HK1; genus CAZRGU01. The sequence goes on along the minus strand of CAZRGU010000138.1, from coordinate 1,474 downwards.
GAGATCGTGGCCCGAGTGCTCGGCGAGCGTCTCGATGACTTCGAGACGTTCGCCTGCCATGTCGAGCGTTCGCTCGGGAAAGGTATCGCCGGCCAATAGGCTGCCCGCAACCGGCTGCACGCAGCCCGGATACCCCTACGCAACGACCCGGAGGTGCAGCGCAGAGCGAGGCGACCCGGGGCGCCCGCAGCAGGCGGACGACTTTTTCGCGAACGTTCAGCCCTCGATCACCACCAGCTCGCGCGGCGCGCGCCGGGTGAGCAGCTCGGCGCCGTCCTCGCGCACCACCAGGTCCTCCTCGTGGACCAGCATCCGACCGGGGGCGATGGTGAGCCCGGGCTCGATGGTCAGCACCATGCCGGGCTCGAGGACCGTGTGGTCGCCGCGGCGCAGCGAGGGCGGCTCGGTGAGCTGCAGGCCGAGCCCGTGGCCGAGCCGTCCGACGTTGCCGGCCGCGGCGCCGGCCGCCTCGAGCACCGCCTGCTGGGCCTGCCAGACCTGCTCGGCGGTGGCCCCCGGGCGGGCCGCCGCGATCCCCGCCTCGGTGGCCTGCCAGAGGGTCTCGTGGGCGCGGCGCAGCGCATCGTCGGGCGCGCCGAAGGCGAAGTTGCGGTCGAAGTCGCAGAAGTAGCCGTCGAAGGTGGTCCCGGTGTCGATGATCAGCACGTCACCGCGCGAGAGACGCCGCTCGCCCGGTCCCATGATGATCTCGGCGTAGCCCCCGGGTCCCGAGGCCCCCATCAGGTAGGGCGAGTCGTCGGCGCCGCGCTCGAGGAGCTCGATGCGCAGCCGCCGGCAGGCCTCGCGCTCGCTCATCCCCGCGCGGAGCCGCCCGGGCAGGGCGGCGAAGGCATCGCTGGCCAGCGCGCAGACGTGGCCGATGCGCCCGATCTCGGCCTCGCTCTTGACCGCGCGCAGGGCGTGGAGCAGCTCGGCGCCATCGACCAGCTCGACCCCGCGGGCCCGCTCGCGCAGCCGCTCGAGGTCGGCCACCGGCATGCGCAGGCACGACTCGCGGCCGAGCTCGGCGCCGACCCGGCCGTGCTCGCCGGCGACCTCGGCGAGCGTCGCGGCGAGCAGCGAGACCCCGTCGTCTTCGGGGCGCGGGGCCGGCCAGCTCCGGATCGCCTCGACCCAGGTGCGCGCCATCCCCGGCACCCCGATCTCGGGGATCACCGCGATCGGGTCGGCCCGGCGCGGCACCACCAGGAACCAGGGGCGGGTCGGGCTGGCCCAGAACTGGCTGTCGAAGCCGCTGAAGTAGCGCACGTTGGCCGGCGTCGTGACCAGCAGCGCATCGAGCCGCGCCGCGCTCATCCGCTCGCGGGCCCGCTCGACCCGAGCCTGGTACTCGGCGGCCGGGAAGCCCCGCGCCGGCGCCTCGCCGCACTCCTCGCTCATCGCCTCGCCTCCACCGCTGGCCCATCGCTGGCCAGCCATTCTAGCCCGCCCATCTCGGCGACCCACTAGCCCG
>CAZRGU010000137.1:0-9530 GCA_964599705.1 uncultured Ectothiorhodospiraceae bacterium | reverse complement strand
GTGTAGAGCGCGGCGAGGGCATCGTCGGCCATGATCCCGAGCCCGCCGTGCAGTCGCCGGTCGGCCAGCCCCACCGGCCACGGCTTGAGCACGTCGAAGAGCCGGAAGAGCAGGAAGCCGGCGACGATCATCGGCCATCGCGGGGCGATCGCGGTCATCGCCAGGAGAAACCCGACCACCTCGTCCCAGACGATGACGCCCGGGTCCCCGGCGCCGAGGTCGCGCGCGGTGACCCCGCAGGCCCACACCCCGAGGGTGAACAGCGCCGCCACCACCGCGAGGTAGAGCGCCACCGGCAACGGCGCAAGCAGCAGGTAGAGCGGCACCGCGGCCAGGGTGCCGGCGGTGCCCGGCGCCCGGGGCGCCAGCCCGGCGCCGAGCCCCACGGCGACCAGGTGGAGGGGGTGGCGCAGGTCGGGGCGAGTCGCCATCGCTCAGCGGGGCGCCCGGCGCGGGCCGCGCGCCCTCGCCACGGCGGGGGCGGTGAAGCGGCCGTGGCCGGGCGGGCCAGGCCGGCCGGTCACTGCCCGGGGCCCGGGGAGAAGTGCCGGTAGCCCGCCGGCACCGGGAGCGGCGCGCCGCGCGCGTCGATCAGGCGCACGCCCCGCCCGGCGAGCACCCGGCCGATGCGGGTCAGGGGGCAGCCCGGAGTGGCCCCCAGGGCGGCCAGCGCGGGTCGCGCCCGGGGCGGGCAGGTGAAGCACAGCTCGTAGTCGTCGCCGCCGGCCAGCGCCAGGGCCAGCGCCCGCTCGGGCGACACGGCGCCGCGCAGCGCCGCCGAGAGCGGGATCGCCGCGGCCTCGATCTCGACGGCCACCGCGCTCGCGGCGGCCACGTGACCGAGGTCCTGGGCGAGCCCGTCGGAGCAGTCGATGGCGGCGTGGGCGAGCCCGCGCAGGGCGAGCCCGAGGGCCACCCGCGGCGCGGGGCGGGAGAGGCGGGCGAGGGCATGGGCGCGGGCCTCGGGCCCGAGCGTGACCTCGCCGCGCAGCGCGGCGAGCCCCAGCGCGGCGTCGCCGAGGGTGCCGCTGACCCACAGATCGTCGCCGGGCTGCGCGGCGCTGCGCAGCAGCGGCGCGCACCCCTCGAGGTCGCCGATCACCTGCACGGCCAGCACCCGCGTCTCGGCGCCGCCCGGCGGGGGCGGATGGAGATGGCGGGCGAGCAGGCTGATCTCGACGCCATGGGTGGCGGCGAGCGCCGCCATGCCGGCACCTGCCGCCTCCCACCAGCTCGGATCGCGATCGGATCCACAGGAGGCGATCTGCGCGCTCAGGGGGCGCGCCCCGAGCGCGGCGAGATCGCTGAGGTTGACCGCGAGGGCCTTGTGGCCGACGTCGGCCGCGGCGGTCGCCGGCGGGAAGTGGACCCCCTCGACCAGGACGTCGACCGCCACGGCGAGGTCGCGCGTGCCCGCTGCCGCCCCGCTGTTCGCCGTGCCGCTCACCCGATCCGCAGCACGTCCTTGAGCAGCACGCCGACGAAGAACACCAGGGCGATGCAGCCGAACAGCAGCCGCACCCAGTCCGACTGGCCGTCCTCGTCGCGCCAGGTCAGGCCGTGGTAGGCCACCGCCCCGGTCACGATCAGGAACAGCAGGTCGGTCATCGCCCGCTACTGCTTGTAGGGGCGCTGCTGGGCGTCGACCTCGGGGACCCGCAGCACCCGCTCGCCCTCGGGCTTGGCCAGCTCGGCCTTGAGGTAGGCGGCGCGCTCGGCGATCCCGGGGGGCTTCTCGGGCTGGTTGCGCAGGAAGCGGATCAGCCAGTGCGGCCCCTCGGCGATCTTCGGGTCGAGGCGCAGCGCATGCTCGTAGTCGGCGATCGCCTCGCGGTAGCGCCCCATGCGGTCGTTGAGGATGCCGCGGTTGGCGTAGTTCCCGGCGAAGTTCGGGTCGCGGGCGATCAGGTCGTCGAAGGCGTGCAGCGCCTCGCTGTTGCGCCCGAGCTGCATCAGCGAGAGGGCCTTGCCGCGCAGCGCGTAGATGTGCTCGGGGTTCTCCTTGAGCGCGGCCCGGTAGCTCTCCAGGGCGCGATCGTAGGCGCCGTCCTCGAACAGGGTGTCGGCCTCGAGGGCCTGCAGGTCGCCTGGATTGCGCTCGCTCAGGAAGCTGTCGTAGAGGCTCCAGCCGAGCCACAGCACGGCGAGCAGGATGGCCGTCCACTTGAGGAACCGGTAGGCGCGCTCATCCACCGCCGGGCAACCCCAGGCGGCTGGCGTTGTAGAGCCAGGAGAAGAACAGCACCAGCAGCGCGGCGATCACCCAGGAGCGCTGCCGCTGGCCGCGGATCTCGGCCTCCTCGAGCGGACGGCCGAGCTTGCGCTGCAGGCGGCGCACGCTGAGCACCCACACCAGCTTGCTCACCGGGTAGTAGAGCAGGGCGGCGAGCAGCAGCACCCAGGTCCAGAACGCGATCGGGGACATCGGGCGAGATGATAACGAAAAAGAAGGGGGAAGGTCGCCCTTCCCCCGAGTCCGTTGCCTGCGTTGTCGTTGTGCACGCCGCCCGTCCGTGGGCGGCGGCGAAGGGGCGCAGCGCTCCCCTCCGGGGCTCCTCCTGAACCGTCAGCTCTGGGTCGTCGCCTCGTGGACGTCGCCGATGTCCTCGTGCAGGACCTCGATCTCCTTGGAGGGGATCCGCGACATCTCCATCTTGTAGGCGAGGAACCACATCATGAACACGCCCAGCACCCACCAGAGGATCTGCCAGGCCCAGATCGAGGGCATGCCGAAGGTCCAGGTGGTCGCATCGTTCGGGTTGCCGAAGATGGTGTTGCCGATCACGGCGCCCGGGCCGATGCCGAAGAAGAACCAGACCAGGGTGATGATCCAGGCGATCGGGACCAGCCCCTTCTTCTCGGCGGGCAGCACCGCGTGCTCGCGCAGGAAGTTGTGGTAGGTCATCCGGTGCTTGGTCTCCTCCTCGTTCTGGGTCATCGCCGAGACGATCAGGGCGATGCCGAGATTGAAGAGGATCCCCCAGCCGGCCGAGTGGATGGTCAGCGGCCAGCGCCCCCAGGCGCTGATGCCGAGCTGCTGGCCGATGCTCTCGGTGGCGGTCACCGCGATCAGCCCGGCGATCAGCCCGAGCACGATCCCCTGGCGGGTGAACCACGGGAACCAGCACACCGCCATCAGCGCCGGCCACATCTGGAAGCCGTAGGCCACCGCCAGACCGCCGAGCAGCACCAGGGCGTCCTTGGAGGTGGTGGCCACGACCAGCGCGGCGAGCACGATGATCAGCACCCCGATGCGCCCGAACAGCTTCTGCTGCGCGTGGCTCGCGTTGGGCATCACGAAGTGCTTGAGCAGGTCGCGGGTGAGCATCCCGCCGGCCGTCGACATGTAGGCCGCGCCGGTCGACTGCATCGCCGCCAGGGCGCACACCGAGAGCAGCCCGACCAGCCAGGCCGCGCTGCCGGCCATCAGGTGGATGAGCTGCGGGACCAGCATGCCCTGCTTGCCGGCGGCCTTCATCAGGTCATCGGCACCGATCTTCTGCAGGCCCTCGAGCATCACCGGGTTGGCCAGCTCGGGGAACTTGGCGGTGAACGCCGAGTCGCCGCCGAGCATGTGCCCGCCGAGGCCCTGGAAGGCGGTGAAGAAGAACAGGATGAAGCCGATCCCGGCCGAGGATGCCCACACCTGCTGCGGCGCGAAGGGGCGCGGGTCCTTGTTCGAGAACGCCCACATCGAGAACGCCGGGGCGCTCTGGATGCCCATCAGCGCGAACATGTAGGTGAGCACCATGATCCCGGTCCAGGCCCCGCCGGTGGCCTTCGGGCCCGCCGAGACGAACTGGATCACGCCGGGGATGGCGATGTAGTGGCTGTAGCCGTCCGGGGTGCGCTTGGCGTCCATCGAGGCGAGCGCCGCGATGCCCTCGTTGAGCTTGCCCCAGCCGCCGACGTAGCTCAGCGCGATGATGCCGATGATCACGATGCCGAGGGCGAGCAGGATGCACTGCAGGGTGTCCACGTAGGCCACCGCGCGCAACCCGCCCGAGGCCACGTAGATGAACACCACCGCCGAGAGCAGCCACATCCCGACCTCGACGTTCAGCAGGCCGTCGGTGAGCACGTTGAACAGGAAGCCCGAGGCGCGCAGCTGCAGCCCGAGGTAGGGCACCGAGAACACCAGGGCGACGATCACGACCAGGATGCGGATGGCGTCGGACTTGAAGTAGTGCGACAGCATCTCACCCGGGGTGACGAAGCCGAACCGCTTGCCCAGCATCCACTGGCGCTTGAGGAAGATCACGCCGGTGAACGGGATGGTGATGGTGTAGAACGACGCGTAGGCGTACTGGAACCCGTCGCGGTAGAGCAGGCCCGGATGCCCCATGAACGTCCATCCGGAGAAGGACGTGGCGGTCGCCGCGAGCACGAAGACCCAGATCGGGATCCGGCGCCCGGCGATGAAGTAGTCGCTGGCAGTACGGGCCGACAGTGCACCCTTGATTCCCCAGAAGATGCAGTACGCCCAGTACAGCGCGACGAATATGAACAACCAGACGATTTTCGCGTCCATATCGTCCCCCAGTTAGTGGCCAACCTCGTCTTTATATCGCCCCGACCGCGTGGTCCCCTCCCCGGGGCCTGCCGCCTGGACGGACCCGGACCCCCGGCACGCCTCCCGGCGGGCGCGTGCCACGAGCCTTGCAGGCCGGGCTGCAAGATGCATGCCGGTCGGGGTCGGGGCAGGCAGTCAACGAGTTACGGCGCCCGGGCGGCGGCGCGGCCGGCGGTCGGCGGGAAGGTGTTACCTGTGGTAACGCCGCGGCTGCGGCGATCGGTAGCGTCAGCGGCTCCTGGGGCGCGGGATCCCGAGGCGCTGGCGCCGCTCCCAGAGCGCCTTGCGGCTGATCCCGAGGCGCTCGGCGATCTCGGTCTCGGTGAGCTGGCCCTGGTGCTCCTCGACGAAGGCGCGGAAGTACTCCTCGAGCGACAGGTCGGTGCGCGGGCGGGCCTCGCCGCTCGTGCCGGGGCCGCCGCCCAGGGCGAGCAGCTCGGGGGTGATCGGCGCGCCGTCCTCGACCAGGATCACCGCCCGCTCGATGGCGTGCTCGAGCTCGCGGACGTTGCCCGGCCAGTCGTAGTCGCGGATCGCGGCCATCGCCTCGGCGCCGAGCTCGACCCCGCTGCGGTGCAGGCGCTTGCAGCTTCGCTCGAGCAGGGTGCGGGCCAGCTCCTCGATGTCGTCGCCGCGCTCGCGCAGCGGCGGCAGCCGGATCTCCATCACGTGGAGACGGAAGTAGAGGTCCTCGCGGAACAGCCCCTGCTCGACCATCGCCGGCAGGTCGCGGTGGGTGGCCGCGATCAGGCGCACGTCGACGTGCTTGGTCTGGGTCGAGCCGACCCGCCGGATCTCGCCCTCCTGGAGGACCCGCAGCAGGCGGGCCTGGGCCTCGAGGGGCAGCTCGCCGATCTCGTCGAGGAACAGCGAGCCGCCGTCGGCGGCCTCGACCACCCCCTGGCGCGACTCGACCGCGCCGGTGAACGAGCCGCGCTCGTGCCCGAACAGCTCGCTCTCGATCAGGTCGTGGGGGATGGCCGCGCAGTTGACGGTGATCATCGGTGCCGCGCGCCGCCCGCTCTTCTCGTGCACCGCCCGGGCGACCAGCTCCTTGCCGGTGCCCGACTCGCCGATCACCAGCACCGTGGTGTCGGTCGGCGCGACCTTGTCGATGCGCTCCCAGACCGCGCGCATCGCCGGGCAGTCGCCGACCATCCCCCCGACCGGGAAGCTGCGCGCCACGTCGCGCTTGAGGGCGCGGTTCTGGCGCCGTAGCCGGCGCTCGCCGAGGATCCGGGCCACGGTGAGCAGCAGCTCCTCGTGGTCGAAGGGCTTGGCGATGTAGTCGATGGCGCCGAGCTTCATCGCCTCGACGGCCGAGCGCACGCTGGCGAAGCTGGTCATGATCAGCACCGGCACCTCGCCGGCGGCCCCGATCAGGTCGGTGCCGGGGGCCCCGGGCAGGCGCAGGTCGGCGATCACCAGGTCGGGCCCGGTGCTGGCCAGCAGCGGGCGGGCCCGCTCGACCGAGGCCGCCTCGCTGACCTGGTAGCCGTTGCGCTCGAGCAGGCGGCGCAGCGCCGTGCGGATCACCTCCTCGTCCTCGACCACCAGGATCCGGCTCATGACACCGCCACCTCCCCGCTGGGCGCCGGCACGGCCGCGGCCAGCGGCAGGTGCACCTGCACGGTGGTGCCGCGTCCGTCCTCGCTGGCCACGTCGACCTCGCCCTCGTGCTCCTTGACGATCCGGTAGACCAGCGCCAGGCCGAGCCCGGTGCCCTGGCCGGGGGGCTTGGTGGTCACGAACGGCTCGAAGACCTTGTCGATCAGGTGCTCCGGGATCCCCTCGCCGCGATCGACCACCGCCACCGTCACCCGCCCCCGGGCCTCGTCGAGGCGGCTCAGCACGTCGACCCGATCGCCGGGCCGCGAGGCATCACAGGCGTTGCTGAGCAGGTTGACGAACACCTGGACCAGTCGCTGGCGGTCCCCGCGCACCACCAGCCCGGGCGCGCAGCGGTTGTCGAAGCCCACCTGCTTGGCCGCGCGGCTCAGGCGCACCAGGCGGGCGGCCTCGTCGACGCAGGCGCGCAGGTCGGCCTCGCTGGCGCCGTCCTGGCTGAGCGCGCCGCCGTGGCTGAAGCCGACCAGCGACTGGACGATCTCGCTGATCCGGCGGGTCTGCTCGACGATCTGGCGGCTCGCCTCGCGCACCTCGGGGTCCTCGGTCTCGCTCTCCAGGTTCTGGGCCAGGCAGGCGATGCCGGTGACCGGGTTGCCGATCTCGTGGGCCACCCCGGCGGCCAGGCGCCCGATCGAGGCGAGCCGCTCGCTGTGGGCGAGCTCGGACTCGAGGGTCTGCAGGTCGGTCAGGTCCTCGATGAGGATCACCGCGCCGCCCGGGCGCTCGGGCTCGGCCGGGTCGGCGATCGCCGCCTTGTGCAGGTTGAACCAGCGCGGCTTGTCGCCGACCTGCGCCTGGATCTTGTGCAGGTGCTGCTCGTCGGCGGCCAGGCACTCGCTGATCAGCCGCGACCAGGGCTCCTCGAGCTCGCCGAGCACCATGCCCTGGGCGCGCTGGCGCGGGATCCCGGAGAGCACCTCCATGGCCAGGTTCCAGCGCACGATCCGCCCGTCGCTCTCGACCGCGCAGACCCCGAGCGGGAGGTCCTGGAGGATCTGCTGATGGTAGCGGCGCAGGCTGTCGAGCTCGGCGGCCAGGCCCTGGAGCCGGGTCTGGGAGCGCTCCAGGCGCTCCTCGATGAAGCGGATGTTGTCGGCCAGCGCGGTGCGCGCGCCGCGGTCGGTCTGCAGGCGCTCGTCGACGATCATCCGTGCCAGCATCGGTCCCATCAGCCCCGAGAGGTTGCGCTCGATGCGCTCGCGCAGGCGGCGCAGCCCGGCCGGATTGCGCTCGCGCCACTCCATGCCGAGGTCGGTGAGGGCCTGCTCGACCTCGGAGCGGGCCGCCTCGCGCCCGAGGATGCGGGTGAGCTGATCCTCGAACTGGGCCGGCGAGCTGGCTCCCAGCACCACCCCCTCGGCCGGGGCCACCGCGGTGCGCGCGCAGGCCTCGGCGGCGTGGCGCTCCTCGGGGCTGGCGCGCCAGAGCAGCGAGCCGGCGAAGAATAGCAGCGCGTTGACCGCCAGCGAGAGCAGGGTGGCGAAGGTCCAGCGGTCGACGCCCTGCGGGGCCGAGAGGGTCAGCGCGGCGAGCGGCTGGCCGAGGATCCCGGAGCCGACCAGCAGCGGCAGCAGCAGGGTGCTCGCCCACATCGCCCCGCCGCCGAGCAGCCCGGCGATGAAGCCCACCCGGGTCGCCCGCGGCCAGTAGAGCACACCGAACACCCCGGGGGCGAACTGGGCCACGGCGACGAACGAGATCAGGCCGAGCTGGACCAGTCCGCGATTGCTCTCGAGGACCAGGTAGAAGGCGTAGCCGGCGAGGATGATGACCGCGATCAGGGTGCGCCGCGCCCACAGCAGCCAGCGGTAGAGATCGACGCTCGGATCGGGGTAGCTGGCCGGGAGCAGGAGGTGGTTGAGGCACATCGAGGCGAGCGCCAGGGTGGTCACGATGACCATCGCGCTGGCCGCCGAGATCCCGCCGATGAAGGCGATCGCGGGCAGCAGCCGCGACTCGCCGGACAGGGTGATGCCGAGCACGTAGAAGTCGGCGTTGGCGTTCGGCTCGATCGAGGTCCCGGCCCACAGGATCACCGGGATGAAGATGTTGATGGCGAGCAGGAACAGCGGGAACAGCCACGAGGCCGAGGCCAGCGAGCCCTCGGCGATGTTCTCGGTGAAGGTCATGTGGAACTGGCGCGGGAGCAGGAAGGCGGCGAAGAAGGCGAGCAGCAGCAGGGTGCTCCAGGGGCCCTCGCGCAGCGGCCGGTAGAGCGCCTCGAGGGCCTCGGGGTTGGCCGCGATCCAGCGCTCGAGGTCGCCCGGACCGTCGAAGATTCCGAACAGCGCGAACAGCCCGACGCTGGCCAGCGCGGCGAGCTTGACCAGCGACTCGAAGGCGATCGCCACCACCAGCCCCTCGTGCTTCTCGCGCGGCGAGATGTGGCGCGCCCCGAACAGGATCGCGAACAGGGTCAGGATCAGGCAGAAGCCGAGGGCGAGCAGCCGCGGGGTGGCCTCGCGGGTGAGGATCTGGATCGACTCGGTGACCGCGATGATCTGCAGGGCGATGTAGGGGAAGGTGCCGAGCAGCATGAACACCGTGACCAGCACGCCGGCGGCCTGGCTGCGGTAGCGGAAGGCGAGCACGTCGGCCAGCGAGGTGAGCTGGTAGTCGCGAGTGAGGCGCAGCAACGGCCCGAGCAGCACCGGCACCAGGGCGAAGGCCAGGGTCGGGCCGAGGTAGATGGCCAGGTAGTTGAAGCCCTCGGTGCGGGCGAAGCCGACGCTGCCGTAGAACGTCCAGGTGGTGGCGTAGACGCCGAGCGAGAGGGCGTAGGTGGCCGGGTGGCGGACCACCCGCTCGGGGATCCAGCCCTGCTCGGTGGCATAGGCGATCAGGAACAGCAGCAGCAGGTAGACCACCCCGGCGAAGAACAGGTGGCCGAGCTCAAAGCCCATGGCGGCCTCGCAGGCGCTGGACCAGCCAGGCGAGCACGATCAGGGCGAGCCAGAGGGCGAGCGGCAGGTACCAGGGGGCGCCACGCCTGCTCCACAGCGCCCGCAGCGGCGAGGCGAACACCAGCAGCGCGACCACGAACACCGCGATGGCGGCGTCGAGCTGGTGGCCGCTGTCGCCGGGAGAGCGCATCGCTCCGCTCGCTGCGATCGATCCTCTGGGTCGCCGCCGCCGCGCCACGCGCGACCGGCGCGCGCAAGTGTAGCAGCTAGCCCGCATCTCTCACCGCTGCGCGAAGCGGGGGTAGCTCCACACGCCGGGGTGGGGGCGCGCTGGGGCGGGGTCCATAGCGACACGCTGCGAGCACGTCCCTGTGGCGCTCGGCGCTCGGCATCCCTGCCTCGCGACGGTCGCTCCGGACCTCGCC
>CAZRGU010000136.1:0-9558 GCA_964599705.1 uncultured Ectothiorhodospiraceae bacterium | reverse complement strand
CGCGCGGGCTGGCGCCGGGCGTTCGCCGCCCGGCCGGGGCCCGAACGTCGGGCTGCGCCCGATCTGCGCCCGGGAGGGGGCGGCGACTCAGCGGCGCCGGCGGCGCAGCCCGAGCGGATCCTCGGGGTCGATGCCGGCCATGAACGGGCGCCGGCGGTCCTGGTCGGTGAGCTGGTAGACCAGCCCCAGCCAGTTGTTGAACAGCGCCTTGCCGGTGTCGACCCAGGTGTTGTCGATGCACGGGGCGAGCTTCCCCTCCGGAAACTCGGGCGGCGACCAGCCGTGGGCGCGGGCCTTGAGCACCGCCTCGCGGTAGCCCTCGAGGATCAGCCGGCACTGGCTGTCGAAGTAGTGATCGGGAAACGGCGGGTAGGCCTCGCGCCTGCCGGCGATGAAGCCCATCACCTCGCGCTTGTACTCCTTGAGCAGGCTCACCGCATCGTACTCGGGGTGGCCCTGGAAGTAGAACAGGCGCAGCAGGTCGGGGCTGACCGCGGCCAGCACCCCGGCCTCGTCGCTGTGCACCAGCACCTCGACCCCGGCCTCCTCGAGCTGCCAGCGGGGTACGTCGTTGAGCCGCGAGTGGGCGGTGTCGAAGCGGGTGTTGACGTTGCCGACCAGCGGGTGCCAGGGGGCCACCACCCGGTGCGAGTAGACCCCCCAGCGCTTGGCCGGCAGGCGGGTGCGCTCGATGCCGTGGTAGACCTTGAAGGCGGCGTGCGAGGCCAGGCACGAGCAGTAGGTCGAGGTGACGTTCTCGCGCGCCCAGTCGAGGACCTCGACCAGAGACGCCCAGAAGGTCTCGTCGGTGATGTCGTCGCAGAGCGGGTTGGCGCCGGTGATGATCAGCGCGTCGAGGCCGGCGGCGCGAACCTCGTCGAACTCCTCGTAGTAGCGCTCGACATACTCGCGGGCCTCGCCCTCGCGGACCACGCCCGGCACAGTGAAGGGGTGGACGTAGAACTGCACGATCCGGTTGCAGGAGCCGAGCAGGCGCAGGAACTGGCGCTCGGTGGCCGTCAGCGCGGCATCCGGCATCATGTTGAGCAGGCCGATGTGCAGCTCGCGGATGTCCTGGTGGGCGGCGCGCTCGGCATCGATGACCTCCTGGCCCTCGCGGCGCAGGCGCTCGAAGGTCGGCAGCGCGGAGTGGGCGATCAGCGACATCGGCGCTCAGAGGTGGACCCGGCGCTGCGTGGCCAGGGCGCTGGCGACCAGCTCGATGAAGTCGGCCTCGTCGCGCACGCTGCCCGCGGCGCGGGCGTCGACGGTGTAGCCGTGCCGCTCGGCGATGGCCCGGTAGCGTGGCCGGCGATGGGCGATCAGGCGCGGGAAGACCCACTGCACGAACTCGTCGGGGATGATCTCCTCGGTGCCCGTCAGATCGCGCTCGCGCAGGTACTCGGCGATGCTGCGCTCCAGGAAGTCGGCCCGGTAGTAGAGCGGCTTGGGGTCCGAGCGCTGGCGGCGCACGATCTCCTCCTGCATCGTCTCGTCGGCCTCGAGGTAGAGAATCACGGTATGCTTGGCGAGGGTCGCGAGCACCGCCGGGTCGTCGATCTCGCAGATGCTGCCGCCGGCGTCGTTGATGAAGCAGTCGTAGCCGTAGATCTCGCGCCCGCGGGCGATGAACGCCGGGACGTCCTTCATCGCCTCGATCTCGGCCTGGCGGTGCAGCTCCTGGCGGCGCTGGAACTCGGCGAGCGGCAGCCCGCCGAGGGCCGGGTTGCCGACCTTGCCGAGGAAGGTCGACAGGCACTCGAGGTTGTCGGTGGTGATGTTGGTGCGAATGTAGATCGAGTCGCTGCGCAGCAGCCGGCGCAGCAGGTCGTTCCTCATCGCCTCGACCTTGAGGTTGTCGAGGATCGGCTCGAGCAGGTAGCGGGTGCCGATCCGGTAGTCTCCCGAATAGTGGAACCAGCGGGTTCGTGGCAGCCGCTTGGCGAGCGTCGTCTTGCCGACCCCGGACATGCCGAGCAGGGTGACGGCCTTGCGCTTCCAGCGCACGAACTCGTCGCGCTCCATTCGCATCGTTGCCTCCCCCCACGCCGCGCGCCGGCGCGCGGCGTCGCGCGGTGCGCGCGACCAGCATAGACGATCCGCCGTGGCGAGCAAGGGCGGCGGCGCGCGGGGGCTGCGGATGGGCGGCGCTCAGGCGGGGTCGAGGTAGCCCTCGCGGAGCAGATAGAGGTAGACCTCCTGGGCCGCCTCCATCGGCGTGAAGTCGCTGGTGTCGATCCGGATCTCGGGGTTCTCCGGTACCTCGTAGGGGTCGCTGATCCCGGTGAAGGACTTGATGATCCCCTGGCGCGCCTTGGCGTAGAGGCCCTTGCGGTCGCGGGCCTCGCAGACCTCGAGCGGGGTGGCGACGTGGATCTCGATCATCGCTCCGTAGGCCTCGATCATCTCGCGCACCACCCGCCGGGTGCTCGCGTAGGGCGCGATCGGGGCGCAGATCGCGACCCCGCCGTTCTTGGTGATCTCGCTGGCCACGAAGCCGATCCGGGTGACGTTCAGATCGCGGTGCTCCTTGGAGAAGCCGAGCTCGCTCGAGAGGTGCTGGCGCACGATGTCGCCGTCGAGCAGGGTCACCGGGCGGCGCCCGTCCTCGATGAACTTGCCGTGCATGATCTTGGCCAGGGTCGACTTGCCGGCCCCCGACAGCCCGGTGAAGAACAGGGTCAGGCCCTGGCGGTGGCGTGGCGGGTAGACCCGGCGCAGCGCCTCGAGCACCCCCGGGTAGCTGAACCAGTCGGGGATCTCCTCGTTGCGGACCAGCCGCCGCCCGAGCTCGGTGTCCGAGATCTCCTCGGTCTCGATGCCGCGTCGCTCGGCCACCTCGACGTCGATGATCTGGCCGCGCGCGGGGGCGTAGGACTTGCGCCGGACCGCGATCAGGCGGATGCCGATCTCTTCCTGGTGGGCGCCGACCAGCTCCTGGGCCGCGTACGGGGGGTAGAAGGAGGCCGGGTGCGGGCTGGCGTGATCGGCCCCGACGATGAAGTCGGTGCAGCCGTAGTTGCGGCGGATGATCGCGTGCCAGAGCGCCTCGCGCGGGCCGGCCGCGCGCATCGCCAGGGGCAGCAGCGAGAGCTGGGCGAGGCCGTGCGGGTAGTGGGCGAGCAGCGCCTGGTAGCACTTGACCCTCGCGAAGTAGCTCAGATCCCGTGGCTTGGTGATGCCGACCACCGGGTGGATGAGGATGTGCGCGTTGGCCTCCTTGGCCGCCTCGAGGGTGAGGTCGCGCTGCAGGCGGTGCATCGGGCGGCTGGTGTGGAAGGCCACGGTGCGCCGCCAGCCGAGCTTGCGCATCAGGTGGCGCAGCTCCTCGGGGGTGTGGCGCAGCTCCTCGTAGTCGTAGTGGGTGGGGAGCTGGATCCCCTCGACCCGCCCGCCGAGATAGACCGGCCCGGTCTCCTCGAGCAGGTGGCGCACCCCGGGGTGGGTGTTCGAGGTGGTGGCGAAGACCCGCTCGGCCTCGAGTCGCTTGTCGGGCCGGTAGACGCTCTCCACGGTCAGCACCGCGAGCATGAAGCCCTCGTTGTCGCGCAGCGCCAGGCGCGAGCCGGGCTCGAGCCGGGCCGCGAACGCCTCGCCGACGTCGAGCGCGATCGGCATCGGCCACAGGGTCCCGTCGGGCAGGCGCATCTCCTCGAGCACGCCGTGATAGGCCTCCTCGGTCATGAACCCGGGCAGCGGCGAGAAGGCCCCGTTCATCAGCAGCTCGAGGTCGCAGAGCTGGCGCGGCTGGAGCGACAGCGAGGCGAGGTCGATCGACTCGTGCTTGAGGGCCTCGGCCCGTTCCGGGGAGACGAGCAGCGGGCGAAGCGCCACGCCGGGCTGGGGTTGGGGGGTGCTGGTCACGGGATTCTCCGCATGGGACGGTGGCCGATGACGCGAGCGCGCGCTGCGCCCAGGGGCCGGCCGGTGCAAAAGACGAAGTATAGAGGGGCGCGGGGTTGCAGTCGTGGCCGCAGTTGGCACTTCCGGGCCGCGGCCGGCCGGCGGGGTCGAGGCCGCCTCCCGGGCGCGAGGCGGTGACCGGCCGGCGGCGGGTGGCGACGGCCCCCGCCGCTCCCGGTGACCGGTGGCGGGCGCTCTGCTACCTTGAGGCCATCGACGTCCTGGGGGAGAGTGTCAAGATGGCTCGCCGCTTGCGCCCGCCCGGGCCTGGCGCCCCGGCCGGCGCGCCGCGCACCGCTGCGCGGCGCGCGCCGATCGCCGGGCGCGCCCCGGAGGCGCGCTGATGGCCCGTCCGCGAGTCGAGTTCGGGTGCCGGGAGTGCGGCGCGCGGGCGCCCAAGTGGAGCGGCCAGTGCCCCGAGTGCGGTGCCTGGAACGCCCTCGAGGAGCAGCCGGCGGCGGCCGCGGGGACGGTCCGGCGCTTCGTGCCCGGGCCGGGGGAGGCGCGGGTGTTGGCCGCCGACGAGGTCGGCCTTGCCGCCGAGACCGTGCATCCGATCGGCATCGGCGAGCTCGATCGGGTGCTCGGCGGCGGGCTGGTTCCGGGGGCGGCGGTGCTGATCGGCGGCGAGCCCGGGATCGGCAAGTCGACGCTGCTGCTCCAGGCGCTGGCCCGCTGCGCCGGGGGCCCTGCCGGCGTCCCGCTCTACGTCACCGGCGAGGAGTCGCTGCGCCAGGTGATGCTGCGCGCCCGGCGCCTCGGCCTGTCCGGGGAGGGCCTGCGGCTGCTCGCCGAGACCCGGGTCGAGGCGGTGATCGCACGGGCCCGCGACGAGTCGGCCGGGGTGATGGTGATCGACTCGATCCAGACCATGTACACCGACGCGGTGGCCTCCGCCCCGGGCGGTGTCGCCCAGGTCCGCGAGGCCGCCGCGCGGCTGGTGCGCTTCGCCAAGTCGAGCGCCACCACCGTGCTGCTGGTCGGGCACGTCACCAAGGAGGGGGCGCTGGCCGGGCCGCGGCTGCTCGAGCACATGGTCGACGCGGTGCTCTACTTCGAGAGCGAGCGCGACAGCCGCTTCCGGATCGTCCGCGCGGTCAAGAACCGCTTCGGGGCGGCCAACGAGATCGGCATCTTCGCGATGACCGAGCGCGGCCTGCGCGAGGTGCGCAACCCCTCGGCGATCTTCCTGTCGCGGGCCGCCGGGCCGACCTCGGGCAGCGCGGTGACCGTCATCCGCGAGGGCACCCGCCCGCTGCTCGTCGAGATCCAGGCCCTGGTCGACGGCTCGCCGCTCGGCAATCCGCGCCGGGTCGCCGTCGGGCTGGACGGCTCACGGATGGCGATGCTGCTCGCCGTGCTGCACCGCCACGCCGGGGTCTCGACCCACGACCAGGACGTCTTCGTCAACGTCGTCGGCGGGGTGCGGGTCGCCGAGACCGCCGCCGACCTGCCGCTGCTGCTCGCGGTGCGCTCGAGCCTGCGCGACCGGGCGCTGCCGCGCGAGCTGGTGGTGTTCGGCGAGGTCGGGCTGGCCGGCGAGATCCGCCCGGTTCCGGGCGGCGAGGAGCGGATCCGCGAGGCGGCCAAGCATGGCTTTCGCCAGGCCCTGATCCCGGCGGCCAACCGCCCGCGCCGGGCACCGGCGGGGCTCGAGGTCGCGGCAGTCGCCGATCTCGGCGAGGCGCTCAGCCGGATCGATGCCCTGGAGGGCGCGGCGGGCGGCGCTGGCGCGGGCTGATCCGCGCGGTCTTCACGGCGTTGCTGGCGATCTGGACGATCTCGACCGGATAGCCGGCGATCAGCAGGCTGGTGCCGGGCTCGGGGATCGTCTCGAGGTACTCGAGAATCAGCCCGTTGAGGGTCTTGGGCCCGTCGGTGGGCAGCTCCCAGTGCATGGCGCGGTTCAGATCGCGCAGGTTGGCGCTGCCCTCGACCAGATAGGTGCCGTCGCTCTGCGGGTGGACGTCGGGGCTGGCGTCGGCCGGATCGGTGGTGAACTCGCCGACGATCTCCTCGAGCAGGTCATCGAGCGTGACCAGCCCCTCGATGTCGCCGTACTCGTCGACCACCAGCCCGACCCGCTCGTGCTGGGCCTGGAAGTTGCGCAGCTGCACGTCGAGCGGGGTGCCCTCGGGGACGAAGTAGGGCTCGGAGGCGAGCTCGACGAGCCGCTCGGGGTCGAGGCGGGAGGTGCCGAGCCGTCCGACCACGCGGCGCAGGTGGAGGATGCCGACGATCGCGTTGATCTCGCCGCGGTACAGCGGCAGGCGGGTATGCTGGCTGGTCACGAGCTGGTCGCGGATCTGATCCGCGGGGTCCTCGAGGTCGATGCCGTGGATCTCGTTGCGCGGCACCATGATGTCCTCGACCGTGACCTTCTCGAGGTCGAGGATGCGGATCAGCATCTGCTGGTAGGAGGCCGACACCCGGGTGGCGGCCTCCATCACCACGACGCGCAGCTCGTCGCGGCTGAGCTGGTGGCTGGTGCCCTCGCCGGGACGCACCCCGACCAGGGCGAGCAGCCCGTTGGCGACCCAGTTGATCGTGGCCACCACCGGGTAGAGCAGGCGCAGCAGCGGCTCGAGCACCCAGGCCGCCGGGAATGCGATCCGCTCCGGGTGCAGCGCGGCGAGGGTCTTCGGGGCGACCTCGGCGAAGATCAGGATCACCAGGGTGAGCAGCCCCGCGGCGATGGCGATGCCCGCCTCCCCGTAGAGGCGCAGCGCGATCACCGTGGCCAGCGCCGAGGCGACGATGTTGACGAAGTTGTTGCCGAGCAGGATCAGGCCGATCAGCCGGTCGGGGCGCTCGAGCAGACGGCTGGCACGCTGGGCGCCGCGGTGGCGCCGGTGGCGGGCGAGGTGGCGCAGCCGGTAGCGGTTGAGCGCCATCATGCCGGTCTCCGACCCGGAGAAGAACGCCGAGAGCAGGACCAGCAGCACCAGCGCGCCGAACAGCACGCTCAGCGGGATGTCGTTCAAGAGCGTGGGCTGGCCCGCACCGCCTCAGCCGCTCGCGGCTTCGGGCAGCGCTCCGGCCGCGCTCGGCGGGCGGGCTCTCCGCGGCCGGCTCGAGGCGGTCTCGCCCGCGCCTTCGCCGTCTTGCGCTCGGAGTGCCCGGCCAGGGCGGCGTCGCGACGCCCTGGCCTCGCGTGCCGGTGGCAGATACGGACTCGGGAGGCCGTTCATGGGCTATTACTAGGCGGCCCTCGGCGGGGCTGTCAAGCCGGCCGCTGCGGTGCTCACAGCGGGGTCCAGCTTCGCCCCAGGATCAGCTCGAGGACGATCTTCGACCCGAAGTAGGCGAGGGCCAGCAGCACGAACCCGGCGAGGCTCCAGCGGATCGCGGTCCGCCCCCGCCAGCCGTGGCGCCAGCGACCCCAGAGCAGCACCGCGAACACCGTCCAGGCGAGCACCGAGAGCACCGTCTTGTGGACCAGGTGCTGGGCGAACATGTCGCTGACGAACATGAAGCCGCTGACCAGGCTGAGGCTGAGCAGGAAGAAGCCGAGCCCGACGAGCTGGAAGAGAAGCTGCTCCTGGGCCTGGAGCGGCGGCAGCACGCGGAGCACGCCGCCGAGGCGCTTGCGGCGCAGCCGGCGCTCCTGGTAGGCGAGCACCAGCGACTGGAAGGCGCCGATGGTGAGCAGCCCGTAGGCGAGCACCGAGATGACGATGTGCACCCGCAGCCCGAGCCCGTGCTCGGTGGACAGCGGCTGCTCGTCCCAGCCGGCGAGGCTGAAGGCCACCGTGAGCGCGGCCAGCGGCAGCACGAAGATGCCGAGATCCTCGACCGGGCGGACCAGGGTGGCGAGGGTGACCATGGCCACGATCACCCAGCCCATCAGCGAGGCCACGCCGAACAGCCCGAAGTCCGGTCCGGCACCGGCGCTCGCCACCTGGTAGATGAGCGCCGCGTGCAGCGCCATGGCCGGGAGCACGGTCCAGGCGAGCGGGGCGCGGGCCCGGGCGGCGGCGCTGTCCGCGGCGAACAGGCGGCGGCCGACGATCAGGGTGGCGGCGGCGTAGAGCAGGATGGTGGCGAGGCCGAGGAGCAGGCGCATCCTTGTCGGGTCTCCCGGGGCGCGGCGGGGCGGCGCTGCGCCCCGCGGCGTATTCTAACCCGCATTTCTCAGCGACCCACGGCCGCGGGCGCCGATTCGTTCGCCGGGAGGGAAGATTCTCCCGCCGCGGCCCGGTGGCGGGCGCGGCGGTGTAGAATTCCGCCCGCCCTGTCGTTCCGGGCCAAGCACAGGAATCCGAGCGGTGTTCGACACCCTGACCGAACGGCTCGGGCAGACGCTGCGCGGGCTGCGCGGCCGTGCCCGGCTGAGCGACG
Organism: uncultured Ectothiorhodospiraceae bacterium; assembly: GCA_964599705.1. GTDB lineage: Bacteria > Pseudomonadota > Gammaproteobacteria > HK1 > HK1 > CAZRGU01. The sequence goes on along the minus strand of CAZRGU010000136.1, from coordinate 1,314 downwards.
ACAACATCCGCGAGGCGCTGCGCGAGGTGCGCCTGGCGCTGCTCGAGGCCGACGTCGCGCTGCCGGTGGTGCGCGACTTCGTCGAGCGGGTGCGGGCCCGCGCGGTCGGTCGCGAGGTGCTCGAGAGCCTCAGCCCGGGCCAGGAGCTGGTGCGGGTGGTGCGCGACGAGCTGGTGCGGCTGATGGGCGAGGTCAACGCCGAGCTGGCGCTCAACTGCCCGCCGCCCGCGGTCATCCTGGTCGCCGGCCTGCAGGGTACCGGCAAGACCACCACGGTGGCCAAGCTGGCCCGCTGGCTGCGCAGCGAGCGGCGCAAGAGCGTCATGGTGGCGAGCTGCGACGTCTACCGGCCGGCGGCCATCGAGCAGCTGAGGATCCTCGCCGAGGCGGTCGAGGCCGACTTCTTCCCGAGCAGCAGCGACGACGACCCGGTGGCCATCGCCCGCGGCGCGCGGGCCGAGGCGGCGCGCCGCTTCCGCGACGTGCTGCTGCTCGACACCGCGGGGCGCCTGCACGTCGACGAGGCGATGATGGCCGAGGTGGCACGCATCCACGCCGCGGCCGAGCCGATCGAGACGCTGTTCGTGGTCGACGCCATGACCGGGCAGGACGCGGCCAACACCGCACGCGCCTTCGGCGAGGCGCTGCCCCTGACCGGGGTGATCCTGACCAAGGCCGACGGCGATGCCCGTGGCGGGGCGGCGCTCTCGGTGCGGGCGATCACCGGCAAGCCGATCAAGTTCCTCGGGGTCGGCGAGAAGACCGACGCGCTGCAGCCCTTCCACCCCGACCGGATGGCCTCGCGGATCCTCGGGATGGGCGACGTGCTCACCTTGATCGAGGAGGCCGAGCGCAAGGTCGATCGCAAGCAGGCCGAGCGGCTGGCGCGCAAGATCACCCGGGGCAAGGGCTTCGGGCTGGACGACTTCGCCGAGCAGATCCGGCAGATGCGCAACATGGGGGGGATGGCCGGCCTGCTCGACAAGCTGCCGGGGGCGGGCGAGCTTCCGCCCCAGGTCCGGGCCCGCATGGACGATCGCGAGCTCGTCCGGATGGAGGCGATCATCTCCTCGATGACCCCCCAGGAGCGCCGTTTCCCGGCGGTGATCAAGGGCTCGCGCAAGCGCCGGATCGCGGCCGGCTCCGGCACCCGGGTCCAGGACGTGAACCGCCTGCTCAAGCAGTTCGCGCAGATGCAGAAGATGATGAAGCGGATGCGCAAGCGTGGCGCTCTGGCGGCGATGATGCGCGGCATGGGCGGGCGGATGCCCCCGGGGATGCCGCACTGAGCGACCGCGACGGGCGGACCACCCC
>CAZRGU010000135.1:0-9642 GCA_964599705.1 uncultured Ectothiorhodospiraceae bacterium | reverse complement strand
GGTGGCCAGCGATGCCGGGGTCGAGACCTACACCCGGCCCTGAGAGTTTGTGAAAGAACCACGCATCTAGCCCGGATAGCTCACCGGTGCGCGAATCTCTCACACACCCTGAGCGGCGCGCGCGCGCCGCGCGCAGCAACCCCGACGGGCGCTACGAGCGGCTCACCCGCGAGGCGCTCGACGACGGCTGGGGCGGCGAGCCGGAGCCCGAGCCGCTTGCCACCACGCTCACCGCCGATGCCAGCCGCACGGTGATCGCGCGCAACGACAGCCCGGACGTGCCCTTCGACCGCTCGATCAACCCCTACCGGGGCTGCGAGCATGGCTGCATCTACTGCTTCGCCCGTCCCAGCCACGCCTGGCTGGGTCTGTCTCCGGGGCTCGACTTCGAGAGCCGCCTGCTCTACAAGCCCGAGGCCCCCGCGCGGCTGCGCGCCGAGCTCGCCCGCGCCGGCTACCGCTGCGCCCCGATCGCGCTCGGCTCCAACACCGACCCCTACCAGCCGGTCGAGCGGCGCCTGGGGATCACCCGAGGGCTGCTCGAGGTGCTCGCCGAGTGCGCCCACCCGGTCCGGATCGTCACCAAGTCATGGCTGATCGAGCGCGACCTCGAGCTGCTCGCGGCGATGGCCGGGCGGCGGCTGGCCCAGGTGGCGGTCTCGGTGACCACCCTGGAGCGCCCCCTGGCGCGACGCATGGAGCCGCGGGCGGCCTCCCCGGCGCGGCGCCTGGCCACCATCGAGCGGCTGGCCGCGGCCGGCATCCCGGTCTCGGTGCTGGTCGCGCCGGTGATCCCGGGCCTCACCGAGCACGAGCTCGAGGCGATCCTCGAGCGGGCGCGGGCCGCCGGGGCGAGCGGCGCCGGCTACCTCCTGCTGCGCCTCCCCGGCGAGGTCGCGCCGCTCTTCGAGGAGTGGCTCGCCGCCCACTACCCCGAGCGCGCCGCCCGGGTCCTGGCGCTGATCCGTGACACCCGCGGCGGGCGCCTCGACGAGGCCCGCCCGGGGCGCCGGATGCGCGGCAGCGGGGCGGTGGCGGCGCTCATCGAGCGGCGCTTCGAGGTCGCCTGGCGCCGCCTCGGCTTCGTCGAGCCGCCACCGCTCGAGTGCGCGGCGTTCCGCGCGCCGCGCCTGGCCGGTGCCGGCGAGCAGCTCACGCTGCTGTGAGCCGGCGCCGCGACGGTGAGCCGGGGGCCATCCGGATCGGCACCTCGGGCTGGCACTATCCGCACTGGCGGGGGCCGTTCTACCCGCCGGCGCTGGCCCGCGAGCAATGGCTCGCCCACTACGCGACCCGCTTCGACTGCGTCGAGGTCAATGCCAGCTTCTACCGGCTGCCCGAGCCCGGCGCGATCGCGCGCTGGTGCGCCGCAGTCCCCGAGGGGTTTCTCTTCGCGGTCAAGGCGCCGCGCGCCATCACCCACCTGAAGAAGCTCAAGGGCTGCGAGCAGGCCCTCCAGGAGCTCCTCGCCCGCCTCGCCCTGTTCGGTGACCATCTCGGCCCGCTGCTCTTCCAGCTCCCGCCGCGCTGGCGGGTCAACCTCCACCGCCTCGAGGCCTTCCTCGCCGCGCTGCCCGCCGAGGGGCGCTTCGTGCTCGAGTTCCGCGAGCCGAGCTGGCACTGCCCGGAGGTGCGCGCCGCGCTGGCCGCGGCCGGCGTCTCGTGGTGCCTGGCCGACCCGCCCGTCGAGGCCGCCCCCGGCGACCAGGAGCCGTGCGGGCCGTGCGCCTACCTGCGCCTGCACGGCCCGCGCCAGCGCTACCGCGGCAGCTACCGCAGCGAGACCCTGCGGGCCTGGGCCGGGCGGCTGCGCGGCTGGTCGCGCAAGGGCCTCGAGAGCTACTGCTTCCTCGACAACGACGAGCGCGCCCACGCGCCGCGCAACGCCGCCCAGCTCCGCCGGCTGCTCGCCGAGCACGGGTCGGAGTGAGCGTCGCTCGCCCCCTCGCCCTCGCCCCGCTCCCGGGCGCCTACGCCGCGGCGCGCCCTGCGAAGAGGTTGTAGATCGGCACCCAGATCAGCGCCACGAACCAGCCGTAGGCCCAGGACTCGGCCAGCCCGAGCAGAAAGCTCGACCAGCTCAGCCACTCGAACCCGGGCAGCAGGGCGCGCCAGCTCGCGAACATCGCGTACTGGGGCAGCAGCAGGTCCCAGAGCACGCAGAGCGTGAAGGTGATGGCCAGGAGCAGGCTGGTCGCGTGGCCGAAGGCAACCAGTGAAACGCCGCCCTTCATGATGTCACTCCTCTGCTGTCAGCAGAACGATGCCGCTCTCCCCGGAGGGGGGGCGGTGCCCGGCTGCGAAGAATTCACCGGGCGGCCGCGGTTGCCGGGAGAGCTCGCTCATGACCGCCCTCGTGCACCTCGGTCACCGGCATGTTGGGGGGCCCCGCACCAGTCCGCCGGGAGCGGATGGGGTCGCGCGCAGCGCGCCCGCAGGGGCCGGGCCAGGGAAGGCCCGCAACAGCGCAGTCCGGGGCGACCAGGGGCGTCCGCAGTAGGTGCGCGATTTTTTCACAAACTCTCAGCCCACCGCTCGGGCGCCGCCCGGGACGTAGAGATCGTCGCGTCGCAACGCCACCGGCTGAAGCGCGTGGCGGTGGCCGGCCAGAATCTGATGCACGCCGATGCTGCCCTCGTCGAAGTGGTAGGCACAGCCGGCCATGTACAGCCGCCACAGCCGATAGGTCACCTCGCTGGTGTGCCGGATCGCCTCCTCCCGCCGCGCCTCCAGCGCCGCGACCCAGCGTCTCAAGGTCAAGGCGTAGTGGCGGCGCAGGCCCTCGACGTCGAGGACCTCGAAGCCGGCCCGCTCCATGGCGTCGGTGACGTCGCTGATCCGCGCCAGCTCGCCGTCCGGGAAGATGTAGCGGCTCATGAACCGGGTCAGCGGCGTATCCCTCCAGCCGTCCTCATCGGTGATGCCGTGATTGAGGAACAGACCGCCGGGCTTGAGCACCCGCCGGACGGTGGCGAAGTAGACCGGGAAGTTCTTGACCCCGACGTGCTCGAACATGCCGACGCTGACCACCCGGTCGTAGCATGCCTCGGCGGGCAGATCGCGGTAATCGAGCAGCTCGACTCGTACCTGCCCCTGCAGGCCGGCGGCCTCGACCCGGGCCGTGGCGAGGCGCTGCTGCTCGCGGCTGAGGGTGATGCCGTGCACCCTCGCCCGGTAGTGGCGCGCGGCCCACAGCGCCAGCGCCCCCCAGCCGCAGCCGACATCGAGCAGCGTCTGGCCCGGCGCCAGGCGCAGCTTGCGGCACAGGTAGTCGAGCTTGTCGCGCTGGGCCTCGGCGAGGGACTGGTCGGGGGAGCGGAAATAGGCGCACGAGTAGACCATCTCCGGGTCGAGCCACAGGCGGTAGAAATCGTTGCTCACGTCGTAGTGGTGGGCGATGCTGGCCTCGGAGTTGCGGTGCGCCGAGCGGCGTGCGCGCCGGGCGCGGGGAGAGCCGTTGCCGGTCCACCTCGGAAGGCGCAGGGCCTGGCGCAGCAGCCGCAGCCGGGTGCCCAGGGACAGGTCCAGGTGGACCAGATGGCTCTTGAGGTCGAACAGCGACTCCAGGTCGCCCTCCACGTCGATCGCACCGCCGAGGTAGCTGTCGGCAAGTCGCAGCAGATCGCGGTGCAGGATCAGGTCACGCAGCACGCCAGGCTGCCGGAGCACGACCGTGCACGGCGCAGAGCATGTGCCCCACGCCAGGGTGCCGTCCCAGAGCCGGAAGGCGACGTCGCCGCGATAGCCGGCGAGAACCGTGGCCACGATCTCGGCGCCGATCGTCGCCAGGGTGTCGCTTGCCGACGTGGCCGGGATGCCCGGCAGCGCCGCGCCGCGGAGCGGGCCGGCATCGCTCACCGATGCGGGCTGGCGGTGTTGCTGGTCGGTCGAGTCCATCGGGTGGCCTCCTTACCGGTCGTCCGACAAGGGAGACGGTGGTCCCCTCGCTGCCCGGTGATTCGACCCTACAACCTGTACCTTGGTCACAGGTCAAGCCTCTCTCACCCCCGCCGGGCGGCGCCGCGCGGACGGCATGCCGGTGCCACCGGGTTGGACCGGCGGTGAGCGATGCGAGCTAGGTGAGCTGATGAACGGCCCGCGGCCGCCGGCGGCGCTCGCCGCGCCCGGCCAATGCCGGCCTCAGTCGACGATCTTGTTGAGCGACATCTCGATGATGCCGCGCGCACCGGCCGCCGAGAGCGCCGGGATGAGATCGCGCACGGTGCGCTCCTCGACCACCGCGGTCACGTCGACCCAGTCCGGGTCGGCCAGGGTGGCGATGGTCGGGGTGGCCAGCGCCGGGAGCAGGGCGAGGATGTCCTCGAGCGCCGCGCGCGGCACGTTCATCGCCAGCGAGACCCGGGTGGCGGCAGCGATCGCACCGCGCAGCAGCATCAGCAGGCGATCCATCTTGGCCCCCTTCCAGGGCTCGGCGCGGGCCGCCCGGTTGGCGATGAAGCGCGGGGTGCTCTCGAGCACCGTCTCGATCACCCGCAGGCCGTTGGCACGCAGGCTCGAGCCGGTCTCGCTGACATCGACGATCGCATCGGCGAGCACCGGCGGCTTGACCTCGGTGGCCCCCCACGAGAACTCGACCCGGGCGCTGACCCCGGCGCCGGCCAGGAAGCGCTCGGTCATCCCGACGGCCTCGGTGGCGATGCGCATCCCCTCGAGGTCGGCGACCCGCTGGAAGGGCGCATCGTGCTTGCAGGCCAGCACCCAGCGCACCGGCCCGTAGTTCGGCCACGGGGCGCGCAGGTCGGCCAGCTCCTCGACATCGGCGCCGGTCTCGAGGAGCCAGTCGAGCCCGGTGATGCCGCAGTCCATCACCCCCTGCTCGATGTAGCGGGCCATCTCCTGGGGGCGGATCAGGATGCACTCCATCTCCGGGTCGTCGACCTCCGGGTAGTAGGAGCGGCCCTGGATGCGCAGGTGGAAGCCGGCCAGCGCGAACAGGTGGCGGGTGGTCTCCTGGAGGCTGCCCTTGGGGATCCCGACCCGCAGCCGACCGGGCGGCGCGCTCATCGCCGGTAGACCTCGTCGGGGTCGAAGACCCGTACCCCGACCTCGGCGAGCCGCCCGCCCTCGAGGCGCCGCGAGAAGCAGCTCCGGGTGCCGGTGTGGCAGGCCGCCCCGCCGACCTGCTCGACGCCGAGCAGCACCGTGTCGCCGTCACAGTCGACCCGCAGCTCGCGGACCCGCTGCACGTGGCCGCTCTCCTCGCCCTTGTGCCAGAGCCGGGCCCGCGAGCGGCTCCAGTAGACCGCCTCGCCGCCGGCCACCGTGCGGGCCAGCGCCTCGCGGTTCATCCAGGCCACCATCAGCACCTCGCCGCTGGCGTGATCCTGGACCACCGCGGTGACCAGCCCGCCGCCCTTCTCGAAGTCGAGCGCCGCGGCCAGCGCCGCCGGCAGCCCGCCCTGCCCTGCCTGCTCCTCCACCCTGCTCGTCCTCCATCGGCCCGCGCTCCGGGGCGGTGAGGATAGCGCACCGGCTGCTTGCTGCCACGGCCGGGACGGCCCCTCGACCCCTCGGCTCGCGCGCTGCGGTGAGCCCGGCGGGCGAGCGTGTAGAATCGCCACCAGCCCCGAGGGAGCCCCGATGAGCGAGCCCGAGAGCCCCGTTCGCGTGCGCGCCGCGGTGCCGGACGACGGCCCGGCGCTGGTCGAGTTCAACCTCGCCATGGCCCGCGAAACCGAGCGGCGCGAGCTCGACCGCGAGGTGCTGGCCGCCGGGGTCGCGGCGGTCCTCGCCGAGCCGCGCCGCGGCTTCTACCTGGTCGCCGAGGCGGGCGCGGCGGTGGTCGCGGGGCTGCTGGTCACCTTCGAGTGGAGCGACTGGCGCAACGGCGAGTTCTGGTGGGTGCAGAGCGTCTACGTCGAGCCGCGCTGGCGCCGGCGCGGCCTCTACCGGCGCCTCTACGGCGAGGTCAAGGCGCGCGCCACGGCCCGCGGCGGGGTCTGCGGGGTGCGCCTCTACGTCGAGCGCGACAATGCCCGCGCCCAGCGCACCTACGCCGCCCTCGGCATGCACGAGACCCCCTACCGCATCTACGAGGAGCCGCTCCCGGGATGAGCGCGCCCGAGCTGGACCTGGCCGCCATCGAGCAGGCCGCCGAGCGGATCCGGCCCTACGCGCGGCGCACCCCGGTGATCACCAGCTCGGGCCTCGACGCCCTGTTCGGCTGCCGGCTGCGCTTCAAGTGCGAGAACCTGCAGAAGACCGGGGCGTTCAAGTTCCGCGGGGCCTGCAACGCGGTCCTCTCGCTGCCCCGCGAGCGACTCGCCGCCGGGGTCGCCACCCACTCCTCGGGCAATCACGCCGCGGCCCTGGCGCTGGCCGCGCGGCTGCGCGGGGCCCGCGCCCACGTGGTCATGCCCGGCAACGCCAACCCCAGCAAGCGCGCCGCGGTCGAGGCCTACGGGGCAAGCATCCGCACCTGCGAGTCGACCCAGGAGGCACGCGAGGCAGCATTCGCAGCGCTCTGCGCGGAGCTCGGCTGCGAGCCGGTGCCGCCCTACGACGACCTGCGGGTGATCGCCGGGCAGGGGACGGCGACCTGCGAGCTGCTCGAGGAGGTCCCCGATCTGGAGGTGCTGCTGGTGCCGCTCGGTGGCGGCGGACTGCTCAGCGGCGCGCTGATCGCGGCCCGCGAGCTCAGCCCGCGGCTGCGGGTGATCGGCGTCGAGCCGGCCGGGGCCGACGATGCGCGCCGCTCGCTCGATGCCGGGCGGATCGTCGAGGACGTGGTCCCCGAGACCATCGCCGACGGGCTGCGGGCGCGCATCGGCAGGCTCACCTTCCCGATCATCGCGGCGCTCGCCGACGACGTGGTGACGGTCAGCGAGGCGGCCATCGCCCAGGCCACCCGGCTGCTCTGGCAGCGCCTCAAGCTGGTCGTCGAGCCCTCCGGCGCGGTGCCGGTCGCGGCGCTGATCGAGGGCTGCGTCGAGGTCCGCCGGCGCCGCGTCGGGGTGCTCGTCTCGGGGGGCAACGTCGACCTCGACGTGCTGCCCTGGGCCGGGATGGAGCCGCGGTGAGGACGTCGACCGACATCCCCGGCCTCCTCCACCGGCTCGCGCAGCGGCTCGAACGCCCCGTCGGCCGCACCCCGCCGCGCCCCCCGGTCGGGATTGGCATCCGTCTCGGCGCCCTCGCTGCGCCGATCCTCTCTGGCGCAGCCATGCTGCTGCTGGCAAGTGCCACGGCCAGCGCCCAGTGGCGCCTGATCGAGGAGCAGCCCCCGGGGCTCGAGGTCAGCGTCCCGGTGGCCCGGGTCCGCGACCAGGCCGGCGACAGCCTGCGCGTCTACCGCGACCCCGAGCAGCGGGTGATCGCGCTGCTCACCCTGCACAGCGGCTTCGACCTGATGGCCGGCTGCCCGACCCTGGCCATCGACGATCAGCCGCCGGTGGTGGTCGACCTCGGCGAGGACCGGCCCTGCGCGCTCGAGGGGCGCAGCGCCCGCTTCCTGCTCGGCCGGGTCGAGGAGCGGCGGGTGCGCTCGAGCGCCCTGCTCGGGCTGATGAACGGCACCCGGCTGCGCTTCCGCTTCCGCCTGCGCGGGCCCGGCTACCACGAGGTCGAGCTCTCGCTGCGCCGCTCCAAGCAGGCGCTGCGCGCCGCCCTCGGCGGCGCCCGGGTCATCGAGTAGCGCCGCTCAGCGCCAGCGCGCGCGCAGCCGCCGGTGGTGCAGCGCCAGCCACTGCAGCCCGATCACGGTGGTCGCCGAGAGCAGGTGCCCGGAGTCGAGCAGCTCGATCGCCTCGCCGCGCGGCAGCACAAAGGCGCGAATGTCCTCGCCCTCCTCGGGCAGCCCGAAGATCCCCCCGGCCACGGTACTGTCGACCCAGCCGCAGTACAGCGCCAGGCGCTCGCTGCAGCCCCCGGGGCTGAGCACGTACTCGCAGACGGGAACCAGCTCGCGGACCTCGAGCCCGGCCTCCTCGAGGCACTCGCGGGCCGCCACCTCCTCGGCCGACTCGCCGGGTTCGAGGATCCCGGCGACGAACTCGAGCATCCAGGGTCCGTCCGGCGCCTCCAGGGCGCCGGGGCGGAACTGCTCGATCATCACCACCTCGTCGCTCACCGGGTCATAGGGGATCAGCCCGGCGGCGTGGCCGCGCTCGAGCACCTCGCGCTCGATGGGGGGGCTCCAGCCGCCCGCGAACAGCCGGTGGCGGAGCCGGTAGCGATTGACGGTGAAGAACCCCTGGTGGCAGCAGCGCTTGTCGAGCAGCTCGTAGCGGTAGTCCATGCCTCCTCCCGGCGCGGGTTGATCCGCGCCCAGTATCGGCGATGAGCGCGGGGCGGTGAAACAGGTCGCCGCGCCTCGCGGTCCTCTCTCCATCGAGCCCCTGCCGGGAGCAGCGCCATGCCCGCTCGCCGACCCGCCTGCCGCTGGCCCGCCGCGGCCCTCGCGCTGCTCCTCCTCGCCCCGGTCGAGGCCCAGCAGAGCACGCCGTGGCCGCGCGGCGAGTGGCCGCGCACCGACTTCTCGCGAGCCCTGGTCGCCCCCGGCGAGATCCGCTCGGGGGGGCCGCCGCGCGACGGCATCCCGGCCATCGACGAGCCGCGCTTCGTCACCCCGGCCGAGGCCGCCGCCTGGCTCGACCCGCGCGAGCCGGTGGTGGTGGTCACCCTCGGCGGCGAGACCCGGGCCTACCCGCTGCAGATCCTCATCTGGCACGAGATCGTCAACGACCGGCTCGGCGGGGTGCCGGTGGCGGTCACCTTCTGCCCGCTGTGCAACGCGACCCTCGCCTTCGACCGGCGACTCGCGGACCGGGTGCTCGACTTCGGGACCACCGGGCGGCTGCGCAAGAGCGACCTGGTGATGTACGACCGCCAGACCGAGAGCTGGTGGCAGCAGTTCACCGGGCGGGCGATCGTCGGCGAGCTGGCCGGCAGCGTGCTGCGCCAGATCCCGAGCGCGATCGTGGCCTTCGCCGAGCTGCGCTCGACCTACCCGGCCGCCCGGGTGCTGTCGCGCGAGACCGGCTACCGGCGCCCTTACGGGCGCAATCCCTACCGCGGCTACGACCGCATCGAGGACCGCCCGTTCCTGTTCTTCGACCCGCTCGACCCGCGCCTGCCGCCGATGGAGCGGGTGCTGGCGGTGACCGCCGGGGAGCGCAGCCGCCTGTATCCCTTCCGCCAGCTCGCCGCGACCCCGGTGATCAACGACCAGGTCGGCGACCTCGCGGTGGTGGTGGTCAGCCGCGAGGGCACCCTCTCGGTACTCGACACCGCGCTGATCCGCGAGGCGCGCACGGTGCCCGCCGCGGTCGCCTACCGGCGCGCGCTCGCCGGGCGCACCCTGACCTTCGAGCTTCGCGACGGGGCGATCGTCGATCGCGAGACCGGCTCGCGCTGGAGCCTGCTCGGCGTCGCACTGGCCGGACCGCTGGCCGGGCAGCGCCTCGAGCCGGCCCCCGGCGGGGTGCACTTCGCCTTCGCCTGGCTGGCCTTCAACCCCGCCGCCGAGATCTACCGCGGCCCTGACTAGCCCGGATATCTCACCGATGCGCGAAGCGAAGGCGCCTCTCCGCGCCGTGGCGGGCAGCGGGGTGGGGCGCAGAGCGACGCGCTGCGAGCACGTCCCTGTGACGCTCGGCGCTCGGCATCCCTGCCTCGCGACGG
>CAZRGU010000134.1:1249-9660 GCA_964599705.1 uncultured Ectothiorhodospiraceae bacterium | reverse complement strand
AGCGCGACCAGCTCCGCGGGCAGCACCCCCGCGCTGGCCATTGCCACCCGCCCGACCAGCCAGGCCAGGGCCAGGGCGGCGAGCGGCGCCCCGCGGACCGGCTCGCGGCCGGTGAAGTTGGGGATCGCGGTCAGCAGGAAGCCGGCCATCGCCGCGCCGACGAAGCCGTAGAGCATCTCGTGGACGTGCCAGCCGAGCGCGTCGGCCGGCGCCCCCGGCCAGGCCCAGCCGTGCAGGCGCGCCAGCCAGGCGCCGAGCGCCAGCGCCGCCCACGGCCCGGCCAGCGTGAAGAACGTCCGGAAGCCGTAGCTGAGCAGGATCACGGACGGCTCAGGCCGGCGCCTCCTGCCCCCCCGGCACGCCGCGCGGGCGCAGGTAGTAGACCGCGCAGATCATCAGGGTGAGCAGCACCACCGCGCCACCCTGATGGGTCACCGCCACGTCGACCGGAACGTGCAGCAGCAGGGTGGCGATGCCGAGCGCCACCTGCACGCAGGCCATCGCCGCGGCCGCATGCAGCCAGCCCATCGCCGGACCGGCGAGCCCGCGGCGCAGGGCGGTGAGCCACAGCGCGAGGATCGCGACCAGCACCGCGATCGCCAGCAGCCGGTGATTGAACTGCACCGTGATCACGTTCTCGAACCAGTTGAGCAGCGCCGGCTCGAGCCGGTACATCCCCTCCGGGATCCACTGCTCGCCCATCCGCGGGAAGGTGTTGAAGATCTTGCCTGCGCGCAGCCCGGCGACGAAGCCCCCGGAGAGCATGGTCACGAAGACCGCCAGCGCCAGGGTGACGGTCGCCCGGTGCAGCCCACGGCCGGCCGCGCGGCCCGCGGCGACCACCGGCGAGAGCAGCTCGAGCGCCACCCAGAGCATGTACGAGTAGATCAGCACCGCCGCGGCCAGGTGCGCGGTGAGCCGGTACTGGCTGACGTGCGGGTTGTCGATCAGCCCGCTCTTGACCATGTACCAGCCGAGCAGCCCCTGCAGCCCGCCGAGCAGAAAGATGGTCACCAGCCGCGGCGTCATCCGCCGCTCCAGCTTGCGTGCGGCCAGGAAGTAGAGCAGCGGCACCAGGAAGACCACCCCGATCAGGCGTCCGAGCACGCGGTGCCAGAACTCGAGCCAGTAGATGCGCTTGAAGTCCTCGACCTTCATCCAGTAGTTGACCCGCTGGAACTCGGGCGAGCGCTGGTAGTGCGCGAACTCGCGCTCCCAGGCCTCGGCGGTCAGCGGCGGAATGACCCCCGAGATCGGCTCCCAGCGCACCATCGAGAGACCGGATCCGGTCAGTCGGGTGGCCCCGCCGAGCACCACCATCGCGAACACCAGGGCGCAGCAGGCGAGCAGCCACACCGCCACCTGGCGCCGGTTGCGCCGGCGCGTCTTCTCGCCGGCGGCGTCACCGTGGCTGAATCCCATCTCGGTCGTCACTGTGGAAGTCAGGGTCTGGGCGATCATGATACAGCTCCGGGTCTTGCGGCGGCCTAGCGCAGCGCGCCGTGCAACGCCGCGTCGTGGGTTGCAAAGTGCTCCGTGAACCACCCCTCGAGGAGCCGCGAGAACTGCTCGATGTCGGGGTGCCGGCCGTCCTCGTAGCCGTCCATCAGCTCGCGGATCTCGTCGAGGAGGCGCTCGTGGTCGGCCTTGTGCTCGCGGTAGCGGGGATAGCCCTGATCGCGCATGACCCGCTCCTCGAGCGCGAAGTGGGCGCTGATCTGGGCGTGCAGCTCGCCGAGGAACTCGGGAACCGTCTCGGCCGCATCGGGGCGGTAGAGGCTCGCGTAGATGTCGTTGATCATCGCCACCAGCTCGCGGTGCTCGTGGTCGACCGCGGGGATCCCGAGCGCGAAGCTGGCGCGCCACTCGATCAGGCTCATCGCCGTGCACCTCCGGGCGGCAGGAACTGGAAGCCACCGGCGGTGGCGTCGAACCCGACCACGAAGTTGTCCCCCGGGGCGAGCTCGATGTCGGCCGCCCGCTGGTAGTCGAAGCCCTGCTCGCGGGGGCTGTCGCGCAGCCGTGCGACCAGCCGGTGGCGGCCGGCCGGGACCGGGAAGCGGGCATAGGCCGAGGCGTTGCCGTCCCCGGCCAGCCCCGCCGGGGGCAGGGTCTCACGGTAGAGCAGCTTGCCGTCGAGCTCGAGCTCGACGAGCAGCGGAACGCGCTCGCGCGGGCAGTCGAGCGGGCGGCGCATGTTCGGCGGCAGCGCGGCGAGCTCCTCGGGAGTGAGCCGGTGGCACTCGCGCACCGGCTGGCCGGCGTGGTTGAAGCTCAGGCGCAGCAGCGCCTGTCCCTCACCGAGGTAGGTGTAGGCCGGGGCCACCGCGAGGTACCCGACCAGGGCGACGAACAGCCCATGGGCGAGGGCCTGGGCGGCGATCCGCCGCGCCCCGAGCCGTCCCCCCGCGCCAGCGCTCACCGTCCTAGCCCCGCGCAAGCTGCGCCGCCGCTTGCGGCGCTCCCCCCGCCTCGAGCGCCTCGAGGCGGCGGCGGAAGCCGGCGAGCGCGGCCTGGAGTCGCTCAGCGCCGTCGCAACCGACCGCGAGCAGCAGGATCCGCTCCCTCGGGACCCGCTCGCGCAGCATCGGATCGCGCCGGCGCTCGAGACGTTCGCGGCTCCAGTCGATGCCGTAGCGGTGAAAGCAGTCGCCCTCGCGACAGCCGCTCAGCACCACCCCCGCGGCATGACCGCGGCTGAGCAGGAAGTCGATGAACGCCGGGGGCAACATCCCCGGGCAGGCGAGCTCGAGCGCCGCCGCGCCGCCCGCTCGGGCCGCCTCGGCGTCGACCCCGTGCGGACAGGTGAAGGCGATGATCCGGACGCCCTCTCCGAGCCCGGCGAGCGCCTCGAGGGCACGCTCGCGCAGCACCCGCACCGGCAGCTCCGGGAGCTCGATCCCGGCGACCAGCTCGCTGCGCCGACGAAACGGCGTGGCCGACGGGCAGGCCCCGACGCACAGCCCGCAGCTCGCGCACAGGTCGGCCCGCACCACCGCCTCGACATCGAAGGGGCTGCCGTCGCTGCGCGGCTCCATGGTGATCGCGCTGTACGGGCAGTCGGCCGCGCAGCGCCCGCAGCCGTTGCAGTTGTCGAGCTGCACGGTGGCGACCGGTCGCTTCCGCCCCCGGCCCACCCAGGGCAGCACCCCGAGCGCGGCCGAGAGCACCACCGCCGCGATCCACAGCGCCGCGCCGCCGTGGCGGTCCTGGAGCGGCAGCACGAACAGGTAGAACCAGTCGAGCGAGAGCGTCCCCGGTACCCGGTCGAGATCGGCCGGCCCCTGGCTGACCACCGGCTGGATCAGCGCCAGCACGGTCAGCGCCGCGAGCGCAGCCAGCGCCAGGCCGCGCGGCGGATTGATGCGCGGGCGCGACAGACGCACGATGTGGATCCACATCACCAGCAGCATCACCAGCGGGACGAAGATGTGGATGAAGACCATCAGGGTGAAGAAGCGCCCGCTCAACGTCTCGGGGCGCAGGAAGTTGGCCGCGATCGGCTCGCCGAAGACCCCGATCGCGTCGATCCACTCCGAGGTCGCGATCGCCACGTACTGGGCCAGCCGGTCCCAGACCAGCCAGTAGCCGCTGATCCCGGCGGCCAGCGCGATCCAGATCAGCGGCACCCCGCTCACCCAGGTGAACCAGCGCGGTCCGTGCAGCCGCCCGAGAAGGTACTCGCGGAGCAGGTGCACCACGGTGATCACGATCAGGGCATCGGAGGCGTAACGGTGCAGGCTGCGGATCACGCCGCCGGCGTACCACTGGCCGAGCGTGATCGCCTCGACCGACTGGTAGGCGGCCTCGATCCCGGTGTCGAAGAAGATGTAGAGGTAGAGGCCGGTGACCGCCACCACCCAGTAGAAGAACCAGCCGAGCGCGCCGAGCTGGTACCAGGGGTTCCAGGCCGGCGTGAAGGCGGCATCGAACAGCCCCTCGAGGCGCTCGACACCCCGCCTGCAGACCTCGCGCACGCCCGTCATCGTGACTCCCTGTCCCTGTCGGCGCGCGGGACCGCGCGCCGCGCGATCATCTAGGCCGAGCGGGGACCGCTCTCGCGCCAGGCCCGTACCAGAAAGATGATCAGCCCGGTGAACACGCTCAGCCCGGCTGCGATCCCGATGTAGATCGAGTAGTCGAAGCGGTAGCGCCCGGAGGCCGGATCGTACACCGTGCAGAAGAAGCGCAGCTTGTCGACCCACCCCTTGACGCTGGTCGGCAGCGCCGCGCGGCCCCCGCCGAGGACCAGGTCCTTGAGCGGCTCGACCAGCGCCGGCGGCTCCGGGCTGCCGCCGTAGACCTGGGCGTAGACCCGCGCATCGGCATCGACGACGGTGGTCTGGGCGAGGTGATCGAAGCCCTTCGGCGAGGGGAAGTAGGTGAAGCCGAGCGCCTCGACCAGCCGCCCGACGGTCTCGGCGTCCCCGCTCAGGAACCACCAGCCGGGCTGGCCGGCGACCCCCTGGGCGCGCGCGTAGCTGGCCATCCGTTCGGGGGTGTCGCGGGCGGTGTCGAAGCCGATCGTGGCCACCGCGAAGCTGTCCTCGCCGAGTGCCTCGCGGGCGACCTCGACCACTCGCGCCAGGCTGCGGGTCAGCACCGTGCACACGTGCTGGCAGCTGGTGTAGATGAGGCTCACCACCAGCGGGCGCCCGCCGGCGACCTCGCGCAGGGTCACCTCGCGACCGCGCCGGTCGCGCAGCCGGTACTCGCCGAGCGACCGCCCGATCGCGGCCTGGCTCACCTCGAGCGCGCGATCGGCATCGAGTGCGGTCGCGCTGCGCGCGCCCTGCGCCGTACCGGCCAGCGCTCCCGTTCCCCACCACCACAGCAGCGCGGCCGCCGCCACTCCGACCCCGGCCGCTCTCACCCCGGCGTGCCTCCTCCCGCCACCCCGCCGAGGGCCGCGTCAAGGATCACCCCCACCAGCAGGGCGGTGAGCTGGACCAGCGAGGCATGAAAGTTGGCCATCGCGCGGGTCCGCGAGGGCGCCGCGGCGAGGCGCAGGCTGGCGCGCACGAAGAAGGCCCCGCCGAGCAGCGCGCCGAGCAGGTAGAGCGGCCCGGTCACGCCCCACAGCGCCGGCAGCAGCGAGAGCGCCACCAGGGCCACCGTGTGGACCAGGATGGCCCGGGCCGCGACCGCCGGGGCGACCACCACCGGCAGCATCGGTACCCCGGCGGCGGCGTAGTCGTCGCGGCAGGCGAAGGCCAGGCTCCAGAAGTGCGGCGGGGTCCACAGGAACAGCACCACGGCGAGCACCAGCGGGGCCGGGGCGAGCCCCGGGTCGACCGCCGCGGCCCCGGCCAGCACCGCGAAGCTGCCGGCCAGGCCACCGATGACGATGTTGACCGGGGTGCGCCGCTTGAGCCAGACGGTGTAGATCACCCCGTAGGTGATGGCGCCGAGGAAGACGTTGAAGGCCGCCACCGCGTTGGTGGCCCAGGTGGCAGCGGCCACCGAGCCGGCCAGCAGCACCGCGATCCCCGCCGGCCAGCGCCAGTCGGCGCGCAGCCGGCCGGTGACGAACGGGCGGGCGCGGGTGCGCGGCATGCGCGCGTCGAGGTCGCGCTCGATGTACTGGTTGAAGGCCCCGGCGCTCGCCGAGGAGAGCAGCACCGCGAGCGCCAGCACCGCCACCTGCCAGGGCGCCGGCGCGGCGCCCGGGCTGATGGCGATGCCGGCCATTGCGCACAGGGTGATGGCCAGGCCGATGCGCAGCTTGAACACCGAGGCCAGCAACCGGGCGGTATCGATCATCGTCTTCGCCTCCGTCGGAGCCTGAAGGGTGGGGGCGTGGATCGTCACGCGCTCACCGCATCGGCCAGATCTCGGAGAGGTACTTCCAGTTGACGAAGTAGTAGAGCACGAAGGCGACGAAGAAGATCCCGACCATGATCCCGGTGCCCGGCAGCCGGAGCGTTCCGGCGCTGCCGTCGTGGCCGACCACCGCGGCCTCGGGCTGCTCGGCGGGCTTCGGGATCGGCGGGTTGTGGACCCACTTGGCCTCGGCGCGCTTGCCGAACAGGATCGAGCCGACGATCACCACCACGAACATCACCCCGCCGATCACGGCGAGCACCCCGAAGATGCCGTTGATGCCCATCATCAGGTTGGCCGCTGCCGGGAAGTCGAACTTGAGCGGCGCGTCGGCGAAGGTGATGTCCCAGTGGCGGCGCGGCACGCCCAGCGTGCCGGCCCCCATCTGGGCGAGCGACAGGCCGGCCGCGCCGATGCCGAACAGCCAGGGCTGATACTTCGCCCAGGTCTTCAGCACCAGCTCGCGGCGGAAGATCAGCGGCACCACCAGGTAGGTCACCGCCATGAATGCCAGGGTGGTGCCGGCCAGCACCGTGCCGTGGAAGTGACCGGGCACGTACATGGTGTTGTGCATGATGATGTTGAGCTGCTCGGTGCCCAGCACCACCCCGGTGATCCCGCCGAGCACCCCGAAGCTGACCAGCGAGATGAACATCCCGGAGAAGGCCGGGTTGCCCCAGGGGGCCTTGCGCAGCCACTCGAAGGCCCCGTTGGTCAGCCCCTTGGCGCGCTGCGCGGCCTCGATCGAGCCGGGCACGGTGAGCCCGTGGATCAGGCTGCCGAGCACCGCCAGGTACATCGCGTAGCTGGTGTTGAAGATCTTGAAGCTCGAGCTCAGCCCCGGCTCGACCAGCAGATGGTGGGCGCTGGCGAGCTGCAGGAAGAGGATGTAGAAGAGGAAGGCGAGGCGGCTGACCTTCTCCGAGATCGGCTTGGCGCCGAAGACGATCGCGGCGATCGCGTACCACACCGCGACGTGCGCCGAGACGTTGATCTGCTGCGAGGAATGCCCCATCGCCCACCACACGGTCTTGTACATCAGGGTGTCGATGTGGCTGATGATCCCCAGCGACCAGAGGAAGGTCGGGATCAGGATCACCGCCCCCGAGGCGATGGTGAAGATGGCGATGATGCAGGCGGTCAACGCTCCGAAGGTGACCAGCGGCAGCGAGCCCTGGTAGGTGCCCTCCTCCTTGGCGATGACCAGCGTGCCGAGGAACACGAAGCAGCCGATCAGCGCCCCGACCGCAAAGAGCAGGATGCCGAGGTAGAAGTGCGGCTGGGCCTGCATCGGCGGGTAGGAGGTGAACATCACCGTCGACTGGCCCTGGAGGACGGCGACGTTGGTCATCAGCGCCCCGACCAGCATCAGCACGAAGGCCGCCCAGGCCCAGCGCGGGGCGGCCAGGCGCGAGCTCAGCACCACCGACGAGGTGAAGTAGAGCAGCGCCATCTCGAAGAAGATGACCCACACGAGCAGGATGTCGAGCCCGTGGGCGGTCAGCGCCAGGTAGAACCAGTCGGCGGGCAGGATGTGCACCGCCGGCCAGCGGGTCAGCGCCACGCCGAGCCCGAACAGCCCGCCGATGGCCAGGAACACCACCGCGGCGACCGCGTTGACCTTGATCAGGGTCTCGGCCGGCTTGTGGACACGCAGCCCGGTGGCCGGACAGATGCGAAACAGATCTTGGGTGGCCATTGCCGATTCTCCTCCCCTATCTCACGACTTGACGTAGATCTTGCCGACCATCGTGTGGTGGCCGATCCCGCAGTACTCGTTGCACAGGATGGTGTACTCACCGGCCCTGTCGGGGGTGATGGTGAGCACCATCTCGTAGCCGGGGTGGATCTGGAGGTTGATGTTGACCGGCTGCAGCGAGAAGCCGTGCTGCCAGTCGAGCGACGAGATGTGCAGCCGGTAGCTCTTGTCCTTCTCGAGCTCGAGAATCGGCCACCACTGCCAGAGCCGGGCGATCAGGTAGACGTCGCTGCCCGGCGGTGGGTGGACCACCGGATAGCCGCTCTCCTCGCCGACCTTGTACTTGGCGATCATCGCCTCGGCCTTGGCGGCGAACTTCTCGGGCGTGGTCCGGTAGGACTCGTTGGACAGGTTCTGCCCGCCGGCGCCGTGCCAGTAGATCATCATCCCGAACATGAACAGGCACCAGGCGAGCGCCACCCCGATCCAGATCAGCTCGATGCGGTGCACCGGCGTGCGCCACCAGATGCGCTCCTCCGGCGGTGTCAGTGAAGTCGCGGCCATCGTCCTTCCCCCTCCCCGCTCACTTGGCGACCGGAATCTGCGTGATCTCGATCACGCCCCACAGGATGTAGAGCACGGTCGGGATCGCGATTCCGAGGAACAGAAGCAGAAACGGGTTGTCCAACACTCGTTGCCAGAACGGAATACGGATGATCTCAGGGCCCGTCTCGGCCGCGTCGGCCTGCCCATGCTGGTCGGTCATGACGTCTCTCCCTCCTTGCCATGGCAGCCGCGGCCGGCCCCCGCGCCGGCACGCGTAGCGTGCATCTAACGGTTCCCGCCGCCGCCCCTGCCTTGACCTAGGTCAAGCCGCGATCCGGTGGCG
>CAZRGU010000134.1:0-1149 GCA_964599705.1 uncultured Ectothiorhodospiraceae bacterium | reverse complement strand
CGGGCGCCCCGTGCCCGAGCGGCACGCGATGCCGGCTAGCCGCCGCCCCCGAACAGCCGTCGGATCGCGGCGAAGCTGGTCAGGGCGAGCGCCAGCAGGATGGCGAAGAAGACCAGCGTGCGCTGCTCGAACGGCGCCCCCCGGGCCGCCTCGATGCGCTTCAGGATCCAGTCGGCGAGCAGGTAGAGGACGATCCCGGTGAGGGTGTAGAGGATGGCTTCCATAGGTGCTCTCCACGGATGGGTGATGTTCGCCGCAGCCACCGGCGGGCGCTCCTTGATTCAGGTCAAGGCGCACCCCTGCGCCGGCCGGTGACGCTGCCGGCGATGATCCGAGGTGACTCGCCGCAGGCACTGCCCAGAACCGCGCCGCGCGCCGGGCGGCCGTGGCTGGCGCTCGCCCTGGCCCTTGCCGCCGGCACCCTGGGGGCGCTGGGGCTGCGGGCGCTGTTCCTGCCCGCGCATCCCGAGCCGACCACCCCCGGGGTGCTGTGGCCGAATCCCCGCGCCCTGCAGCCGTTCCGGCTCACCGACGACCGCGGCCGGCCGTTCACGCGCGCCGACCTCCAGGGGTACTGGACCATTCTCGCCTACGGCTACGCCTCGTGCCCGGACGTGTGCCCGATGACGCTGGCCGAGCTCGCCCGCCTGCGCAGGCTGCTCGGCGACCGCGACCGCGCCGGGCGCCCGCTGCGCTACGCGTTCCTGACCCTCGATCCGGCCCGCGACAGCGCCGAGCGGCTCGGCGCGTACGTGCGCTACTTCGATCCGACCTTCCTCGGCCTGCGCGCCGCCGACCCCGAGCTGCTCGCCCTGACCACCCAGCTCGGGGTCTTCTTCCGGCGCGAGCCGCCCGCCGCGGACGGCAGCTACGCCGTGCAGCACAGCGCCACCATCGCGATCATCGGGCCGCGGGCGCGCCTTCTCGCCTCCCTGCCGATGCCCCACGACGCCCAGCGCATCGCCACCGTGTTCGAGCGTCTCGCCTCCGAGGTGGACTAGCCCGCATAGCTCACCGATCCCCGGCTGCGGGCGCCGATCCATTCCATCTGTCCTGGCAGGACGTGCTCCCTCCGGCCAGCTCGACGTAGTCTCGGCTAGCTCGCCGCCAGCCGTCGCAAGCCGTCGATGTCGAGGAGCACGATGGAGT
>CAZRGU010000133.1:0-9687 GCA_964599705.1 uncultured Ectothiorhodospiraceae bacterium | reverse complement strand
TGCAGTGGGTCTTGAGCCCGACCACGCCGTAGGTGACGTGGATGCCCGCGTCCTCGAGGCGGCTCGCCCAGCGGATGTTGGCGGCCTCGTCGAAGCGCGCCTTGAGCTCGACGACCACCGCCACCTGCTTGCCGTTGCGCGCCGCGTCGATCAGGTAGTCGATGACCTTGCTCTCGCTCGAGGTGCGGTACAGGGTCATCTTGATGGCCCGCACCTTGGGGTCGCGGCTGGCCTCCTCGAGGAAGCGCTGCACCGAGGCAGAGAACGACTCGTAGGGATGCTGGAGCAGCAGCGAGCCGCTCTCGCGGATCACGTAGAAGATCTTCGGGGCGCCGACCAGGCGGGCGTGCTTGGTCGGGTAGTGCGGCGGGTCGTGCAGCGCCGGCAGCTCGAGCGCGGCGAGCTCGATGAGGTCGCGCATCGCCAGCATCGAGCCGCTCTCGTAGATGTCGGCCTGCTCGTCGAGGCCGAGCTCGGCGGCCAGCATGCCGCGCCGGAACGGGTCCATCCCGGTGTGCACCGCCGCGCGCACGATCGGGGCGAACTTGCGATCCCGCACCTCGGTCTCGATCAGCGACAGCAGGTCCTCGGCCCGCTCCTCGCTGCGCTCGGTGTTGGCGTTGCGAATGACGTGGAAAGGCTCGCAGGCCTCGATGCGCATCTTCGGGAAGAGCAGCTCGAGGTTGCCCGACATGACCTCCTCGAGGGCGACGTAGTCATGGCCCGCGCCGATCCGCAGGAAGCGCGGCACTCCGGCCCCGACCGGGACCTTGACCCGCGCGAGCAGCGGCTCGCTGGAGTCCGGGTAGCTGAGGGTGACCAGCAGGTTGAGCGACAGGTTGGAGATGAACGGGAAGGGGTGCGCCGGGCCCACCGCCTGGGGCGTGACCAGCGGGAAGATGTTCTCGGAGTAGTACTGGCGCAGGCGCGCGCGTTCCTCCTCGCCGAGATCCCGGTAGGCGCGCACCCGCACGCCGTGCTCGGCCAGCGCGGTGAGCACCTCGACGAGCACCGCCTCCTTGCGCTGCTCGATGTCGCGCACGATCGCGCAGGCCTCCTCGATCTGCTGGGCCGGGGTGCGCCCGTCGACGGTCAGCGCATGCACGCCGGCGCCCATCTGCTGCTTGAGCCCGCCGATGCGCTTCATGAAGAACTCGTCGAGGTTGGAGCTGACGATGGCGATGAACTTGAGCCGCTCGAGCAGCGGGGTGCGCTCGTCCTCGGCCTCGTGGAGCACCCGCCGGTTGAACGCGAGCCAGGTCAGCTCGCGGTTGAGGTACCAGCGCGGGTCGTCGAGATCGGGGGGCGCAGGCTGCGGCGCGCTTGCGGGGAGGGCTTGCGCGGGCGCTTCCGCGCCGACCACCTCGAGGCGGGTCTGGCTCTGGCTGCCGGTGCTGGAGGTCATCGGTTCTCTCGGTTTGCGTGGCTCGCGTCGACTACCAGGAAGATAGCACGTCGCTCTCGCGGCCGGGATCGGGGCGCGCGCGGGCCACCCCGGGCTGGTCACCCGGAGGTGCCCGGGGCCTGCTCGCAACTCATTGAATTAAAAGGATCTGTGTGGCGCGGATGGCGTTCTGAGACAGTCGCACCGGTTGTCGACAGGAGGGATTTCGGCTACCGTATCGGCCGCCCCGCTCGAGCGGGTGGACACCAGCACAAGCCGCGGCATTGCAACCGTCGAGGCGGAGGTTCAATGTTCGAGTACGATCAGGAAATAGTCGACACGCTTCTCCACACCGACGAAGAGTTCCAGGCCCTCTACCGGCAGCACAGCGACCTCAAGGAGAAGGTGCGAAGCGCAGAGATCGGCGTGCTGCCCATCGACGACCTGACCCTCGGGGCGATGAAGCGGGAGAAGCTTCTGGCCAAGGACAAGATGGCGATCAAGATCGAGCGCTACCGGCGGGCTCACGGGAGCTAGGCAGGCGGCGCAGCGGCTCACCGGCCCTCGGCAGGCACCGCCCGCCGGGGGCCGATTCTTTTCGGGCCGCGTCTCGCCGAGGAGGCGACAGGATGAGCACCGTCGAGATCTTCCGTGAGGATGCCTACGCGCGTGCCACCCGGGCCCGGATCACGGCGCTCGAGGGCGCCGCGGTGAGCCTCGACCGGACCGTCTGCTACCCGCGGGGCGGGGGGCAGCCGGGAGACACCGGGGTGCTGCGCCTGGCCGGCGGCGCCGAGATCGCGATCGTCGACACCCGCAAGGGCGAGGCGTCCGGCGAGATCGTCCACCAGCTCGCCGAGCCGCTGGGCGCCGAGCACCTCGGGAGCGAGGTCGAGGTCGCGATCGACTGGGAGCGGCGCCACCGGCTGATGCGCGTGCACACCCTGCTGCACCTGCTCTGCGCGGTGGTGCCGGCCGGGGTCACCGGCGGGTCGGTGCGCGACGGCAGCGGGCGGCTCGACTTCGACCTGCCCGAGAGCGTGCTCGACAAGGAGCGCATCGGCGCCGAGCTCAACCGCCTGATCGCCGAGGACCATGCGGTGCGGGTGCGCTGGATCAGCGACGCCGAGCTCGAGGCCCGACCCGACCTGGTGCGCACCATGTCGGTACGCCCGCCGCTCGGCCAGGGGCGGGTGCGTCTCGTCGAGATCGAGGGGGTCGACCTGCAGCCGTGCGGCGGCACCCACTGCGCCTCGACCGCCGAGATCGGCGCCGTGCGGGTCACCAAGATCGAGAAGAAGGGGCGCCACAACCGCCGCGTCAACGTCGCCCTCGAGGGGCCCTGAGCGGGCCGGGGCCACTCACTCGCCGAGCAGCAGCGCCTTGGCCTGATTGATCTTGGCGGCCAGATAGGTGGACCCGCCGCGGTCGGGGTGCAGCTTCTGCATCAGCCGGCGGTGCGCGGCGATGATCTCCTGGCGTCCGGCCTCCGGCCCGATGCCGAGGATCTGGCGCGCCTCGTGCTCGCTCATCGGCCCGTCGCTGCCGGCCGGAGCGCTGCCCGAGGTGTCGACCCCCTCGCGCCACGCCGCCCCGTGCATCCGGTCGAGGTAGGCCTCGAGGAGCAGCGCGGACTGGCGGTCCTCGGCCACGCAGCGCCGGTAGAGCTCGCGCAGCTCCTCGAGCCCGAGCTCCGAGAGGCGGCGCCCGCGCAGCGTCCCCTCGAGGACCTCGCCGTCCATGTCCCCGCTGGCGTGATCGAGGCGCATGCGCAGGAAGCGGGTTCGCACCTCGGAGCGCTTCCCCGGGCTCGCCCCGGCGCCACCCGTGAAGACGCTGCCGAGCCCGCGCAGGGTGCGGGCGAGGTGGACTGCGCCGATGACCCGCTGGACGATCGGGATGAGGGCCGCGAACGCGGCCACCAGCGGGTTGAGCCGCCCGGTGAGCAGGCCGACCAGCAGCAGCGCACCGCCGCCCCAGAGCAGGACCCGCTTGCGCGCCTCGGGCGGGGCGCGCTTGTACCAGCTCACCAGGATCAGCACCGCGATCAGCAGCAGCAGGAACGCGAAGGGGTGCAAGGGGTCAGGTCCGGGTGATCTGGTGGCTGAGCAGCCGGGCCGCGCGCCCGCCATGGCGCTCGAGGGCGTGGCGCCCGCCGGCGGCGTAGACGGCCACCGCGCCGAGCAGCTCGCGGAGTTGCCCGGCGCTGGCGGCATCGAACGGGCAGCAGGCCCCGCCGCTCAAGCGGGCGATCTGCGCGAAGGCGCGCGCGGCGAGCGGGTCGGCTCCCTCGTGGAAGCAGAACACCGGCAGGCGCAGCAGGCCGAGCTCGCCGGCCCGTGCGCACAGCGCGTCGATCGACTCCTCCATGCAGTCGCCGACGAAGACCAGGGCATCGACCGGCTCGGCGCGCGCCTCGCGCGCGGCGTGCCGGAGCACCCGCTCGATCTGGGTGGCGCCCCCGGCGCAGCGCACCGCCGCCATGTGGCGGTGCAGCGCGGCGGCGCTCGCCAGCCACGGGCTGGCGAGGAACTCGTGGAAGCCGCGATAGTAGCAGAGCTGGATGCGCAGGCCGCCGAGGGCGGCGGCGGCCTCGAACATGGTGCCCTGGATCTGGCAGGCCCGGTCCCAGGTCGGCTCGCGGCTGGCGGTGGCGTCGAGGGCGAAGATCAGCCGCCCGCCCCCGCCCCCGGCGCGGCGCCTGGCCAGCGCCTCGGCCTCGGCGAGGAAGGCGGCGACCTCGGTGGCGCTCGAGCGCGCCGGCAGCTTCGAGTCGGTACCCATCGCTCGCCGATCTTAACCCGCGATCTCAAGACGTTCCGCCGATGGTGTCCTGGAGGTGGTCCTGGAAGCGCTTGACCGCGCGCATCGCCACCCGCAGGGCCTCGCGCTCGGGGGGCGAGAGGTCCTCGGGGGCGACCTCCTTGTCGAGCTCCTGGCCCTGCTCGCGGCGCCGGATCTGGTGGACCAGGAGGATCTCGAGCAGCTCGTCGTAGGCGGCGCGCACGGTGGCCTCGAAGTCGGCGCTGAGCACCCCGCGGCGGACCAGGGCGGCGAGCCGGTCGCTGGTGTTGCAGCTCGCCACCCCCTCGCGCAGGGCGAAGATGCGCGCCGCGTCGGCGACGATCCGCAGCCCGTTGCGCTTGACATCGACGGTCTCGACGCCGTCGCGCCGGCCGGTCGCGACCAGCCGGTTGAAGAGGTTGATCGGAGCGCGGCCCTGGGCGTCGTCCTCGACCATGAACTGGAGCAGCCGCGGGTCGGCGCGCAGCGAGCGGTGGACGTGCTCGCGCAGCGCCACGGTCAGGCGGTCGTCGCCGTGCAGGGTGTCGAAGTCGAAGACGATGTTCGACCAGCGCGCGGCCTTGTCGCTGGGATGGCGGGTCAGGCGCGTGATCTGCCTCCGCCAGGCGCCGAGCGTCTTGCGGTAGAGGGGGTTGCGGGCCATGATCTCGCCGGGGCAGAGCCGGTAGCCGACCCGGTCGAGGTTCTCGTTGAGGCGCGCGCAGAAGCGCTCGAACCACCCGAGCCCTTCGCGCTCGAGCCCGTCGGCGAGGATGATGCCGTTGTCCTGGTCGGGGTCGAGCATCATCTCGCGCCGCCCCCCCGAGCCCATCACGATCAGTGCGAAGCGTCCCGGCGGCAGCCCGCCGCCCTCGTGCTCGATGGCCGCCAGGGTCAGCTCGACGCAGCGCCGTTGGACGGCCAGGTGGGCGCTGCTCAGCACCTCGACGGCGGCGCGCGCGTGGCGGTTGCTCTCGAGCGCGTCGCGGGCGACCTCGGCGAGCGCCAGATAGCGCCGGTGCAGCGCCTCGCAGTCGGCGGCCGACTCGATCGCGGCGGTCGCCGCCCCGAGGCGCGAGGCGAGCAGGCGGATGATGTCGGTCTGCGACAGGATCCCGACCGCCCGCCCGCCGTCGGTGACCAGCAGGTGCTTGACCCCGTCGCGGCGCAGCCGCTCCTGGGCCTGCCAGAGGGGGGTCGAGACCGGGACCTGGGCCGCCTCGCGGTAGGCCTCGCGCGCCGGGATCCGCTCCGGGTCGGCGCCGGGCCGGAGCAGGCGCTGGGTGAGCGAGCGGAAGGTCAGCAGCCCGAGCGCGGTGCCCGAGGAGTCGAGCACCGCGAGGCTGCCGACGTTGGCATCGAGCATCCGCTCGACGGCCTCGCGCAGCACGCCGTCGGCCGGGCAGCTCACCAGCGGGGCGCTCATCGCCCGGCTGACCGGGACGGCGAGCGGGGCCGAGACCGAGACCGGGGTCAGGGTCTGCTCGCGCAGGCGCCGCGCGATGAGCCGGTTGAGGGCGTCGAACAGCTCCGGGCGGCGCCGCTCGAGGGCCCTGAGGTGGGCGGCCGGGATCACCCGCAGCAGGCACTCCTCGAGCGCCACCGCGGTCGAGGCATAGGGCGAGTCGGCGAGAAAGCTCGACAGCCCGACCAGGTAGCCGGGCGGCGGGTGCTCGTGCTCGCCGGTGACCCGGCGCACCTCGAGGCGGCCGCGCTCGAGCACGTAGACCTCGCCGCGGAACTCCTCGCCGGCGGCGAACAGCCGCTCCCCGGCCTCCAGGGTGCGGGGTGGCGCGCCGGCGAGCAGCTCGGCGGCCAGCGCCGGGTCGAGGTCGGCGAAGGCGGGGGTGGCTGCCAGGGTTGTCCGGACGTCTGCCAAGGGCCGTCTCCACGGGCTGTGACGGTGTTCCATGGTGGCGTCCGCGCAGTCCCCAGACAAGCGCCGCCGCCCGGAGGTCGGTGTGCGGCGCGGGCTGGCGTAGAATCGACTGCCCGCCGCGGCGCCGCGCGACGGCGGGCCTTCGCGGAGGGAAGAGCCATGTCCGAGGACCTCGAGCGCAGCGCGCTTCGCTACCACCGCGAGCCGGTGCCCGGCAAGCTGCAGATCAGCGCGACCAAGCCGCTCGCCACCCAGCGCGACCTGTCGCTGGCCTACTCGCCGGGGGTGGCGGCGGCCTGCAACGCGATCGTGGCCGCCCCCGAGGCGAGCTCCGAGCTGACCATCCGCGGCAACCTGGTGGCGGTGGTCACCAACGGCACCGCGGTGCTCGGGCTCGGCGCGATCGGGGCGCTGGCCGCCAAGCCGGTGATGGAGGGCAAGGCGGTCCTGTTCAAGAAGTTCGCCGGCATCGACGTCTTCGACCTCGAGATCGACGAGCGCGACCCGCAGCGCTTCGTCGAGATCGTGGCCGCCCTCGAGCCGACCTTCGGCGGCATCAACCTGGAGGACATCAAGGCCCCGGAGTGCTTCGAGATCGAGCGGCGGCTCCGCGAGCGGATGCGCATCCCGGTGCTCCACGACGACCAGCACGGCACCGCGATCATCGTCGGCGCGGCGGTGCTCAACGGCCTGCGCCTGGTCGGCAAGGACCTGCGCGAGGTGCGGGTGGTGACCTCGGGGGCGGGAGCGGCCGCGCTCGCCTGCCTCGATCACCTCTGCAACATGGGCCTGCCGCGCGAGCACATCATCTGCACCGACATCGCCGGGGTGGTCTACCAGGGGCGCGAGGAGGAGATGGACGAGTGGAAGGCGCGCTACGCCCGCCCGACCGAGGCGCGCACCCTGGGCGAGGTGATCGAGGGCGCTGACGTGTTCCTGGGCCTGTCCGCGCCGGGGGTGCTCAGCGCGGCGATGGTGCGGCGCATGGCCGAGCGCCCGATCATCATGGCGCTGGCCAACCCGGTGCCCGAGATCCTGCCCGAGGAGGCCAAGGCGGCGCGTCCCGACGCGATCATCGCCACCGGCCGCTCCGACTACCCCAACCAGGTCAACAACGTGCTGTGCTTCCCGTTCCTGTTCCGCGGCGCGCTCGACTGCGGGGCCACCGTGATCAACGAGCAGATGAAGATCGCGGCGACCCGGGCGCTCGCCGACCTGGCGATGGCCGGACCCTCGGACCTGGTGACCCGCGCCTACGGCGGGCGCCAGCAGCCGTTCGGTCCCGACAACCTGATCCCGAAGCCGTTCGACCCGCGGCTGATGACCACGGTGGCCCCGGCGGTGGCCCGCGCGGCGGCCGAGAGCGGGGTCGCGACCCGCCCGATCGAGGACCTCGATGCCTACCGCCAGCGCCTGGTCCAGTTCGTGTTCCGCTCCGGGCTGGTGATGAAGCCGGTCTTCGCCCGCGCCCAGGAGGACCCGCGCCGGGTGGTCTTCGCCGAGGGCGAGGACCCGCGTGTGCTCCAGGCGGTGCAGGCGGCCGTCGAGGAGGGCATCGCACGGCCCGTCCTGATCGGCCGGCCACGGGTCATCGAGGTGCGCATCCGGCGCCTCGGCCTGAGCATCCGGCCGGGCCGCGAGTTCACCCTGGTCAACCTCCTCAAGGACCGGCGCTTCACTTCCTACTGGAAGGCCTACCACGAGATCATGGGCCGGCGCGGGGTGACCCCCGAGGAGGCCAAGACGGTGATGCGCTCGCAGGCCACCGCGGTCGGGGCGCTGATGGTGCGCAGCGGCGAGGCCGACGCCATGATCTGCGGAACCGTGGGGCGCTTCGACCACCACCTCGCCTACGTGCGCGACATCATCGGCTGCGGGCGCGGGATCCGCGATCTGTCGACGATGACCGCGCTGGTGCTGCCGAGCGGCACGTTCTTCATCGGCGACACCCACGTCACCCCGGACCCGGGCCCCGAGGAGATCGCCGAGATGACCCTGCTCGCCGCCCGCGAGGTGCGCAGCTTCGGCATCCGCCCCAAGGTGGCGCTGCTCTCGCGCTCCAACTTCGGCAGCCACGACAGCGCGGCGAGCCGCAAGATGCGCGCCGCCCTCGAGATCCTGCGCCGCCGCGACCCGGCCCTCGAGGTCGACGGCGAGATGCACGGCGACGTGGCCCTGGCCGAGGACCTGCGCCGCGCGGCGCTGCCCGGCTGTCGCCTCGAGGGCCAGGCCAACCTGCTGATCATGCCCAACGTCGAGGCCGCGCACATCGGCTACAACCTGCTCAAGATCCTCGGCGGCGGGGTGGCCATCGGCCCGATCCTGATCGGCGCCGCGCACCCGGTGCACGTCGTCACCCAGTCGATCACCGTGCGCGGGCTGCTCAATCTGGCCGCGCTGTGCTCGATCCAGGCCCAGGAGCGCGGGCGCGCGCCGGGGGCCGTGGAGGTTTGAATCCACCCGGGGCGCGAAGTACCATGCGATGCTAGGGAACGGTCCGGCCGAGCTACGCGGCCCGAGGGGAGGGCCGAGTACCGACACACGGTCTTGGGGGAAGGGGTTACCCGGTGGCCGCAGGCAGGCGGCACGATGCGAGGGGGGCAGTCCCGCGAGCCAGAGTTCTCTTCGTCGTGTAAGGCATCGTTGCACAACTGAGTAGGAGAGGGTGATGAGGTATCTGAGGAATCTTGCCGCGATCGCGGTGATCCCGGTCGTCCTGGCCGGCTGCGCGACGACGGATTCGGGACGCGGCAGCTGGAGCGCGTGCACGGTGGGTGGCGCGGTGGCCGGCGCGGCCGCGGGGGTGGCCACTGGCGGCGAGGTCGCCGGCGGCGTGTTCGGGGCCGCCACCGGCGCGGTGCTCGGCGGGGTGTTCTGCGGCGAGCAGCAGGCTGCCGCGGCCATGGGCCCGGTCGACTCGGACGGGGACGGCGTCACCGACGACGCCGACCGCTGCCCCGGGACCCGCAAGGGCATCCCGGTCGACGGCAACGGCTGCCCGGTCGACTCGGACGGGGACGGCGTTCCGACCCATCTGGACATCTGCCCGGGGACCCCGGCCGGGGTCAAGGTCGACAGCAACGGCTGTCCGCTCGATGACGACGGCGACGGGGTGATCAACGAGCTCGACAAGTGCCCGGGTACGCCGCGCGGCGAGAAGGTCGATGCCAAGGGCTGCACCCTGGCCGGCGGGACGCTCGCCATCGTCACCAACATCAACTTCGACTTCGACAGCGCGGCGCTGCGCCCCGACTCGAAGCAGAAGCTGGCGAGCGTGGTCAAGCTGCTCAAGGAGAACCCCAAGATCCGGGTGCGGATCGTGGGTCACACCGACAGCACCGGCAGCGAGGAGTACAACCTCGGGCTGTCGATCCGGCGCGCCAACGCGGTGCGCAAGTACCTGGTCAGCCAGGGCATCTCGATCACCCGGCTGTCGGCGATCGGCAAGGGCGAGAGCCAGCCGCTGGTCTCCAACCGGACCCGCGCCGGGCGCGCGGTCAACCGCCGGGTCGAGTTCGAGGTCGTGAACCGCTAGCGCGACCCGTCCCGGCAAGTCCTTTCGGAGCCCCGCCATCCGGCGGGGCTTTTTTTCCGGTCCCGCTGCCCGACCCGGCGCGGGGGAGGGTCGCGCTTCGGCACC
>CAZRGU010000132.1:0-9746 GCA_964599705.1 uncultured Ectothiorhodospiraceae bacterium | reverse complement strand
CGATGCGCGAAGCGAGGGCGCCGAGACGCTGTCCTGGCGGGGCGCACGGACCGGAAGGCGGCGAAGGCGTAGCCGACACTACGTCGAGCCGTCTGGAGGGAGTACGTCCCGCCAGGGCAGATGGATCGGCGGCCGCAGCCGTGAATTCGGTGAGATATCCGGGCTGGCCCGGATATCTCGCCGATGCGCGAAGCGAGGGCGCCGAGACGCTGTCCTGGCGGGGCGCACGGACCGGAGGGCGGCGGCGAGGAAGGTTTGACTGGGGGGGGTTGCCGGCTTGCCGCGTCGCCGGGATCGAGTGGATCGGCGCCCGCAGCCGCGGCGCCCTCCGGCGGGCGGCGCGCGTGGTATCGTAACCGTGAGCCAGGCACGGGAGGCAGCGGCGGTGACCGTCGGGGAGCGGGCCGGGCAGGGCGGGGCCGGCGAGCGCGTCGCGCTGGCCGTGCTCATGGAGCGGCGCCTGGCGCGCAGCGGGCCGTGGAGCGCGGCGCAGTGGGAGCTGGTCGGGGTGCTCCCCGGCGGCAGCGGGGCGGGGCGCACCTGCGTGCACCGCGACCGCGGGTGCAGCCGCTGGCTGTGGACCGGGCTCACCCTTGAGCTGCACCGCGACGGCTGCGAGGGCTACCGGTTCAACCTGGCCAGCGGCCGCCCGCGGCTGTTCGTGGTCTGCTTCAGCGACGAGGAGGCCGAGGCCGAGGGCGACGAGATCGAGCCGCTGCTGGTCAGCGCCAGCCAGGACGAGGCGACCGCCCACCTCGAGTCCGAGGACGAGGTCTACTCGCTGCCGATGCCCGAGGCGGTGCGCGCGCGGGTCGAGCGCTTCGTGGCCCGCCACTACCGCCCGGAGGACAACAAGAAGCGGCGCCGCCGCGACTGGAAGGAGGAGGGACGCCGTGAGCCGAGATGCGAGCGGGCCCGCTGAGGGCGCGGCCGCCGAGCGCCACGCCGAGTTCCTGAGCCGCTGGTCGCGGCGCAAGCGCGCCGCGCGCGCCGGCCGCGACCCGGACCGGGTCGCGCCGGATCCCGGCGAGCGCGACTCCGCAGCCACGGTGCCCGCCGAGGGCCGCGCCGAGGTCGCGGCCGGGGTTCGCGCCGCAGTCGCGCCCGGGATGCCTGCCCGGCGAGACGAGCAACCGGCGAGCGAGGCGCTCGCCGAGGCCGACCTGCCGCCCCTCGAGAGCCTCGGCGAGGACAGCGACTACAGCGCCTTCCTCGCACCCGGAGTGAGCGACGGGCTGCGCCGGGCGGCGCTGCGCAAGCTGTTCTCGAGCGCCGCCTTCAACCGCCTCGACGGCCTCGACGACTACGACGAGGACTACCGGGCCGCCGCGGCGCTCTTCGAGCTGGCCGGCGCCAGCGGCCGCGAGGCCTCGCCCGGGCCGCCGGCGGGGCCGAGCGCTGAGCCGCTCGAGGCGCCACCTGCCGGGGAGCGCGCCGCCGAGCCTGCGGCCGAGACCGCCAGCGAGCCGCCGGCTCCGGGGGCGCGCGAGGCGCGCCCGGGCACGCCGGCGCAGGAGCTGCCGGCGCCCGCGCGCGAGAACGGCAAGGACGACGAGGGCGGCGAGGACGGTGGACGCGCCTGAGGGCGAGGCGCTCCTCGAGCGGCTGCCCGGCGAGGGTCGCGACGGGGCGGCGCGCCGCCGGGCGCTGGCCGCGGCCGACGAGGAGCGCGGCCAGCCGACCACCCTGGTCGGCTACCGCTCGAGCGGGCGGGTGCTGGTGATCGGCCCCGAGCCGAGCGCCCGCGAGCAGGCCGCGCGGCTCGCCGGGCGGCTCCCCTGCGCGGTGCTGGCGCTCGGGGCCGCCCCCGAGGGGCTGGTCGATGGCGGGGACGGCGCCGAGGCCGTGCCGGTGTGCCGCGGGCGGCTGCTCGCGCTCTCCGGCCACCTCGGGCGCTTCGCGGTGACCGTCGGGGTCGGCGACGACCAGATCGAGCTCGCCCGCGCGCTCGGTTACCGCGACGGCTGCTTCGACCTGGTGCTCGACCTGCAGCGCGAGCCGGCGCTGCGCCACGAGCTCCTCCCCCCCGGCTACTTCGCCCCGCGGCGCGACCCCGAGGCCCTCGAGCGGGCCCTGGCCGAGCTGCCCGAGCTGGTCGGCGAGTTCGACAAGCCACGCTACCTGCGCCTCGACCCCGAGCTGTGCGCCCACGCGGGCAGCGGGATCGAGGGCTGCCGGCGCTGCCTGGACGCCTGCCCGAGCGGGGCGATCCGCTCGGCCGGCAGCCACGTCGAGGTCGACTCCCACCTCTGCCACGGGGCGGCGAGCTGCGCCAGCGCCTGCCCGAGCGGGGCGATCCGCTACGTCTTCCCGGCCACCGAGGCGCTGCTCGCGACCCTGCGCGCGGTGCTGGCCCGCTACCGCGAGGCCGGCGGCGAGCATCCCCTGGTGCTGCTCCACGGCGCCGAGGCGGGGACCGCGTGGCTGCGCGAGCGGGCCGCCACCCTGCCCGGCCACGTGATCCCCTGGCAGCTCGAGGAGGCGCCCGCGGCGGGACTGGAGGCGTGGCTGGCGCTGCTCGCCTACGGGGCCGGCGCGGTGGTGGTGCTGGCCGACTCGGGGGTGGCCCCGAGCGCCCGCGCCGAGCTCGAGCGCCAGCGCGGCTACGCGGTGGCGCTGCTCGAGGCGCTGGGCTACCCGGGGGCGGCGGTGCGGCTGCTCGACGAGCAGGCCGGGGAGGACTGGAGCGCGCCGCTCGAGCTCGCCACGCCGGCCACCTTCGCGCCCGGCGACGGGAAGCGCCGCATCCTCCACCAGGCCCTCGATCACCTCCACGGCTGCGCCGCGCGGCGCCCCGCCGAGGTCGCCCTGCCGGCCGGGGCGCCGCTCGGCGCCCTGGCCATCGAGGCCTCCGCCTGCACCCTGTGCATGGGCTGCGTCGCGGTCTGTCCGGCCGCGGCCCTCGAGGCCGGCGGCGGCGATCTGCGCCTGCTCTTCGTCGAGCAGCGCTGCGTGCAGTGCGCGCTGTGCGTGCGGGCCTGCCCGGAGGGGGCGCTGGCGCTCGTCCCGCGGCTGCTCCTCGACCCGGCGGCACGCCGCGAGCGGCGCCTGCTCCACGAGGACCGGCCGCTCGCCTGCGTGGCCTGCGGCAAGCCGTTCGCCGGGCGGCGGCTGATCGAGCGGATGCGCGAGCGCCTCGCCGGGCACGCGATGTTCCGCGAACCGGAGGCGCTGCGGCGCCTCGAGATGTGCGAGGACTGCCGGGTGCGTGACCTGCTGCGCGACGGCGGCGGGATGCTCGACCGGTGAGCCGGCTCGGGCGGGTCGGGATCGACCTCTGTGGACGGATTGTCCAGGCAAAGAGGTCATTTTGACCCAATCATGGACGTTCGATTTCTCAATCACCGGAAGATCACGGTGATTTTTCCCGTTGAAGCAGTGCAGAGGGTGGCCTGTAGCTTGCAGCGATCCCGGGTGGCCCAGGAACAAAGCGAATCACAATGGACCAGGCCGCCGCCCTGGAGTGGGGCGTGAGCGAGGTGGAGGAGGGCCGGGGCCCGGAGCCGGCCGACGCGCGGGCGCGCACCTACGCGCTGCTCGCCTCGCTGCTCGCCCGCGCCCCCGGCGGCGAGGCGCTGGCCGCGCTCGGCGCCATCGAGGTCCCCGCGGAGGCACGCCGGGCCCCGCTGGCCCCGGCCTGGGAGGCGCTCGGCGAGGCCGCCCGGCGGGCCGAGCCCGAGGCGCTCGCCGAGGAGTACCAGGACCTGTTCGTCGGCATCGGCCGCGGCGAGGTGGTGCCCTACGCCTCGTGGTACCTGACCGGCTTCATGATGGACCGCCCGCTCGCCGAGCTGCGCGCCGATCTGGCCGCGCTCGGCATCGAGCGCAGCGCCGGCAACCGCGAGCCCGAGGACCACGCCGCGGCCCTGCTCGAGGCGATGGCGCTGCTCGTCGAGGAGGCCCCCGAGGACCTGGCCGGACAGCGCCGCTTCTTCGAGCGTCACCTCGGCCCCTGGATGGCGACCTTCTTCGCCGATCTGCAGCAGGCCGGGGCGGCGCGCTTCTACCGCGCCGTCGGGCTGCTCGGGGCGCTGTTCCTCGAGCTCGACGGGCGCTATCTCGAGCTGGAGGATTGAGCGCGAGGGCCCGTGACGGCGAGCGCGGAGCGCCGCGCGCGGGGCCGGGACAGTGCTGAGGAGGAGAGCGAGATGACAGAGCGACAGGGACCGGCAGCCGGCAGGCGGTTGTTCCTCAAGCACGGCGTGGCGGTGGCCGGCGGGGCTGCCGCGCTGGCGGTGGCCGGAGGCGCGGCAACGGCCGGCGGGGGCGCCGAGAGCCCCGCGGCGAGCGACGCGCAGCGCCCGCAGGGCTACCGGCTCACGCCCCACATCGAGCGCTACTACCGGCTCGCCCGCCGCTGACGGCGGCGGCTGCGAGCAGGAGAGGGAAGGCGATGAAACTGATCCGAAAGAACCAGCGCGCGGCGCGGCCGGGACGCGGCGCGGCCGAGGCGCTCGACCGCCGGGCGTTCCTGCGCCGCTCGGGGCTGACCCTGGGCGGGGGGGCGGCCGCCTCGCTGCTGCCCGCGGCGATGGTGCGCAAGGCCCACGCCAAGGGCACCGGCCCCAAGGCCGGGGTCAAGATCGAGGAGCGGCGCAGCGTCTGCACCCACTGCTCGGTCGGCTGCGGGGTGATCGCCGAGGTCCAGAACGGGGTCTGGACCGGCCAGGAGCCGGACTTCGCCTCGCCGTTCAACCTCGGCTCGCACTGCGCCAAGGGCGCCACGGTGCGCGAGCACGGGATCGGCGAGCGCCGTCTCAAGTACCCGATGAAGCTGGTCGGCGGCAAGTGGAAGCGGCTGTCCTGGGAGCAGGCGATCGACGAGATCGGCAACCAGCTCCTGCAGATCCGCGAGCAGTCGGGCCCCGACGCGGTCTACTGGCTCGGCTCGGCCAAGCACAGCAACGAGCAGGCCTACCTGTTCCGCAAGTTCGCCGCCTTCTGGGGCACCAACAACGTCGATCACCAGGCGCGTATCTGCCACTCGACGACCGTGGCCGGGGTGGCCAACACCTGGGGCTACGGGGCGATGACCAACTCGTTCAACGACATCCGCAACGCCAAGGCGATGCTGTTCATCGGCTCGAACCCCGCCGAGGCCCACCCGGTGGCGATGCAGCACATCCTGCGCGCCAAGGAGAGCGGGGCGAAGATGATCGTCGCCGACCCGCGCTTCACCCGCACCGCGGCCCACGCCGACCTGCACGTGCAGTTCCGCCCCGGCACCGACGTGGCGGTGATGTGGGGGATGCTCTGGCACATCTTCGAGAACGGCTGGGAGGACAAGGAGTACATCCGCCGGCGCACCTACGGGATGGACAAGGTGCGCGAGGAGGTCGCCCGCTGGACCCCGGCCGAGACCGAGCGGGTCACCGGGGTACCCGAGAAGGTGATGAAGCGCGCCGCGCAGCTCATGGCCGAGAACCGCCCGGGGACCATCATCTGGTGCATGGGCGGCACCCAGCACCACATCGGCAACAACAACACGCGCGCCTACTGCATCCTCCAGCTCGCCCTCGGCAACATCGGCAAGCGGGGCGGCGGGGCGAACATCTTCCGCGGCCACGACAACGTCCAGGGGGCGACCGACCTCGGCGTGCTCTCGCACACCCTGCCCGGCTACTACGGGCTCAAGCCCGGCTCCTGGGCGCACTGGGCGCGGGTCTGGGAGGTCGACCTCGACTGGCTCAAGGCGCGCTTCGACCAGGGCGACGTGATCGGCGACAACGGCAAGCCGATCAAGCCGATGAACTACAAGGGCATCACCGTGTCGCGCTGGTTCGACGGGGTCCTCGAGGACAAGAAGGATCTGGGCCAGCGCGACAGCGTGCGGGCGATGTTCTTCTGGGGGCACGCATCGAACAGCCAGGTGCGCGGCCCCGAGATGAAAAAGGCGATGGAGAAGCTCGATCTGCTGGTGGTGATCGACCCCTACCCGACCCACGCCGCGGTGATGAGCGACCGGCGCGACGGCACCTACCTGCTGCCGGCCTCGACCCAGTTCGAGACCTACGGCTCGGTGACCGCCTCGAACCGCTCCATCCAGTGGCGCGACAAGGTCATCGACCCGCTCTGGGAGTCGCTGCCCGATCACACCATCCTGTTCAAGCTGGCCCGCAAGCTCGGCTTCCACAAGGAGCTGTTCAAGAACATCCACGTGGCCAACGACGAGCCCAAGGTCGAGGACATCACCCGCGAGATCAACCGCGGCATGTGGACCATCGGCTACACCGGCCAGAGCCCCGAGCGGCTCAAGGCCCATGCGGCCAACCGCCACACCTTCAACGCCACCACGCTCAAGGCCGAGGGCGGGCCGCTCGACGGCGACTACTACGGCATGCCCTGGCCGGCCTGGGGCAACCCCGACACGGTGTTCGAGTACACCGACACCAGCGGCAAGCGGGTCCAGCGCAAGGGCCATCCCGGCACCCCGGTGCTCTACGACCCGAGCATGGCGGTCGGCGACGGCGGGCTGACCTTCCGGGCCCGCTTCGGGGTCGAGCGCAACGGCGTGAGCCTGCTCGCCGACGGGGTCTACAGCGTCAGCTCCGATCTCAAGGACGGCTACCCCGAGTTCAACGACAAGGTCCTCAAGCAGCTCGGCTGGTGGGACGAGCTCAGCGACGAGGAGAAGAAGGCTGCCGAGGGCCGCAACTGGAAGACCGATCTGTCCGGCGGCATCCAGCGGGTGGCGATCAACCACGGCTGCGCCCCGTTCGGCAACGCCAAGGCGCGCTGCGAGGTGTGGACCTTCCCCGATCCGATCCCGGTCCACCGCGAGCCGCTCTACACGCCCGACCGCGAGCTCGCCGCCAAGTACCCGACCTACGCGGACCGCAAGCGCTTCTACCGCGTCCC
Source organism: uncultured Ectothiorhodospiraceae bacterium (assembly GCA_964599705.1). Taxonomy (GTDB): domain Bacteria; phylum Pseudomonadota; class Gammaproteobacteria; order HK1; family HK1; genus CAZRGU01. Next base: position 2,888 of record CAZRGU010000132.1, on the reverse strand, counting down.
GACGCTCTACAAGTCGATCCAGGACCAGGACTACTCCCGGGACTACCCGCTGATCCTCAGCAGCGGGCGGCTGGTCGAGTACGAGGGCGGCGGCGAGGAGCAGCGCTCCAACCCGTGGCTCGCCGAGCTCCAGCAGCACATGTTCGTCGAGATCCACCCCAAGGACGCCAACGATCTGGGGCTGCGCGACGGGCAGTGGGTGTGGATCGAGACGCCCAAGGGGGTGCATGCCGATGCCGGCGCGCGGATCAAGGTCCGCGCCATGGTCACCCGGCGGGTCGCCCCCGGGGTGGTCTGGGCGCCGTTCCACTTCGGGGGCTGGTTCCAGGGCCAGGACCTCGGCCCCAAGTACCCGGCCGGCGCCATGCCGCTGGTGCGCGGCGAGGCGATCAACACCGCGCTGACCTACGGCTACGACTCGGTGACCCAGATGCAGGAGACCAAGGTCTCGCTGTGCCGGATCAGGGCCGCCTGAGCGGGGAGGAGAACGACCATGGCTCGAATGAAGTTCCTGCTCGACGCCGAGCGCTGCATCGAGTGCAACGGCTGCGTCACGGCGTGCAAGAACGAGCACGAGGTGCCGTGGGGCGTCAACCGCCGCCGGGTGGTGGTGCTCGACGACGGCGTGCCCGGCGAGAAGTCGATCTCGGTGGCCTGCATGCACTGCACCGACCCGCCCTGCAAGGCGGTCTGCCCGGTCGACATCTTCTACGTCACCGAGGACGGCATCGTCCTGCACGACAAGGACCTGTGCATCGGCTGCGGCTACTGCTTCTACGCCTGCCCGTTCGGGGCCCCGCAGTTCCCCCAGAAGGAGGCCTTCGGGGTGCGCGGCAAGATGGACAAGTGCACCTTCTGCGCCGGCGGCCCGCCGGCCGACAACAGCGACGAGGAGTACCTCAAGTACGGGCGCAACCGGATCGCCGAGGGCAAGCTGCCGATCTGCGCGGAGATGTGCTCGACCCGGGCGCTGATCGCCGGCGACGGCGACCTGGTCGCAGACATCTACCGCGAGCGGGTGCTGAGGCGCGGCGGGCGGCCCCAGACCTGGGGCTGGGAGGTGGCCTACAAGGCCTCGTGAGCGTCGGCCCGACGCCTGCGCGGCCACCAGGGGCGACAGCGCGAGGGGTGGAGAGATGATCAGATGGACCCTGTGGGCCGGCACCGCGGCGCTGCTCGCCGCGCTCGCTGGCTGCTACGAGTCGACCGACATCACCGTGCACTCGCCGGGTGTGTACAAGGGCGCCCACGATCCGCTCCTCGACCGGCCGGTCGCCGAGCGCAGCGCCGCGCTCAAGAAGCGCTTCCAGCTCGTGCAGGTGGAGCGCTGAGGGCCGTCCCGGGAGGGGAGGGGGCAGGTCGCCGCGCAGAACCGAGGAGTGAGCGGATGAACGGTAAGCGGAAGGGCTGGCGGGCGTGGGTCGCCGGGGCGGCGCTGCTCGCCCTGCTCGCGGCGTCCGGCTGCTCGAGCGGCCGGCCGGGCGAGCGCGGCGCCCAGCGCGCCGAGCAGAACGGCGCGCAGCTCCGCGAGCGCCTGGCCCGCACCCAGCGCGAGCGCTGAGCCCGCGGTCTTGAGGAGAGCTTGGCATGGCTAGAACCACCAACACCGCGCCCGGACGGCGCAGGCGCCACCGGCGCGCCGCGCTCTGGGCGCTGGCGCTGATCCTCGGCGGCGGGCTGCTGCTGCCGCTGACCGGCTACCTCTACGTGGCCGTGACCCCGGCCGCCGCCCAGCCGGTCGGCGACACCAACCCGCGGGCCAACTTCTGGCGCGCGGTGCGCCAGGGCAACGAGGGCTACAGCGCGGTCGCGGGCCCCGAGAGCGGGGTGCTGATCGAGAACGGCGGCCAGAACTGGCGCCAGCTCCGCAACGGGCTGGTGGCCAACGTCGGCGGCTGGGTGCTGTTCCTGACCCTGTGCGCGATCATGATCTTCTTCCAGTTCCGCGGCCGGGTCGACCTGGTCAAGGGGCGCTCGGGCGAGCGGGTGCTGCGCTGGAACGGCTGGGAGCGCTTCGTGCACTGGTACACCGCGATCCTGTTCCTGATCCTGGCCGCCACCGGGATGAGCCTGCTGTTCGGGCGGGCGCTGATGATCCCGCTGTTCGGCTACGCCGGCTTCGCCGCCTGGGCCGGTCTGGCCAAGGGGCTGCACAACATCACCGGGCCGGCCTTCGCGATCGGCGTGGTGCTGATGATCGCCACCTGGATCAAGGACAACCTTCCCAAGCCCGAGGACCTCGCCTGGTTCGCCAAGGGCGGCGGGATCATCGGCCGCGCCCATCCCGACGCCGGGCGGATGAACGGCGGCGAGAAGGCCTGGTTCTGGTTCATCGTGCTCGCCGGCGGCGCCTCGATCGTCACCGGCTTCATCATGGACTTCCCGAACTACGACCAGAGCCGCTCGACGATGCAGATCTCGAACCTGATCCACGGGGCGCTGTCGCTGCTCTGGGTGGCGGGCTGGTTCGGCCACGCCTTCATCGGCACCATCGGCTCGGAGGGCTCGCTCGAGGGGATGACCACCGGCTACGTCGATCGCAACTGGGCCGAGCAGCACCACAACCTGTGGCTCGCCGAGCTCGAGGCGGAGCCGCAGGCCGAGGGTGAGAAAGCAGGGGAGGAGGATGCCGTAGGAGGAGAGCAACCGGCCTGACGGCCGGCATTCGACGCCCGATCCGGGCGCCCCGCGCCCCTCTCCGCGCTCGCGGGGAGGGGCGTATTTCTGCCTGGAGGAGCGGGTCCGCGGCGCCCCGCCTTGCCGTCACACAACGCGCTCGCGAATTCCAGCGATCTTCATGAAGTGCTCCAACAGGCCGAGCTTCAGCGGCGTGTTCCCATGCACGGGGACGGAGATTCGGGCAGGCGTTCTCTCGTAGCCCGGGCTCT
>CAZRGU010000131.1:4383-9852 GCA_964599705.1 uncultured Ectothiorhodospiraceae bacterium | reverse complement strand
TCGGCAGCGAACGCCCGGCGTCGGGCCTTGGCTCGAACCCTCTCGTAGCCCGGGCTCTGCCCGGGATCGGTCCCCCAGCGGGCACCGGCGGGGAGCCCAGGGAAGCGCGCGACCGGCCGTCGCCGTTTCATCGAGCACAGACCAAGCCGTTGATTCCAAAGGTCACACAACGACGTTGTCTCTGAGGCAACGTGCCCGCTTGCACACTGCCCAGCGCCATCCCACGCTCCATTCCGGGCGTAGGTCGGGTGCCGGCCCGACGCCGGGTTCCGCTTCGACAGCGAACGCCCGGCGCCGGGTCGCGCTTCGGCAGCGAACGGTTGATGCGGTCTCGCGCTCCTGGTGCGATACCTGGCTCATTCCCGGGCAGAGCCCGGGCTACTTCCTCGTAGCCCGGGCTCTGCCCGGGATCGGGCCCAAGCGGGCAGCGGCGGGGAGGCCAGGGAAGTGCGCGACCCGCGCTCGTCGGGGCTCTGAGAGCCTGGGAAGGGTTCGCTCACCGGCACTCGGCGAGCAGCTCGGCGATCATCGCGCGGGCCTGTCCGAGGTAGCTCCCGCCGAAGAGGTTGAGGTGGTTGAGCACGTGGTAGAGGTTGTAGAGCGTGCGCCGCGTGGCATAGCCGGGGTCGAGCGGCCAGGCCTCCCGGTAGGCGGCGTAGAAGCGCGCCGGGAAGCGGCCGAAGAGCTCGCTCATCGCCAGGTCGGTCTCGCGGTCGCCGTAGTAGACCGCGGGGTCGAAGATCACCGGCTCTCCGCCCCCGATGGCGGCCGCGTTGCCGCCCCAGAGATCGCCGTGGACCAGGCTCGGGCGCGGCCGGTAGCCGGGAAAGAAGGCCGCCACCCGCCGGCACAGCCGGGCGCCGTCGCGCTGCAGCGCGCCGTCGTGGCCGGCCCGCTCGGCAAGGGCGAGCTGGTGGGCGAGGCGGTGGCGGGTGAAGAACTCGACCCAGTCCGCGGTCGGCGGATTGGGCTGCGGCGTACGCCCGATGGCGTTGTCGAGCCGCCAGCCGAAGCGCGGCGCCGAGCGCCGGTGCAGGGCGGCGAGTCGCTCTCCCAGGCGCTCGGCCGCGCGCCCGTCGAGGGGGCCGAGCTCGAGGTGCTCGAGGACCAGGTAGGCCTCCCCCGCGGCCGTCCCCTGGCAGATCACGGCCGGCACCCGCGGCCCGGCCCCGCCGGCCAGCTCGGCCAGCCCGGCCGCCTCGAGCGCGAGCAGCTCGCCGGCCGGGGCGGCGCTGCGCTTGACGAAGTAGCGGCGTCCGTCCCGCCCGCGCAGCGTCGCGCAGCGGTGGATGCAGCCGCCGCTGGCGGGCTCGACCGCCACGGCCTCGAAGCGCGCCCCGGTCGCCGCCCCGATGGCCGCCTCGATCGCCGGCCAGACGCTCACCGGTCGTCGCCGAGCGCCAGCTCGGGCTCGGGCTCGAGCGCCAGCAAGGCGCCCGCCTGCTCGGCATGCCCGGCGCCGGCCTGCACCTCGGCGAGGCCGCGCGGCCGGCCGCGGCCGCGCAGCGCCGCGAGGCGGGCGCCACGCAGCGCCGAGCCGGCCCGCGGGTCGAGGGCCGCCACCACCTCGGCGAGCGCCTCCGCTCGGTTGCAGAGCAGCGCGCAGTCGCAGCCGGCAGCGAGCGCCGCCTCGACCCTCGCGGCCGGCCCGTCCACCACGCCGGCCCCGGCCATCGCCAGATCGTCGCTGAACAGCGCGCCACGGAAGCCGATGCGGATACGCAGCTCGTCGCACAGCCAGCGCCGCGAGAAGGTCGCCGGGAGCGCGTCGACCGCCGGAAAGCGCACGTGGGCGCTCATCAGCGCCGGGATCCCGTAGTGCACCAGGCGCTCGAAGACCAGCAGATCGGCGAGCGCGATGCTCGCCAGATCGCGCCGATCGCAGGGCGTGCAGCGGTGCGAGTCCTCGCGCGCGCCGCCGTGCCCCGGGAAATGCTTGCCCACCGAGGCCATCCCCTCGGCCCGCGCGCCGCTCATCCACGCCCGTGCCAGCTCGGCCACCACCTGGGGGTCACGGTGAAAGGCCCGATCGCCGATCGCGGTGTGATTGCAGGTGCCCAGGTCGAGCACCGGCGCAAAGCTGAAATCGACCCCGACCGCGCGCAGCTCCCGCGCCGCCACCTGCCCGGCGGTCCGCGCCAGCGCCAGGGCCCGGTCCGGCTGGCGCTCGTAGAGCGCGCCGATCCGCCCGGGCGCGGGGAGCGGCGTGAACGGCTCGCGGAAGCGCTGCACCCGGCCCCCCTCGTGGTCGACGGCGATCAGCAGCGCCGGCTCGCGCAGCCCGCGGATCTCGGCGGTCAGGGCCGCGAGCTGCCCGGGCTCCTCGTAGTTGCGGGCGAACAGCACCACCCCGGCGACCGCCGGATGGCCGAGCAGCTCGCGCTCGCCCGGCTCGAGCCGGGCACCGCGCAGGTCGACGAGCAACGGTCCCAACGACACAGCCCGCACCCTACCACTAAAGGAAGACCCGGCAGCGGCCGTTAAGATAGCAGCGTGCGCTGCACGCCACCACACGGCGGAGGTGCCCCGATGAGCGAGCGCAGATTCATCACCGCATCGCTGCGCGGAGCCGGTACCGTGCTCGCCGCGGCCGCTGTGCTCCTGGCGCTCGCCGCGGCCGGCGGCCGGGCCGCGGCCGCCGAGGCCACCTACGTCAAGCTCCACCCCGACTTCCTGGTCAACCTCATTAGCGACGGCCGCCCGCGGGTGCTGATGGCCACCATCGAGGTGATGACCCGCGAGAGCGGCGCCATCGAGAAGATCCGCCACCACTTCCCGGCGCTGCGCCACGAGCTGCTGCTGCTGCTCAGCGAGCAGCGCCCGGCCGAGATCGAGACCGTCGAGGGGCGCGAGGCGCTGCGCAAGGAGGCGCTGGCGGCGGTCAACTCGGTGCTGGAGCGCGAGACCGGCGAGGCGCTGATCGAGGGCCTCTACTTCACCAACTTCATCATCGAGTAGCCGCGCGCACGTCGAGCCGGTCACGGAGGCGGTCGCCGAGCAGGTTCACCGCCAGCACCACCGCGAGCACCGCCAGCGCCGGCGCCACCACCAGGTGCGGGGCGACCAGCATGTAGCGGGTCCCCTCGCGGATCAGGCTGCCCCAGGAAGGCTCGGGCGGCTGCACGCCGAGCCCGAGAAAGGACAGCCCGGCCTCGGCGATGATCGCCCCGGCCACCCCGAAGGTCGCCTCCACGATCAGCGGGGCGGCGGCCAGCGGCAGCAGGTGGCGCGAGACGATGCGCAGCGTCCCGGCGCCGAGCGCCACGGCCGCGAGCACGTGCTCGCGGCGCCTGAGCGAGAGGGTCTGGGCGCGGGCGAGACGCGCGTAGCCGACCCAGCCGACCGTGGCCAGGGCGATGATCACGTTCTCGATGCCGGGCCCGAGGATCCCGGCCAGGGCGATGGCCAGCAGGATCCCGGGGAAGGCCAGGAACACATCGATGACCCGCACCACGAGGTGATCGAACACCCCGCCGATCCAGGCGCTCAGCGTGCCGAGCGCGGCTCCGGCCAGCAGCGAGACGCTGACCGCGCTGACCGCGACCAGCAGCGAGACCCGCGCCCCGACCACCAGGCGGTCGAGCACCGGGCGCCCGAGGGCGTCGAAGCCGAGCAGCGCCCCCGACCCGGGGCCCTCGAGCACGTGCGGCAGCGCGACCTCGAAGGGGGTGAGCGGGAGCCACGGGCCGATGAGCCCGGCGAGCAGCCACACGGCGAGCACCAGCAGCGCCAGGCGGGTGCCCATCAGCCGTCACCGCCGAGCCGGATGCGCGGGTCGACCCAGCCGTAGAGCAGATCGGTGAGGGTGTTGACCCCCACGTAGGCGAGGCTGATCACCAGCACGCTGGCCTGCAGCAGCGGGTAGTCGCGGCGCTGGATGGCCTCGACGGTGAGCTGACCGACCCCCGGCCAGGCGAACACGATCTCGGTGATCACCGCGCCACCCAGAAGGGTCCCGAGCTGCAGGCCAACGACCGTGATCACCGGCAGGGTCGCGTTGGGAAGCGCGTGGGCGAGCACCGTGCGCAGCTCGCCGCAGCCCTTGGCGCGGGCGGCCCGAATGTAGTCCTCGCCGAGCACCTCGAGCAGCGAGGAGCGGACCATGCGCGCCAGGATCGCGGCCATCCCGGTCCCCAGGGTCAGGGCCGGCAGCACGATCGCCCCCGTCCCCTCGCTACCGCTCACCGGGAACCAGCCGAGCCCCAGCGAGAAGGCGAGGATCAGCAGCGGCCCGAGCACGAAGTTGGGGATCGAGACGCCGAGCATCGAGACCACCATCGCCCCGCTGTCCCAGCCGCTGCCCGGGCGCAGCGCGGCGATCACGCCGAGCGGCAGCGCCAGCGCCAGGGCCACGGCGAGCGCCGCCCCGGCGAGCGCGGCGCTCGCCGGGATCCGCTCGCCGAGGATCGCCGCCACCGGGCGGCGCGACTGCAGGGAGCGGCCGAGGTCGCCGCGCAGCAGCCCCCCCACATAGCGGCCGAGCTGCACGGGCAGCGGCTGGTCGAGGCCGAGGTCGCGGCGCAGCGCGGCCCGATCGGCGGGGCGTGCCGCCTCGCCGAGCATCACCTCGACCGGGTCGCCCGGCACCAGGTGGATGAGGGTGAAGACCAGCAGCGCCACGCCGAGCGCGACCAGCGCCGCGCTGCCCAGGCGCGCCGCTAGGAAGCGCAGCACTGCCCCTCCTCCGCGTCCCGGATCGGCACTGGCTCCCCGTGGACCAGACGCCGGCCGAGAACCGAGGCGACCCGGGCTAGCAGGCGCTCGGCGGTCTCCACGACTCCCCAGGCGACGCCGAGGTCACGCAGGCGGGTAACCGGCAGCCCCGGATAGCCGCACGGATCGATGCGTGAGAACGGCTCGAGGTCGAGGTCGACGTTGAGCGCCAGGCCGTGGTAGGTGCAGCCGTTGCGCACCCGCAGGCCGAGGGCGGCGATCTTGGCCTCGCCGACGTACACCCCCGGTGCCCCGGCGCGGCGCTGCGCCTCGATGGCGACCTCGGCGAGCAGGTCGATGACCGACTGCTCGAGGGCGTGCACGAAGCGGCGCACCCCGAGCCGCGCGCGCTTCAGATCGATCAGGCAGTACACCACCAGCTGGCCGGGGCCGTGATAGGTCACCTGGCCGCCACGGTCACTGTTCACCACCGGGATCGCGCCCGGCGCGCGCAGGTGCGCGCGGCGCCCGGCCTGGCCGAGGGTGTAGACCGGGTCGTGCTCGAGCCACCACAGCTCGTCGGCGCCGTCCGGCCCGCGTGCCGCGCAGTGGGCGCGCATCGCCCGCCACACCGGCCGGTAGGGCTGGCGTCCGAGGGGGCGGGCGATCAGGGCCGCGGGATGTGGCATCCCCGCCGTGTCCCAGTGCCTCGCCGGGGAGGAAGGAGGGCCGGCCTGGGCCTCCGGCTCTGCCGATCGACCCGCGGGTCTCGGAAGTGCCGCGGACACCGCCCGGCGGTGCCCACTCGCCGGCGCG
>CAZRGU010000131.1:0-4283 GCA_964599705.1 uncultured Ectothiorhodospiraceae bacterium | reverse complement strand
CCGGCGCGGGGAGGCAGTCACCGCGGCGGGTACGACCCACGGATCGAGCACCAGCACCGCGTTGACGGGCCTGCGTCACCGCAGCAGCATCCGCAGGTAGTCGCTGGCCTGGCGCCAGAGGTTGCCGCGCTCGACCGCCTCGAGCACCACCAGCGGGCGCTCGGCCAGCGTCTCCTCGCCGAGAAGAACCCGCAGCGTGCCGTGGCGCGCGCCGCGCGCCACCGGGGCGACGATCTGCTCGTCGATCTCGCTGCGGGTGTCGAGTCGATCATGCTGCCCGCGGGGCAGGGTGAGGTAGAGGTCGCTGGCCAGGCCGAGGGCGAGCCGCTCGCGCTCGCCCTGCCAGACCCGCACCATGCGCACCGGCTCGCCGGCCCGGTACATGCGCCGGGTCTCGAAGAAGCGGAAGCCGTAGTTGAGCAGCGCACCGGCCTCGCGGGCCCGCGCCTTGCTGCTCTTCGAGCCGAGCACCACCGCGACCAGGCGCATCTCGCCGCGCTTGGCCGAGACCACCAGGCAGTAGCCGGCGCTGGCCGTGTGGCCGGTCTTCAGCCCGTCGACGCTGGGGTCGGTCCACAGCAGCCGGTTGCGGTTGCGCTGGGTGATCCCGTTGTAGGTGAACTCGCGCTCGCGGTACATCCGGTAGTAGTCGGGGAAGTCGCGGACCAGGGCGTGGGCGAGCAGCGCCATGTCGCGCGCGGTGGTGTAGTGCTCGGGATCGGGCAGCCCCGAGGCGTTGACGAAGTGGCTCCCGGTGAGGCCGAGGCGCTTGGCGAAGTCGTTCATCAGCCCGGCGAAGGCGCTCTCGTCGCCGGCCACGTGCTCGGCCAGGGCGGTGGCCGCGTCGTTGCCGGACTGGATGATCAGGCCGCGCAGCAGGTCCTCGATCGTGACCTCGGTGCCGACCTCGATGAACATCCGCGAGCCCTGCTGGCGCCAGGCCCGCTCGCTGACCCGCACCCGGTCCTCGAGCTTGAGCCGTCCGGCCCGCAGCTCGGCGAAGACCACGTAGCTGGTCATCATCTTGGTCAGGCTGGCCGGCTCCATGCGCCGGTCCGGGTCGCGCGCGGCGAGCACCGTCTCGGTGTCGAAGTCCATCAGCACGAAGCTGCGCGCCCCGACCTTGGGCACCGCCGGCACCACGGCTGCCAGCGCCGGCACCCCGAGCGCGAGCGCCAGCACGCCCGCCACCAAACCGCGTCCCCAGCTCATCGATCGTGCATCCTCCGCTCCGGCCCGCATCGCTCACGGCTGCGGGCGCCGATCCCTGCGCCCCGACCGGGCCTGCTCCCGGTCGCGGTCCTCCTCCCGCGGCGCAACCCCCGCGCCTCGCGCCGCGGCGGGCCCGGCAGTGTAACCGAGGGCGAGCGCACGGCCCGCTCCGCTCACTCGATTACCAGGCGCGGGCGGGCCCCGGCCAGCCCCTCGATGGCCAGCATCGCCCGCTCGGCCGCCTCGCCGCCGGCCAGCGGACCGACCCGGACCCGGTAGAGGCGCCTGCCGCCACGCTCGAAGCGGCTCACCTCGACCGGGAAGCCGAGCGCGGCGGCCAGGCGCGCGCGCAGCCGCTCGGCATTGGCCCGCAGCTCGAAGGCCCCGGCCTGGACGAACAGCCGCGCCCGGGCGGCCACCGGCGCGACCGGCGCCGGTCCCGCGCCGGGCTCGAGGGCGCGCACCTCGACCAGCGCGGTGCCGTGCCCGACGATCCCGAGCTTGCGCGCCGCCGCGTAGGACAGGTCGATCAGGCGGTCCTCGTGGAACGGCCCGCGGTCGTTGACCCGCACCACCGCCCGGCGCCCGTTCTCGAGGTTGGTCACCTCCACGTAGCTCGGCAGCGGCAGGGTTCGATGGGCGGCGGTCATCGCGTACATGTCGTAGGTCTCGCCGCTCGAGGTGCGCCGCCCGTGAAACTTGCGCCCGTACCAGGAGGCGATGCCGCGCTCGCGGTAGCCACGGCTCGAGCGCAGGGTGTGGTAGCGGCGACCGTTGACCACGTAGGAGCGCGGGTTGCCGTAGCGGCTCGGCGGCTCGGCCCGCGGCACCGCGTCGGGGACCGACCCGGCCCCCGGACGCGGCAGCAGCGGACCGCCGTCGCCGCCGAGCCCGGCGCAGCCGCCCAGCAGCACCACGCCGAGCAGCGCCAGCGAGCGCGCGGCACGGGCCCTCATCGCGGCTCGCCCTGCGAGCCGATCCGCGCGCGCAGCGCGGCGGCGAGCTGGTGCACCGCCATGGCGTAGAGCGGGCTGCGGTTGTAGCGGGTGATGACGTAGAAGTTGCCGAGCACCGCCCAGTAGCGCGGGCCGTCCTCGCCCTCGAGCTCGAGCAGCGCGGCGCGCCACGCGCCGCCATCGTCCTCCCCGCCCTCGACCCGCACCCCGTAGTCGGCAAAGCGTGCCAGGGCGGTCCCCGGGCGCAGCCCGGCGGCGAGCAGCTCGCGGTAACCCTCCCCCTCCACCCTGGCCGGGAAGGCCACCGGCTCCCCGTCGCGCCAGCCGTGCTCGGCCAGATAGTTGGCCACGCTGCCGACCGCATCGGCGGTGCTGGCCAGCAGGTCGCGGCGCCCGTCGCCGTCGAAGTCGACCGCGTAGCGCCGGTAGCTGCTGGGAATGAACTGGGGCAGGCCCATCGCCCCGGCGTAGGAGCCGAGGGTGGCCAGCGGGTCGACCGCCTCCTCGCCGGCGAGCAGCAGGAACTGCTCGAGCTCGGCGCGGAAGAAGGCGCCGCGGCGCGGGTAGCGGAAGGCCAGGGTGGCGAGGCTGTCGAGGACCCGCAGGTGACCGTGGTGGCGCCCGTAGAAGGTCTCCACCCCGATGATCGCGCTGACCACCGCCGGCTCGACCCCGAAGCGCCGGTGGGCGCGCTCGAGCACCTCGCGCTGCTCGGCGGCGAAGCGCACCCCGCCGGCGATGCGCTCCTCGGTCAGGAAGATCCGCCGGTAGCGGTACCAGGGCATCGCCTCGGCCGGCCGCGCGATGCGCTCGAGCACCTCGGGCAGAACCCGCGCCTGCTCGAGGATCCGACGCACCTCGCCCGGGTCGAGGCGGCTGCTGCGGGCGGTGACCTCGCGCACGAACGGCGCCACCTCGCGCTGCGGATCGAGGGTCGCATCGCCGGCGGCCAGCGCGGCGCCGGAGGCGAGGAGCAGCAGCCAGCCGAGCCTGCTCACGCCCGCCTCACTCGGAGAGCAGCCGGCGATGGCTGTAGGCCGACATCAGGATCCCGAAGGCCGTCATCAGGGTCACCAGCGAGGTGCCTCCATAGCTGATCAGCGGCAGCGGCAGCCCGACCACCGGGAGCAGGCCGCTCACCATGCCGATATTGACGAATACGTAGACAAAGAAGGTCAAGGTCAGTGCCCCGGCGAGCACCCTCGCCGAGGACTCCTGGGCGGCCGAGGCGAGCAGCAGGCCGCGCCCGACCACGAACAGGTAGAGGGCCAGCAGCACCAGCACCCCGAGCAGCCCGAACTCCTCGCTGAACACCGCGAACACGAAGTCGGTCGAGCGCTCGGGAAGGAAGTCGAGCTGCGACTGGGTGCCGTTGAGCCAGCCCTTGCCGTAGAGCCCCCCCGAGCCGATCGCGATCTTCGACTGGATGATGTGGTAGCCGGTCCCCAGCGGGTCCTTCTCGGGGTCGAGGAAGGTCAGCACGCGCTGGCGCTGATAGTCGCGCATCCCCAGCCAGAGCAGCGGCGCGGCCGCCGCCGCGAGCACCCCGAGGGCCCCGAGCAGCCGCCAGCTCATCCCGGCCAGGAACAGCACGAACCCCCCCGAGCTGGCCACCAGCACCGCGGTGCCGAGATCGGGCTGCCTGGCAATCAGCACGGTCGGCACCGCGAGCAGCACCCCGGCGCCGAGCAGCCGGGCGAGGCTCGGCGGCAGCGGGCGCTCGGCGAGGAACCAGGCGAGCATCAGCGGCACGGTGATCTTGCTCATCTCGGAGGGCTGGAACTTGAAGCCGCCGACCCGGATCCAGCGCTGCGCGCCCTGGGCGACATCGCCGGCGGCGAGCACCGCGACCAGCAGCGCGACGCCGATCGCGTAGAGCCAGGGCGACCAGCGCAGCAGGTGGCGCGGCGGGATCTGGGCGACCAGCACCATCAACGCGAAGCCCAGCCCGAGACGGATGCCCTGGCGCACGACGATGCCCTGGCTCTGGCCGCCGGCGCTGTAGAGCGTCACCAGGCCGATCGAGGCGAGCCCGATCAAGGCCGCGATCAGCGGCAGGTCGAGGTGCAGACGCTGGCTGAACGGGCGGTCGAACTCCATCGCGCCGGACCTCAG
>CAZRGU010000130.1:0-9878 GCA_964599705.1 uncultured Ectothiorhodospiraceae bacterium | reverse complement strand
GCCGGGCTGGAGCGGGCCCGGGCGCTCGGCGAGGAGCAGCTCGCGGCGGTTCTCGCCGACCCGCGCACCCGCGACGCGGTGATCGCCCATCTCGCCCAGGGCGACGAGCAGAGCCTGCGCGAGGGCCTCGACCTGATCCGCGCCGAGGGCGTCGACGTGCTGCGCAAGGCGGTCCAGGACGACCCGCGCACGGTCGCCGCGATCGGCTCGTTCATCGCCCGTGGCGACGAGGCGAGCATCCGCACCGGGCTCGACTTCCTCTCGCCCTTCGACCCGATCTGGCAGAAGGCGGTCAAGGACGACCCCAAGGTCCGCAAGCCGATCATCGACTTCTACAGCGCCCGCATGTACGCGCGCTTCGACCCCGCCCAGGGCCGCTACGACTACCCGGCGGCCGAGCGCGAGCTGGCCGCCCTCGAGGCCGTCTATCCCGACTCCGCCGAGGTCCTCCAGATCCGCAACGAGCTCGAGTCGCAGCGCGACGCCGAGCTGGCCGCGCTCGCCGAGCGCTACGCCAAGCTGCGCGCCGCCGGAAAGGTGCTCGAGGACCCGGCCGGTGACGACATCGAGGACGTGCGCCGGATCGTCGCCCAGATCGACGCCAACAACGCGCTGCTCGACGACCCCGAGCTGCCGGGGCGCTTCGCCGCGCTGGCCCGCGAGGCGATCGCGGCCGACGACTACCCGCAGGCCCAGCGGCTGCTCGAGGCGAGCCGTGCCTACGCCCCCGACGACGTCACCCTCGGCGAGCTGCGCCACCGGGTCGAGCGCGAGCTCAAGCGCCGTGCCGACGCGCGCCTCGCCGCCGAGATCACCGCCCGCCTCGCCGGCCAGTGGCGGGGCTGGCAGAGCCTCGCCGACTTCGGCCGGGCCCGTGCCGAGCTGCTCCGGCTCGCCGAGCTCGACCCGGCCAGCCCGCTGCTCGCCGAGATGCGCGAGGCCCTCGAGGGCGCCTTCGCCAGCGAGCTCGAGCGCCTGATCGGGCAGCGCGACTGGTACGACGGCGAGCAGCTCCTGGTCTCCTACGCGCGGCTGCTCGGGCTCGAGGCGCTGACGCGGGCCCGCCAGCGCCTCTCGCGGGCCGAGGCCGGCGACGGCTATCGGCTCGAGGTCACCGAGGAGCGCCGGATCGCGGTCGAGGAGCGGATCGCCGCCCTCGAGGGGCTGCTCGCCGCGCCCGCCTTCACCGCCGAGTGGGAGCGCGCGGTGCGGGTGCCGCTCAAGGAGCTGCTCGCGCTGCGCCCGGTCGATGATCCCCAGGTCGCGGCGCTGCGCGAACGCATCGCCCGGCTCTACCTCGAGCGCGCCCGGGCCGCGCGCGCGGCCAGCCGCTTCGCCGAGGCCCGCGAGCTGCTCGCCGCCGCCGAGCCCTACGGGGCGGTGGCCGAGGAGATCGCCGCCGAGCGCGGGCGGGTCGACGCGGCCGAGGAGGCGCTGCGACGCAAGCAGGCCGAGGAGCGCCGCCAGGCCCGGATCGCGGCGCTCAAGCGGGACCTGCTCGACAAGGCCAAGGGGGACCGGCCCAAGGAGGCCAAGGCGGTGCTCGCCGAGCTGGCCGGCGAGCTCGCCGCCGACGACCCGTTCCTGGCCCGCGAGGCGCCGCTGGCGATCGCCGAGGCCTACCGGCGCCTGGCGGCGCGGATGGCCGAGCGCGAGGACTTCGACGCGGCGCTGGCCTTCGCGCGGCGCGGCCTCGAGCAGGTCCCGGACCACCCCGGGCTGGGGGCCGCGCGCGACGCCTACCTGGCCCGCGTCCTGGCGCTGGCCGAGGGGCTCCAGGTCGCGGTCCCGGCGCTGCCGCGGGCCGCCGCGCCCCTCCCGCCGGGGCCGGCCCCGGCCCGGGCCGGGGCGCCGCCGCCCGCGCCGGCGCTGCCCGCCGAGGTGCTCGCGGCGCCGCCGCCGGCCTCGCCCAACGCCCCCGGCTACCAGCCCGCGATCCGCGATCGCCGCCCCGGGCTGGCGGCCGAGGCCGCCGCGCGGGCCGCCGCCGCGCTCGAGCGCCTGGCCGCCGCCGAGCCGCTCGACATCGCCGCCCTGGCCGTCCCGATGGCCACCTTCGCGGCGCTCTACCCGGATGCCGAGGCGGCGCTGCGCGAGCGCCTCGGGCGCCAGGTCGGCGAGCGGGTGCTGGCGCTCGCCGAGGCCGAGCCGCTCGACGTCGCCGCCCTGGGCGCGCCCCTGGCGGCCTTCGGCGAGCGCTTCCCGGCCCAGCACGAGGCGCTCGCCGCGCGGGTCGCCAGGCGCCTGGCCGAGCGCCTCGAGGAGCGCGCCGGGGACGAGTCGGTGGCGGTCGCCGACCTCGGCGCGCCGCTGGCCGCCTACGCCAAGCTGTTCCCGGATCAGGTCGCGGCGCTGCGCAGCGCGATGGGCGAACGGGTGGCACGGCGCCTCGAGTCCCGTGCCGAGGACCCGTCGGTCGCCGTCGAGCAGCTCGGCGTGCCGCTGACGGCGTATGCCGAGCTGTTCCCCGAGCAGCTCGCGGCGCTGCGCAAGGGGCTGGCCGAGCGGGTGGCCGCGCGGCTCGAGGAGCGCGCCGGGGACGAGTCGGTGGCGGTCGCCGACCTCGGCGCGCCGCTGGCCGCCTATGCCAGGCTGTTCCCCGGGGAGGAGGCGGCGCTGCGCAGCGCGCTGGCCGAGCGGGTGGCGCGGCGTCTCGAGGCGCGCGCCGAGGACGAGTCGGTGGCGGTCGCCGACCTCGGAGCGCCGCTGGTCGCCTACGCCAGGCTGTTCCCGGACCAGGAGGCGGCGCTGCGCAGCGCGCTGGCCGAGCGGGTGGCGGCCCGCCTCGCGGTCCGGGCCGGCGACGAGTCGGTGACCCTGGCGGCGCTGCGCGAGCCGCTGGCCCGCTACGCCGAGCTCTTCCCGGGCCAGTCGGCGCGGCTCGAGGCGGTCGCCAAGCGCCTCGAGCAGCGGGTGCTGGCCGGCGCGCTGCGTGCCGGTGCCGACGCCCTGCGCCGTACCCTCGAGACCTATGCCGGGCTGTTCCCGCGGCGCGCCCCGGCGCTGCGCGAGCGGGTCGCCGAGCGCCTCGCCAAGGAGCTGGCCGCCGCCCCGGTCGACTCGGTCGAGCGGCTGCGCGCGCTGCGCGAGCCGCTCGCCTCGCTGCGCCGCCTCTCGGCGCGCCAGGCCGAGCGCGCGGCCGCCCAGCTCGCCAAGCGGGCGGTGGCCGGGATCGAGCGCATCAAGCGCAAGGACCCGTTCACCGCCGATGACCTGCGCCGCACCGCCCGCGAGGTCTTCCCCGGCAACAAGGCGGTCGCCGCGGTGCACGTCGAGCTGCCCCTCAAGGAGCTCGCCGACGGCAACCGGCTGATGAAGGCCGGCAAGCTCAGCGCCGCGGCCGCCAAGCTGGCCGCCGCGATCAAGCGTGACCCGCGCCACTCCGCGATCCCGGCCTTCCGCAAGGCCCTCGAGGAGCGCCAGCGCAAGGCCGAGGCCGACTACCGGCTCTACGTGCGCTACACCGAGGAGCGGCGCAGCCGCACCGAGCGGCGCCGCCTGCTGGCCAGCGCGCGGCGCCAGTGGAGCGACAACCCGAAGTTCGTCGAGGTCTCCGAGCCGCGCCCCGGGCTGTGCACCGCGCAGCTCGCCGGGCTCGGCGCGAGCAAGGTCTCGACCTGCTACGACCTGCTCTCCAAGCGGATCCGCGCCCCGGTGCTGGTGGTGGTGCCGGCCGGAGGCGGCTTCGAGCGGCCCTTCGCGATCGGCAAGTACGAGGTCTCGGGGCGCGATCTCAACTACTTCTGCAAGGCCACCAAGAAGTGCAAGCCGCTGCCCCGCGCCAAGACCCGCCTGCCGGTCACCGGGATCCCGGTGACCATGGCCCGCGCCTATGCCGAGTGGCTCTCGGCGCGCGCCAGCAAGGTCGAGAAGCGCACCATCCGCTACCGGCTGCCGACCGTCGCCGAGTGGAGCTACGCGGCCAGCGGCGGCGGCAAGCAGCCCGAGCGCAAGGCCATGAACTGCCGGGTGACCTCGGGGGGCAAGGTCATCAAGGGTCACACCCTGGTCAGCGTCACCTCCGGCAAGCCCAACGGCTGGGGCCTGGTCAACCACGTCGGCAACGCCCGCGAGTGGGCCGTCGACGGCAACGGCCTGGCCGCCCTCGGTGGCGCCTTCGAGGACCCGCTGAGCCGCTGCTCGCCGGAGCTGCGCGTCCCCCACGACGGCAAGGCCGACCCGCTGACCGGCTTCCGCCTGGTGCGCGAGCTGGGGGGCTGAGCACCCCCGGGTGTGCCGGCGCCTCGCCGGTCTGGCGGGCGCACCGGGGATCGGCGGGGGCAGCTTCAGCGTGAGGCGTCTGGGGCTTGCGCTGCGAGCCCGAGCAGGGCGGCGGCCTCCTGCCAGCGCTCCTCGGCGACGTAGAGGGCGGCGAGGTTGCGGCGGCTGGCCTCGAGGCGCGGGTCGCCGGCGGCGAGGCCGGCGCTGCGCAGCTCGAGGGCGCGGCGGTAGAGCGGCTCGGCCTCGCGGTAGCGCCCGGCGGTGAAGTGGATCGCGGCCAGCCGGTCGAGGTCGTCGGGAAGCACCGCTGCCGCGCCGCCCAGCGCGCGCTCGTCGATCGCCAGGGCGCGCGCGGCCAGCCCGGTGGCCTTCTCGTCCTGGCCCTCGCCGGCGGCCAGCTCGGCGAGCAGCCCGAGGCGGCGCGCGACCCGCGGGTGCTCGCCGCCGAGCACCCGCTCGTCGAGGGCCAGCGCCCGCTCGAGCAGCTCCCGGGCCTCGCGCGAGCGCCCGCGCTCGGCCTCGATCGCGCCGAGGGTGGCGAGCGGCTCGGCGAGCGCCGGGTGGGCCTTGCCGTAGGCGGCCTCGAGCAGGGTCACGGCGCGGCGCAGCAGCGGCTCGGCCACCGCCGTCCGGCCGGCGGCAAGCGCCTGCAGGGCGCCCTCGGTGAGCGGCGCCGCGAGCGCCGGGTGGTTGGCGCCGAGGCGCTTCTCGAGCGCGCTGACCGCCTCGCCGAGGATCGCGGTGGCCCGTTGCGGGGCGCCGCGCGCGGCAGCGATGGCGGCGCGCGCGCGCAGCAGCTCGCCGCGCAGCGGGTGGGCCTCTCCGAGCCCGGCGGCGAGCGCCTCGAGGCCGCGCTTGACGTCGGCCTCGGCGGCATCGAGCGCCCCGGCGCGGGCCTCGACGGCGGCCAGCGCGGCCAGCGCGCGCAGGGTCTCGGGGTGGCCGAGGCCGTGGCTGCGCTCCCCGATCGCCACCGCCCGGCGCAGGGTCTCGAGCGCGGCGTCCCGGTCACCGGCGCGCGCGGCCAGCTCGCCGCGGCGGGCGAGTGGCGCGATCAGCCGCGGGTGCTCGGCCCCGTAGGCCGCCGCGATCGCCGCCTCGGCGCGCCCGAGCGCGGCGCGCGCCTCGGCGAGCCGGCCGCCGGCCGCGGCCACCTCGGCGAGCAGCCGCTCGGCGCGGGCCCGGGCACCCGGCGCAGGCTCGAGCGCGAGCACCCGGCGCGCCCGGGCGCGGGCGGCTGCGTGGTCGCCGAGCTCGAGCTCGATCTCGCCGGCCGCGAGCAGGTAGGGCGCCAGCCCCGGGTGGCGCTCGCCGAGGGCGGCGGTGGCGAGCTCGAGGGCCTTGCCGGCATCGCCGAGCGCCTCGCGGACGCGGCCCTGGGCGCGCTCCAGGCGGGCCAGCGCGGCCAGATCGCCGGCCACCACCGCCGAGCCCTCGCCGTAGACCCGGATGTCGATGTCGCGAGCGCGCTGCAGGGCCAGCGCGGCCTCGCCGAGGCGGGCCTGGCGCAGGTACAGGGCGGCCTGGTCGCGCAGCCGCGCGGCCACCCCCGGGTGCTCGAAGCCGAGCGCCTGCTCGGCGATCGCGCGGGCCCGCTCGAGGCGCTGGCCGGCCTCGGCGAGGCGACCGCGGGCGGCCAGCGCGGTGGCCTCGGCGGCCAGCAGCGGCGCGAGATCGGGATGACCGTCGCCGCGCGCGGCCGCGATCCGCTCGGCGGCCGTGGCCAGCCGGGCGGCAGCCGCCGGGTAGCGCCCGAGGGCGATCTCGGCGGTCGCCAGGCGGGCCTGCCAGGCCGCCGCGAGCGGGCTCTGCTCGCCGTAGGCGGCTGCGGTGGCGGTGGCGGTGCCCGCCAGCAGCCGCTCGGCTTCGAGCGGCCGGTCGCCGGCAAGGAGCAGCTCGGCGCGCTCGGCGGCCAGCTCGAGGGCCGCCGGCGAGCCGGCGGGGGCGGCCGCCGCGGCCCGCTCGAGGTAGGCCGGGGCACGACCGGGGAAGCCGGCCAGGCGCTGGCCGCGGGCCAGCGCGGCGAGCGGCCCGACCAGCGCCGGGTGGCCGCGACCGTAGGCCTGGGCGAGCATCGCCACGGCGCGCTCGAGGGGCGCGATCGCCTCGCCCGGCCGGCCGGCGGCGAGCCGCACGCGGGCCTCGTCCTCGAGGAGCCGGGCGATGCGCGGGTGGGCGCTGCCGAAGGTGCGCTCGAGCGCCGCCCGGGCCTGCCCGAGCAGCTCGAGGGCCTCGCCGTGACGGGCCTCGGCGAGGCGCAGCCGGGCCAGCCCTGCGCGGGCCTCGGCGAGCTGCGGGTGGTCCTTGCCGAGCGCGCGCTCGAGGGTGGCGATGGCGCGCTGGTACTCGAGCTCGGCCTCGCCGTCACGCCCGAGCAGGGCGAGGCTTCCGGCATGCGCAGCGCTCGCCGTCGCGGTGGCCGGGTGGCGGGCGCCGAGGGCACGCTCGCTGGCCGCGAGCGCCTCCCGGCGCAGCGCCTCGGCCTCGAGGTAGCGGCCCTCGCTCTCGAGCAGGGCGGCGAGATCGGCGAGCAGCGCGCCGAGCGCCGCCGGGTCGCCGCCCTTCTCGGCCGCGGCGAGCCGGCGGGCACGCTCCAGGTCCTGCTCGGCGCTGGCCGGGTCGCCGCTGGCCACGGCCAGCGCGGCTCGCGCCCGCAGCGCCCCGACCCAGGCGCGGTGCGCCTCGCCGAAGGCGGCCCGGAGCAGGCGCTCCGCCTCTTCGAGAGTGGCCCGGGCCTCCTCGAGGCGGCCCAGGACGATCTGCCCGTGGGTCACGGCGAGCAGCACCGGGACCAGCGCCGGATGGCCGGCGGCGAGCCGCTTGCGCTCACCGGCGAGCGCCTGGCGAGCGCTCTCGAGGGCCGCCATCGGCCGGCCGGCCGCCTCCTCGATGGCGGCGCGCTCGAGCAGGGCGGCGCGCCGCCCGGTGCTCGGCTGCTCGCCGAGCACCCGCAGGGCGCGCTCGATGGCGGTCGCGGCCGGCTCGAGGCGCCCGGCCGCGCGCTCGATCCCGGCCAGCGCCACCAGCGCCGGGGCCAGGTCGGGGTGGTTCGCGCCGAGCGCCGCCTCGGTGATCTTGATCGCCCGGGCGAGCCCGGCGCGCGCCTCGTCGCTGCGCCCCAGGGCGGCCCGGGCCAGCGCCTGCTCGACGAGCGGCGCAGCCAGCGCCGGGGCCTTCGCGCCCAGGGACTGCTCGGCGATCGCCAGCGCCCGCGCCGCGTGCTGCTCGGCCTCCGCGTAGGCGGCCCGGGCCCGCGCCAGGCGGGCGAGGCGCTCGAGGGCCGGGAGCAGCGCGGGGTGCCCGCTGCCGCGGGCCGCCTCGAGCAGCGCCAGCGCGCGCCGGGCCTGCGCCGCAGCGGCCGCCGGCTGCTCGCCCGCGGCCTCGGCGTCGGCGGCCGCGAGCAGCAGCGGGGCGAGCGCCGCGGCGTTCTCGCCGAGCGCCTTGCCGGCCTGCTCCAGCGCCGTGGTGGCGATCCGGGCCGCCTCGGCGAGCCGCCCGCCGGCCACTGCCAGGCGGACCCGCGCCGCGTCGACCTCGAGCAGGCGCGGCTCGGCGGCCAGCTCGATGCCGGCCGCGATCCGGGCGGCGCGCTCGAGGGCCTGGCCGGCCGGCTCGAGGGCGCCGCGCCCGAGGTCGTGCTCGGCGAGCGCGGCGAGCGCCAGCGCGGTGCCCGCCCCGGGCGGATCCTCGCCGGCGGCCGCGATCGCCAGCACCTGCTCGAGGGCGGCGCGCGCCGCCGGCCACTGCCCGCGTGCGGCGTGCAACCGGGCCAGGGTGCGGTGGACGCCGGCGGCCGGCGGGCTGCCCGCGCCGAAGGCCGCCTGGTAGCTGGCCAGCGCCCGGCGCAGGTGCTGCTCGGCCGGCTCGAAGGCGCCGCGGGCGAGCTCGACGGCGGCCAGGTCGTGGAGCGTCCCGGCCAGCCGCCAGCTCGCCTCGCCGAGCCCCTCGGCCTCGGCGAGCGCCTTGTTGAAGCCCTCGCCCGCGGCGCCCAGGTCGCCTCGCTGGTAGGCGGCGCGCGCGGCATCGAAGGCCTGGCGCCAGGCGGCCCGCTCGGCGCGGGCCGGGGCTGCCGTGGCGAGGGCGGTGGCGAGCGCGGCGGCGCTCAGCAGCAGGGCGCGGTGCTTCATCCGTCGCTCGATGGCCGTGACCGGTGCGCGGCGCCCCGCGGCACCGCGTCCCCGGGAACCTTAGCGCGCGGCGCCGCGCTCGACAAACTCGGCCGGCTCCAGGGACTCCTCGATGAAGCGCTCGAGCGTGCGTCGGGTGGCCTGGGAGAGGGCGCCGAACTGGACCCCGATGGCGACCACCCGCAGGTTGATCAGCGCGAAGTAGATCATCTGCCCGACCAGGCGCACCGGGACCGGCCCGGCGCGCAGCGGCAGGGTCATCACCACCTCGAGGATCCGCGGCTCCTCGCCCTCGCGCACCGAGGTGGCGCTCGGGTGGATCAGGGCGGCGCGCGCCCGTCCGCAGCGGATCTGGAGCCCGTCGGGCGAGACGTCGTGGACGGTCACCGGGACCGGGTCGGCGCCGTCCGCGCGCAGCACCTGGGCGCGGCGATCGAGGATCACCCGCGGAAAGCGGCGCCGGTCCCGGATCACGTCGTGGAACCGGGTCTGGGTCTGCTCGAAGGGGTCGTTGCTCATTCGCGGTCCTCGTCCACCGGTTATCGGCTCGCGCGAGCGGAGATGAAGCACGCCGGGGGCGTGGCGCGGGCGCCGGATTGGACCGACAATGACCCATTCCGTCCCGGGAGTCGAGGAACGGCGTCATGGAGGACACGCGTGGCAAGGCCGCGGCCGAGGCGCGGATCGCCGAGATCACCGCGGTGGTCCGCTCGCTGCCCCAGGTGCGCGCCCTCGGCATCGAGGTCGAGGTCCCCGCCCACGGGCGCTGCCGGGCCTCGCTCGAGTACCGCGCCGAGCTGGTCGGCAACCCGGCGAGCGGGGTCCTGCACGGCGGGGTGGTCACCACCCTGCTCGACACCGCCGCCGGGGTGGCGGTCTACGCCGGGCTGGCCGAGGCCGCCCCGGTGGCCACCCTCGACATGCGCATCGACTACCTCAAGCCGGCCCGCCCGCGCGAGCGCCTGATCGCCGAGGCCGAGCTCTACCGGCTGACCCGCCACGTCGCCTTCGTGCGTGCCCGCGCCCACCAGGACGACCCCGAGGACCACGTCGCCCACTGCGTGGCGGCCTTCATGATCGGCTCGGTGGGCTTCCCGGTGGAGGGGTAGCGGTGCTCGAGTCGATCCGCGAGCTCAAGCGCGCCGGGCGCTTCGCCGAGGTCAACGCCGCGGTGCCCTACGCCGGCTTCGTCGGCCTCGAGGCGCGCGTCGAGGGCGGGCGGCTGCTCACCGTGCTGCGCCGGCGCGCGAGCAACATCGGCAACACCCTGATCCCGGCCATCCACGGCGGGGTGGTCGGCGCCCTGCTCGAGCACGCCGCCACCCTCGAGCTGCTCTGGCAGCTCGAGCTCGAGGCCCTGCCGCGGATCGTCGACATCTCGATCGCCTACCTGCGCCCGAGCCTCGACGCCGAGACCCTGGCCCGGGGGCTGATCGTGCGCCACGGCCGGCGCATCGCCAACGTCCGGGTCGAGGCCTGGCAGGCCGACCCGGCCCGCCCGGTGGCCACCGCCCACGCCCACTTCCTGCT
>CAZRGU010000129.1:0-9902 GCA_964599705.1 uncultured Ectothiorhodospiraceae bacterium | reverse complement strand
CGGGCGGGGCGGGGCGGTCATGGCGCGGCTCCTCGATACCAACCGGCGCGAGTATAGCGGCGCGACCGGCTCCGCCCGCGCCGGTCACCGAGGAGCGGTCCTCTCGCCGCCTGGGGGGCGGCAGGGGCGGTGTCCCCGTGGCTGCGGCCCGGATCTCTTTGACACCCCCATGGCGGCTCAAATACGATCAACCAGTTATGCCGACTCTCGATCCAGCACGTCTCGATGTCGCCGCCCTGGCGCGGCGCGGCGCGCGGCTGCGCGGGCGCCTCGCGGTGGCCGAGCTCGACCGGCTTGCCGTCGAGGCGCGCGGCGACGGCGAGGTCAGCTACGAGCTGTCCTTCGCGAGCGCCGGCGGGGGCCGCGTCGAGCTCAGCGGGCGGATCCGCGCGCGCCTCGAGCTGCGCTGCCAGCGCTGTCTCGGCCGGCTCGCGCTCGAGCTCGACGAGCCGCTGGCCATCACCATCGCGCCGGCCGGCGCGGATCGGTCCGGCCAGGCCGGGCGCGGCGCGGACATCGAGCTCGCCGACGGCGCGACCGTCGCACTGCCGGAGCTCATCGAGGACGAGGTCCTGCTCGCCCTTCCCCAGGTGCCCCGCCACCAAGGCGAGCGCGGGTGCGCCGTTCCCGAGCGGTATCGGGCCGCGGCGATCGCCCCGCGGCGTAACGCCCATCCGTTCGCGCCACTGGCCAGGCTGGCACGACGCTAACGCCCCCGTTCAATCCCGAGGCCGGCCTTCCGGCCGCAGTGAGGTGCACTCTCATGGCTGTACAGCAGAATCGCAAGACTCCCTCCAAGCGCGGCATGCGCCGCGCCCATGATCGGCTGCGGGCCGCCACGCTGTCGGTCGATCCGACCACCGGCGAGACCCATCGGCGCCATCACATTGCCCCGGACGGCTACTACCGGGGGCGCAAGGTGGCTCCCTCCAAGGAAGACTGAGCCTTGGCGCTGACCATCGCCATCGACGCGATGGGGGGCGATCACGGCGTCTCCGTGACCGTGCCCGCGGCGCTGCATGCGCTCGGCGAGCATCCCGAGCTGGAGATCATCCTGGCCGGCGATCAGGCCACCCTCGAGCGCGAGCTGGCCCGCCACGGCACGGACCGGGCACGTCTCAGGGTCGCGCACGCCTCGCAGCGCGTGGAGATGGACGAGCTGCCCTCCCAGGCCCTGCGCGGCAAGAAGGACTCCTCGATGCGGGTGGCCCTCAACCTGGTCAAGGAGGGGGCGGCCGACGCCTGCGTCAGCGCCGGCAACACCGGGGCGCTGATGGCCACCTCGCGCTTCGTGCTCAAGACCATCAGCGGCATCGACCGTCCGGCGATCATCTCGGCGCTGCCGGCGGTCAGCGGTCACACCCACCTCCTCGACCTCGGTGCCAACGTCGAGTCGAGTCCCCGCCATCTGCTCGAGTTCGCGGTGATGGGCTCGGTGCTGGCCAGCGCGGTCGACGGCATCGAGCGCCCCACGGTCGGTCTGCTCAACATCGGCGAGGAGGAGATCAAGGGCAACGAGCGGGTCAAGGAGGCCGCCCGGCTGCTCGCGGCCAGCGATCTGCGCTACATCGGCTTCGTCGAGGGCGACGACATCTACCGCGGCACCGCCAACGTGGTGGTCTGCGACGGCTTCGTCGGCAACGTCGCCCTGAAGGCCAGCGAGGGGGTGGCCTGGATGCTCGGGCAGTTCGTGCGCCAGGAGTTCGAGCGCTCGGCCTTGACCCGGCTCGCCGGGCTGCTCGCCGGCCCGGTGCTCGGGGCGCTGCGCAAGCGGCTCGACCCGCGCCGCTACAACGGGGCGAGCTTCGTCGGCCTGCGTGGCACGGTGATCAAGAGCCACGGGGACGCCGACGCGCTGGCCTTCGCCAACGCCATCTCCGAGGCCGTGGCCGAGGTGCGCGAGTCGATCCCGGAGCGGATCGCGGCGCACATCGAGGCGGTGCTGGGCAACACGCGCGAGGCGGTATGAGGTATTCGCGGATCCTCGCCACCGGCGGCTATCTCCCCGAGCGGGTGCTCGACAACCAGGCGCTGAGCCGGATGGTGGAGACCTCCGACGAGTGGATCCGCGAACGGACCGGGATCGTCGAGCGGCGGCTGGTCGCCGAGGACGAGTCGACCTGCGATCTGGCCGAGCGGGCGGCGCGCGCGGCGCTCGAGGCCGCCGAGGTGGCCGCCGAGGCGATCGACCTGATCGTGGTCGGCACCACCACCCCCGACCGGGTCTATCCCTCGACGGCCTGCCGGCTGCAGGCGCGCCTCGGGATCCGCGGCTGCCCGGCCTTCGACGTGCAGGCGGTGTGCACCGGCTTCATCTACGCGCTCGGCGTCGCCGACCAGTTCGTGCGCGCCGGCAACGCGAGCCGGGTGCTGGTGGTCGGGGCGGACACCCACTCGCGGCTGCTCGACTGGTCGGACCGCTCGACCTGCGTGCTGTTCGGAGACGGGGCCGGCGCGGTGGTGCTGGGGGCCGACTCGGCGCCCGGGGTGCTCTCCACCCACCTGCATGCCGACGGTCGCTACGAGCCGCTGCTCTACGTCGAGGGCGGCACCCCGCGGGGTGGCGGGCGGATCGCGCCCGGCAACGCCTACACCCGGATGCGCGGCGGTGAGGTCTTCAAGGTGGCGGTGCGAACGCTGCACGACATCGTCGACGAGACGCTCGAGGCCAACGGCATGCAGCGCGGTGACGTCGACTGGCTGATCCCGCACCAGGCCAACATCCGCATCATCGAGGCCACCGCGCGCAAGCTGGGCCTGCCGATGGAGCGGGTGGTGGTGACCATCGACCGCCACGGCAACACCTCGGCGGCCTCGGTCCCGCTGGCCCTCGACGCGGCGGTGCGCGACGGGCGGGTCCAGCGCGGCGAGGTGCTGCTGCTGGAAGCCTTCGGCGGTGGCTTCACCTGGGGCTCGGCGCTGGTGCGCTACTGATGGGCATCGCCTTCACCTTCCCCGGCCAGGGCTCGCAGGCGGTCGGCATGCTCGCCGGGCTCGCGGGCCGCCATCCCGAGGTCGGCGAGTGCTTCGCCGAGGCGAGCGAGATCCTCGGCTACGACCTCTGGGCGCTCTGCCAGGAAGGCCCGGCCGAGCGGCTCGCCGCCACCGAGCACACCCAGCCGGCGATGCTCTGCGCCGGGGTGGCGACGCTGCGCTGCTGGGCGGCACGCGGCGGGCCGGCCCCGGAGCTGCTCGCCGGGCACAGCCTCGGCGAGTACAGCGCCCTGGTCTGCGCCGGCGCCCTCGGGCTCGCCGACGCGGTGCGGGCCGTGGCGGCCCGTGCCCGTTTCATGCAGGAGGCGGTGCCGTGCGGGCAGGGCGGGATCGCCGCGCTGCTCGGGCTCGACGAGGAGCGGGTGGTCGCGCTGTGTGCCGAGGCGAGCGCCGCCGAGCCGGGCGCGCTGGTCAGCGCGGTCAACTTCAACGGCCCGGGGCAGGTGGTGGTCGCCGGACACGTCGCGGCGCTCGAGCGGGTCCTCGATCTGGCCCGCCAGGCCGGGGCGCGGCGCGCCGTGCGCCTGCCGATGAGCGTGCCGGTGCACTGCCCGCTGATGGCTCCGGCCGCCGAGCGGCTCGCCGCGGTGCTCGAGACGCTCGAGCTGCGCCGCCCCCGGATCCCGGTGATCCACAATGCCGACCTGGGCAGCCACCGGGACCCCGGCGCGATCCGCGCCGCGCTCGTCGCCCAGCTCACCGAGCCGGTGCGCTGGCAGGCGACGGTGGCCGAGCTGCGCCGCCGCGGAGCGACGATCCTGATCGAGCTCGGGCCGGGACGGGTCCTGACCGGACTCGCGCGGCGCATCGACCGCGAGCTCACGGCCCGCGCGGTGCACGACCCGGCAAGCCTCGATGAGGCGCTGGCGGCGCTCGAAGAGGGGGGTACGCGATGAGACTGGAAGGCGAGATCGCGCTGGTGACCGGTGCCTCGCGGGGGATCGGTCTGGCGATCGCGGAGCGCCTGCTCGCCGAGGGCGCACGGGTGATCGGCACCTCGACCTCCGAGGAGGGCGCCCGGGCGCTGGCCGGGCGGCTCGGGGAGGGGGGGCGCGGCGAGCGCCTCGACGTCACCTCGAGCGCCTCGGTCGAGGCGCTCTTCGCCCGCCTCAGGGACGACGAGATGCTCCCGGGAATCGTGGTCAACAACGCCGGCATCACCCGCGACGGGCTGCTCGCGCGGCTCTCCGAGGCGGACTGGACGGCGGTCATCGACACCGACCTGAGCGCCCTGTATCGGGTCTGCCACGCCGCGGCCCGGCACCTGATGCGGCGGCGCGGCGGACGGATCGTCAACGTGACCTCGGTGGTCGGGTTCACCGGCAACGCCGGGCAGACCAGCTATGCGGCGGCCAAGGCCGGGATCGTCGGCTTCACCCGGGCGCTGGCCCGCGAGCTCGCCGGGCGGCGCGTCACGGTCAACGCCGTCGCTCCCGGGCTCATCGACACCGACATGACCCGCGCGCTCGACGACGCCCACCGCCAGGCGCTGCTCGCCCAGATCCCGCTCGGACGCCTCGGCCACGGCGAGGACGTGGCCGCCGCGGTCGCCTTCCTGGCCTCGTCCGATGCGGCCTACGTCACCGGCCAGACGCTGCACGTGAACGGCGGCATGTACATGGGATAGAAGATGATGTTTAACATTAGATTATCTCTATAACATACTGTAATTACAGGAGAATATCTCTGGATATCTTGTTCGCCATCAATCCTTGCAACTTGGTTCTATTTCACTACACTAGGCGCGGGGCTCGCTCAGCCCCGGAGCGAAGGGGAGGAACGACCCGCCATGAGTACCGTTGAAGAGCGCGTGAGGCAGATCGTCGTCGAGCAGCTCAGCGTCAAGGAAGACGAGGTCACGCCCGACGCATCCTTCGTGGACGATCTCGGCGCAGATTCCCTCGACACGGTGGAGCTGGTGATGGCCCTCGAGGAGGAGTTCAACTGCGAGATCCCCGACGAGGAGGCCGAGAAGATCACCACCGTGCAGCAGGCGATTGACTACATCAACGCCCATACCGAATGACACAACGCTCGACCGCGGGGCCGCGGGTGCGCAGCAGGCACTCGCGGCCCCTTTCTTTGTGATCCCTTGTGAGCCCTGAGACGCACAGCGGTGCCGCCGGCCGGGCGCTGCGCCCCCGCGGCACTCTCGCCGGGTAGCCGCCGAGCTGCGCGAAATCCGGGGCTGGGTTACGCGATGCGCAGGACCGTCATCACCGGCCTCGGGGTGCTCAGCGGGCTGGGCAACTCGGTCGAGGAGACCTGGCGCGGGATTCTCGCCGGGCGCAGTGGCGTGAGGCCGATCGACCGTTTCGACTGCTCGGGCTTCGCGAGCCGGATCAGCGCCAGCGTGCGCGACCTCGACCTCGACCGCTACCTCTCGCCCAAGGAGGCGCGCAAGACCGACCCGTTCATCCACTACGGGATCGTCGCCGCCAAGCAGGCGATCGCCGACGCCGGCCTCGAGGTGACCGAGGCCAATGCCGAGCGGATCGGGGTGGCGATCGGATCCGGGATCGGCGGGTTGGCCGGAATCGAGCGCGGTTACGATGCCTTCCTGAAGGGCGGAGCGCGGCGCATCTCGCCGTTCTTCGTGCCCAGCAATATCATCAACATGATCGCGGGCAACCTGTCGATCGAGTACGGGATCCGCGGCCCGAGCTACGCGCTGGTCACCGCCTGCTCGACCGGCACGCACTGCATCGGCGACGCGGCGCGGATGATCGAGCGCGGTGACGTGGACGTGATGATCGCCGGCGGGGCCGAGATGGCGACCTCGCCGACCGGGCTCGGCGGATTCGCCTCGGCGCGCGCGCTCTCGACCCGCAACGATGACCCGGCCGCGGCCAGCCGGCCCTGGGATCGCGGGCGCGACGGCTTCGTGCTCGGCGACGGCGCCGGGGTGGTGGTCATCGAGGAGTACCAGCATGCGCGCCGCCGCGGGGCACGGATCTACTGTGAGCTGATCGGCTTCGGCATGAGCAGCGACGCCTACCACATCACCCTGCCGCCCGAGGACGGCGACGGGGCGCGGCGCTGCATGGAGCGGGCGATGGCCGATGCGCGCATCGACCCCGGCGAGGTCGACTACATCAACGCCCACGGGACCTCGACGCCGGCCGGCGACGTGGTCGAGACGCGCGCCGTCAAGGCCGCCTTCGGTGCCCACGCCGGGCGCCTCGCGATCAGCTCGACCAAGTCGATGATCGGCCACCAGCTCGGAGCCGCCGGGGGGGTCGAGGCGGCGTTCTGCGCCCTGGCGATCCGCGACCAGGTCGCCCCGCCGACCATCAACCTCGACGATCCGGACGAGGAGTGCGACCTCGACTACGTTGCCCACAACGCCCGTGAGATGCGCATCGAGGTGGCGATGTCGAACTCCTTCGGCTTCGGGGGCACCAACGGAACGCTGATCTTCCGGCGCATCTAGCCGGGGGCACGGGGCGAGGGCGTCGAGACCCCGGCCCGGCGAGACGCCCGCAGCGGGGGGCGGCGACGGCGGCGGTGTCGCGCCAGCCCGCGCCGGGCCGGCCGAGGCCGTACAGCCCGCTGGTAAGGGGCGGATCGGCGGCGACCGGGAACCGGACAGACCGGGGCCAGGGACAATGAACGAGGAGGAGGTCCGAGAGCAGCGCCGGACGGACCCTCCGGATCCGGCGGGACGTCGCCGGGCGTGGCGGCTGGCGCTCGCCGCCGCGCTCGCGGCGGCGCTGCTCGTCGCCGTGCTCGGCGCTGTCCTCTGGCAGCAGTACCGCGAGGCGCTCGAGCGTCCCCTGGCGGTGCCGGCCGGCGGGCTCATCTACCGGGTCGCGCCGGGCAGCACCATCGGCCAGGTGGCCGCGGAGCTGCGCGCTCGCGGGGTGCTCGCCGAGAGCTGGCCGCTCATCCTCGCGGCCCGGCTGGCCGACCAGGCCGCCCGGATCAAGGCCGGCGAGTACCGCCTCGAGCCCGGCATCAGTGCCCGGGGCCTGCTCGCGGTGCTGGTCCGGGGCAGGGTGGTCCAGCACGCCCTGACCCTCCCCGAGGGCTGGACATTCGCCCAGCTCATGGAGATTGTCAACCGCGACCCCAACCTGGTGCACACCCTCGAGGGGCTCAGCGACGAGGAGATCATGGAGCGCATCGGCCGGCCCGGGGTCCACCCCGAGGGGCGATTTCTCGCCGAGACCTATCACTTCCCGGCCGGGACCCGGGACGTCGAGTTCCTGCGCCGCGCCTACGCGGCGATGGAGCGCGAGCTGGCGCGCCAGTGGGCGAGCCGCGACCCGGACCTGCCGCTCGAGAGCCCCGAGGAGGCCCTGGTGCTCGCCTCGATCATCGAGAAGGAGACCGCGCGTGCCGACGAGCGGGCACGCATCGCCGGGGTGTTCATCCGCCGGCTGCGCCGCGGGATGCGCCTGGAGACCGATCCCACCGTGATCTACGGGCTCGGCAAGCGCTTCGCTGGCAACCTGACGCGTGCCGATCTGCGCCGTGACACCCCCTACAACACCTATACCCGCAAGGGGCTGCCGCCGACCCCGATCGCGATGCCCGGGCGGGCGGCGCTGTACGCCGCGCTCCATCCGGAGCCGGGCGATGCCCTCTACTTCGTGGCCACCGGCGACGGCGGGCACTACTTCTCGGCGACCTACGAGGAGCACCTGAAGGCGGTTCGTCGCTACCAGCGGCGGCGCCGCCACCGGAGGGCCGGATGAGCCTCCGGAGAGCGGCGCGGCGCGGGCGCTTGGTCACCCTCGAGGGGATCGAGGGGGCAGGGAAGTCGACCCTCGCCGCGGACCTGGGCGCCTGGCTCGAGGCCCGCGGGGTCGCCCTGGTGCGCACCCGCGAGCCCGGTGGAACGGCCCTCGGCGAGGCGGTGCGCGCGCTGCTCCTCGAGCCCGGCGGCGAGGCGATGAGCGCCGACGCCGAGCTGCTGCTGATGTTCGCGGCGCGCAGCGAGCACCTCGCGCGGGTCATCCGGCCGGCGCTCGCCGCCGGCCGCTGGGTGCTGTGCGATCGCTTCACCGATGCGAGCTATGCCTACCAGGGCGGGGGGCGGGGGATCGCCGCGCGGCGCATCGCGGTGCTCGAGCGCTGGACGCAGGGCCGGCTGCGCCCCGATCTCACCCTGCTGCTCGACCTCGAGCCGGCGCTCGGTCTGGCCCGCGCGCGGGGCCGGGGCGCCAGCGACCGCTTCGAGCGCGAGGCCGGGGCGTTCTTCGCGCGCACCCGCCAGGCCTACCTCGAGCGGGCCGCGGCGCGCCCAAGCCGCTACGCGGTGATCGACGCCTCCCGGCCTCCCGAGCGGGTCCTCGGCGAGGCCTGCCGGGCAGTGGAGCGGCTGCTGTGAGCGGGCAGCTCGACCTGCTGCCGTGGCAGCACCCGCTCTGGGCGCGGATCGCGGCGATGGAGGAGGGCGGCCGGCTGCCCCACGCGCTGCTCCTCACCGGTGCCCCGGGCCTCGGCAAGGAGCGCCTCGCCCTGCGGCTCGCGGCGTGCAGCGGCTGCGCCGCCGAGGCGCCCGGCGAGCGCCCGTGCGGGACCTGTGACAGCTGCCGTCAGGCGATCGCGGGGAGCCACCCGGACATCGTCCGGGTCGCCCCCGAGCCTGACCGGCGCACCATCGGGGTCGAGGCGGTGCGGGCGCTGATCGAGGTCAACTCGCTGACCGCCGCGCGCGCGGCGCTCAAGGCCGCTATCCTGGTCCCCGCCGAGGCACTGACCCTGAGCGCCGCCAACACCCTCCTCAAGACCCTCGAGGAGCCGGCGGGCGGGAGCCTGTTCCTGCTCGTGACCAGCCGCCCCTCGGCGCTTCCGGCCACCGTGCGCAGCCGCTGCCAGCGCCTCGAGTCCCACCCCCCACCGCGCGACCAGGCGCTCGCCTGGCTGCGGGCAGAAGCGGAGGAGGCCGACGAGGAACGGCTCGCCTGCGCCCTGGCCGAGGCCCGCGGTGCGCCGCTGCGGGCCCTCGAGCGGCTGCGCTCGGGCGCCGTCGGCCAGGTGGGCCGGGTGGCATCGGAGCTGCTGGAGCTGCTCACTGGCGGGGAGGCGGACCCGCTGGCCTGCGCCGGGCGCTGGCGCGAGCTGGCGGGCGAGGAGCTGGGCGAGGTGCTGGTCGAGGCGGTCCAGGAGCTGGTGCGGCTGCGCCACGGGCTGGCCGCGAGAATCGCCTCGCCGAATCCGGCTATGCAATCGGCCGCCTCGGGGCTAGACTTTGATGCGCTGTACCGGCTGCTCGACCGCGCCATGGCGCTCCGCGGCGAGCTCACCGCGCATCAGGGGCTCAACGCCGGGCTCCTGATCGAGGGGTTCGCATGCACCGTCCGGGCGCTGGCCGGCGAGCGGCGCTGAGAGAGGGCGTCCACGCTGGGCCCATCCGGCGCCGCTCGCAATGACCGACGGCGCTCGGCTGGCACGACGCCCTTTTGCAGGAGGAGGATTGCCCGCATGGCCGCTCCGAAGCCAGGCATCCTGTCGCTGACCATCCGTGACAAGAGCGCGCTGTACGCCTCGTACATGCCCTTCGTGAAGAACGGCGGGCTGTTCATCCCGACCACCAAGAGCTACCGCCTTGGCGACGAGGTGTTCATGCTGCTCACCCTGGTCGACGACAAGGAGAAGCTGCCGGTGGCCGGGCGGATCATCTGGATCACGCCGCGCGGTGCCCAGGGCAACCGCACGGCCGGCATCGGCGTGCAGTTCGCCGCCCTCGACAAGGGTCAGACCAAGAACAAGATCGAGAACTACCTGGCCGCCGCGCTCAAGTCCGACCGCCAGACGCACACGATGTAGCTCGCTCGGCCCGGCCGGAGCCGCCGGCCAGCACCCGCATGAGCCGGTACCAGCCGAGGTCGACCCGCGAGAGGCCGCGCTCCTGGCGCCGCCAGGTGGTCGGGTCGCAGCCGACCAGCGCGGCGGCCTGG
>CAZRGU010000128.1:0-9922 GCA_964599705.1 uncultured Ectothiorhodospiraceae bacterium | reverse complement strand
GCCCACGGTCGTCGGCGCTCTCAGGCGAGCAGGGTGCGCTCGACCACCCACCAGGAGGCGATCGAAAGGATCAGCGCCGAGGCCGCGGCCATCGAGCGGCGGTACCAGGGCCGGCGGGTCCACCAGCGCAGCGGCCCGTAGACCAGCGCCACCACCGCGAGCTGCCCGGCCTCGACCCCGAGGTTGAAGCCGACCAGGGTGGCCAGGGCATGGCCGCGGGCGATGCCGAGCGCGCTCAGCGCGCTGTAGAAGCCCAGCCCGTGGATCAGGCCGAAGGCCCCGGCGAGCATCCAGCGGTGGCCATGGCCGCGCCCGAGCAGGTTCTCGATGGCGACGTAGCCGATGCTCGCCGCGATCAGCGGCTCGACGACCCGCGGCGGCAGGGTCACCACCCCGTACCAGGCCAGCGCCAGGGTCAGGCTGTGGGCGAGGGTGAAGGCGGTGACCACCGCGACCAGCGGGCCGAGCCGGCCGACCACCAGCAGCAGGGCGAGCAGGAACAGCAGGTGGTCGTAGCCGAGCAGGATGTGCTCGACGCCGAGCGCCAGGGTGCGCAGGAAGCGCCGCGCCCCGCCGCCGGCCGGTGGCGGGGCGGCGAGCTCGAAGTCGAAGGCGGTGTACTCGCGGTCGAGCAGGAACTCCTCCTCGGCGCCCCCGGCGCGCAGCACCCCGACGGCGCGGTGGGCGCGATCGATGTCGAGGAAGACCAGGTAGCGCAGGGTCACCGGGCCACTCACCTGGGGGCACGCAAATCGCAGCGCCACCTCGAGCATCCCGGCGGCGGGCAGCTCGCGCAGCCGCGGCGGGGACTGCTCGCAGCGGGACTCGCCGGCGGCCAGCGACAGGCGCCGGCCCAGGTAGTCCTCGAGCCGCGGGCGGTCGCGCTCGAAGCGCGCGGCCGGGATCGGCGTCTTGAGGTCGGTGGGGATGCCGAGCGCGACGGCCAGATCGTGGACCGAGAGGGCGAGGCGCAGCTCGACGGCCCCCGGCCCGGCGTCGAGCTCGAGCCGGGTGAGGCTGGTGCGGTGCGCGGTCGCGGCGCCCGGCGCGAGGCCGAGCGCCGCGACCCAGGCAATCAGCGCGAGGGCCCGGGCCGCGGCGGCCAAGGCGCAGGTCCGCGCCGCGCTACTTCTCGCACATCGCCAGCACCCGCGACGGGCCGCCGGTGCCGCGGGTGTGCTTGGGGGCGCCGACGAAGAGCGTACAGCTGTCGGGCTTGGCGAGGGCGAGCTGGCCGAGGTTGGTGGCGTTCTCGACGAACTTGATGCCGCGCTGCAGCAGCCGCACGTGGGCGTGCCACGAGTTGGTCCACTTGTCGTCGTCGCCGAAGGCGCTCTGGCCGCTGTCGATGCCGATGTTGTCGGCCACGATGCCGTTGATCCGCACCCCGCGCCGGTCCATCACCTCGATGAGCTTGTCGACCGCGGCCTTGCTCATCCCGGGGTGGTTCCAGCCGTTGATGTAGGGGTCCTTGGCGAAGTCGGTGCCCTCGAAGTAGAAGCGCGACCAGCCGAGGTGGAGGACCAGCCAGGTGTCGTTGCCGAGCCGCTCGGCGACCGCCTCGATGTCGTCGGGGCCGACCACGTTGGGCGAGTCGTTCGAGAAGTCGGTCACGTTGCGGTCCGGGCTCGGGCGCCCGCCGTTCTTGGCCAGCTCGGCCTCGACCCGGCCGCTGATGTCGATCAGCACCACCCGCCCGGTCAGGTCCTCGGCGCCGAGCTGGTGGACCAGCTTGCGGGTGTTCGAGTAGCCGGCCTCGAGCGTGCTCGGGTCGTTGATGTAGTGGCCCGGCGAGTCGAGGTGGGTGCCGTGGTGCTCGGACAGGATCAGGCGGCCGAGGTCGAAGTGGCCCTGGTTGGTCGGGAACTTCGAGATCGCGAGCACGGTCTGCTGGCCGAAGGTCGGGATCGGCCGGCTGTCGAGCCACGGCTTGCCGAGATCGGCCTTGGTCGGGTCGCCCTCGAGCGGCTGGAAGGTGGGGATCGGGTGGGTCAGGTCGATCAGGAAGGTCGCCGCGCTCGCGGCCCCGGCGGCGAGCACCAGCGCCGCCCCGGTGGCGGCCAGCGCCGCCGCGCGATGGATGCGGATCATGGTCTTCCTCCTCTGCGTCTGAGCGGGGGCCCCGGGGGGGGTCGGGCGCGCCTTGCGCCGGGGGTCGGGGGTTCCCCGGCTCCCGCGGATCGCGCTCGTCGCATTCCCCGAGACGGCGCGCTGCCGCGGGTCTGCTGCCCGCTTCGGCCGCGCGTTAGCCCAAGGATAGGTATTCTCGGTGGCGCTGCCAACCGCTGTGGCGGGGGGCACGGACCGGAGAGCGGCGAAGACGCAGTTGCCACCGCGTCGAGCCGGCTGGAGGAAGCACGCGCCGCCAGAGGGGATGGATCGATGGTCGCAGCCGTGAATCGGTGAGATATGCGGCGGGCCAGGGCGGCGGGCGGGGGAATATCGCCCGCTCGTGCCTGTATACACCCCGAGGGCGCCGCGCGTCCTCGCCACAAGCACACGAGAACGAGGAGGGAAAACCGCCATGCACACCATCCGCAACACTGCCCTCGGGCTGGTCCTGGCGCTCGCCGCGGCGCCGGTGCTCGCCTACCAGTGCCCGGGCCTGGTCAAGAAGGTCGACGCTGCCCTCGAGCAGGGCAGCGGGCTCAGCGAGGCCCAGCTCGCCCGGGTCAAGGAGCTGCGCGCCGAGGGGGCGCGGCTGCACAAGGCCGGCCAGCACGGGGCCTCGGTCGCCAAGCTCAGCGAGGCGCTCGAGATCCTCGGCCGCTAGCGCCGGCCCCGGCCGCCGCGCGCCGCCGCTGCCGGCGTGGAGCGCTTCGAGGCCCTGCTGGTCGCGGAGATCCCGCGCCTGCGCCGCTACGCGCGGGCGCTGACCGGGGATCCGGCCCGCGCCGACGATCTGCTTCAGGACTGCCTGGCGCGCGCCCTCGAGCGCCGCCGGCTGTGGCTGCGCGCGCGCGGCATCCGTGGCTGGCTGCTGGCGATCATGCACAACCTCTACGTCAACGAGGTGGCGCGCGGCGCGCGTGCCCCTCACCTCGCCCCGATCGACGCCGAGCAGCATCCCGCGGTGGCCCGCGCCGACGGCGAGCTGGCGATGCGTGAGCTCGATCGGGCGCTCGCCGCGCTGCCCCTCGAGCAGCGCGAGATGGTGCTGCTGGTCGGCCTCGAGGGGCTGAGCTACCGGGAGGCGGCCCGCGCCGTGGGGGTGCCGGTCGGCACCGTGATGTCGCGCCTGGCGCGCGGCCGCGAGCGGCTTCGCGGCCTGCTGCGCGGTGAGGCGGGCGCGGCGCTGAGGGCGCTGCGATGAGCGGCGCGGCGCAGCGAATCGAGCCGCTCGAGCTCCACGCCCACCTCGACGGCGAGCTGGCCGGTGAGCGCGCCGACGCGGTGGCCGCGGCGATCGCCTCGGACCCGGCGCTCGCGGCGCGCGCCGCCGAGTACCGGCGCATCGACGAGGCCCTGCACCGTGCCTACGACCCGCTGCTCGAGGCGCCGCTGCCGGCCGGGCTGCTCCACGCGCTGGGGCGGGGCCGGCGCCGCCCGGCGCTGCGCGTGGCCGCGGCGATCGCCTGGCTGGCGCTGGGCGCGGCCGGTGGGCTGCTCGGCGCGCGGCTGCTCGCCCCGCCGGGCGCTGGCCTGGCCGGAGAGCGGCCGCTGGTCCGCGAGGCCGCCTACGCCCACGCGGTCTATGTCCCCGAGGTGCGCCACCCGGTCGAGGTGCGCGCCGCCCAGCGCTCGCACCTCAACGCCTGGCTCTCCAAGCGCCTGCGCCACGAGATCCGCGCCCCCGAGGTGGATGCCGCCGGCTACCGGCTGATCGGCGGGCGGCTGCTCGCCGACGCCGGGCGGCCGGCCGCCCAGTTCATGTACCAGGACGAGCACGGCGAGCGCATGACGCTGTACGTGCGCGCCGGCGGGGAAGGCGCCGAGGCCGCGCCGCTGCGCCACGCCGAGAGCGCCGGCTACGGGGTGGTCTACTGGCGCGACGGCGGGCTCGCCTACGCGCTGGTCGGGACCGCGCCGCGCGAGCGGCTGATGGCGATGGGCGAGGCGATGTTCGCGGCCCTGAACCCCTAGCCCGGATATCTCACCGATGCGCGAAGCGAGGGTGCCGAGACGCTGTCCTGGCGGGGCGCACGGACCGGAAGGCGGCGACGGCGTAGCCGACACGACGTCGAGGCACCCGCAGGGAGCACGTCCTGCCAGGACCGATGGATCGGCGACCGCAGCCGGGGATCGGTGAGACATCTGGGCTCGCCCCGGCGGGGCCTCTCGCGATGCGCGGGCAGGGGCGATATCCTTGCCTGCAGCGACTGAGGAGCTGCCCGATGGCCGCGCGTGTCACCCCCCTGATCCTCGCCTTCCTGCTGCTCGCCGCGCACTTCCTGCGCCGCGGCGACTGGCCGCTGGTGTCCCTCAGCGTGCTCGCCCCGCTGCTCCTGCTGGTGCGCGCGCGCTGGACCCTGTGGCTTCTCCAGGTCCTGGCCTACGCCGGGGCCGGGGTCTGGGTCTACACCGGGCTGGCGCTCGCCTCGCACCGCATGGCGATGGGCGCACCCTGGGGTCGGCTCGTGCTGATCATGGGGGCGGTGGCGCTGTTCACGGTGATCGCCGGCCTGCTCCTCAACACCCGCCGGGTCCGGGAGCGCTATCCGGGCGGCTGAGAGTTTGTGAAAGAACCGCCCGCCTGCTGCGGACGCCCCTGGTCACCCCGGACTACGCTGTTGCGGGCCTTCCCTGGCCCGGCCCCTGCGGGCGCGCTGCGCGCGACCCAATCCGCTTCCGGCGGATTGGTGCGGGGACCCCCAACATGTAGTCACGTACTCCAGTACGCTCCTCCATGTTGTGCACCCCCGCGCCTTGTCCGGGTCACCCAGGGACGCCCTCGCGACGGCGGGCGGTTCTTTCACCAACTCTGAGGGCGGGCGGCCGCTCGGCGCGGCTCACTCGAGCAGCCGGCGCAGCTCCTCGGGGATCGGCAGGGCGCGCAGCGCCCCGGCCTCGTCGAGCACCGCCCAGCAGCGGGTCTCGGTGCCGTCGACGGCCAGCCGCTCGCGGTTGAAGATTCGGTGGCGGACGACGAAGCGGCGCCGCTCCCAGCGCTCCACCCGGCTGACCACCAGCAGCCGGTCGCCGACCGCGCTCGGGGCGAGGAAGCGGGCCTCGACGCCGAGCAGCGGAGTGCCGAGCGCGCCGTGCTCGGCGGCGAGCTGCTCGTGGCTCTTGCCGGCGTCGATCAGCCAGTGGTGGAAGGCGGCGTCGAACCAGCGCAGGTAGTTCGGGTAGAAGACGATCCGCGCCGGGTCGCAGTCGCCCCACTCGACGTCGATCTCGAGGCGTCCCTCAGCGGCCATCGCGGGCGGAAGATCGGCTCGTCCAGATGGAGGTGCGCACGGCGGCCGGCACGGCGCTCAGGGCGCGCTCACGCCGTCCGGGCAGGCCACCCCGGTGCCGCCCAGGCCGCAGTAGCCAGCGGGGTTCCTGGCCAGGTACTGCTGGTGGTACTCCTCGGCGTAGTAGAACGCCCCGGCGGGCCGGATCTCGGTGGTGATCGGGCCGCGCCCGGCGGCCGCGAGCGCCGCCGCGTAGCGCTCGCGCGAGGCCAGCGCGGTGGCCTGCTGGGCGGCGCCGAAGGTGTAGATCGCGGAGCGGTACTGGGGGCCGATGTCGGCGCCCTGGCGCATCCCCTGGGTCGGGTCGTGGCCCTCCCAGAAGTGGGCGAGGAGCAGCCGGTACGGGATCACGGCGGGATCGAAGACCACCAGCACGACCTCGGCGTGGCCGCTCCGGCCGCCGCAGACCTCCCCGTAGGTCGGGTTCGGGGTGTGCCCTCCCGCGTAGCCGACCGCGGTGACATGGACCCCGGCGAGCGCCCAGAAGCGCCGCTCGGCGCCCCAGAAGCAGCCCATCCCGAGCAGCGCCTGCTCCATCCCCTCCGGCCACGGCGGCACCAGCGCCCGGCCGTTGACGAAGTGGCGCTCGCTCACCGGGCGCGCCGTGGCGCGGCCCGGCGGGCCCTGCGCCCGGGCGGGCGGCTCTGGCCCGCCGTCTTGCCACCTCATCTCGCGGTCCTTCCTCCGAGCAGGGGAGGGCGAGTTTCGCCGCTGGCGCGAGGCCCGGCAAGGGGCGGGGACAGGCGCCACGCGGAGCGCACCGACCGGAAGGCGGCGAAGGCATAGCCGACACTGCGTCGAGCCGCCTGGAGGGAGTACGTCCTGCCAGAGCAGATGGGTCGGCGAGCGCAGCCGTGGATCGGTGAGAGTTGCGGGCTAGAATGATCGCGGGATGGCCTGAGGAGCAGCGGGCATGAACGTCGAGCAGTTTCGGGAGCTGGTCCGCCCGATCGCCGAGGCGGTGGCCGCCGGCCCCATCGAGCCCGCCCTCGCCGAGCGGCTCGAGCGCGAGTTTCCACCTGGTGGCGAGACCTTCCGGGCCGTCGAGGCGGCCTGCCACGAGGCCATCGCCGCGGGCTGGATGTGCGCTCAGGGGGGGCCGGGGCGGCGCTTCGGCCGGGTCATCGAGGCCGGACCGGAGACCTGCGGACTGAGCGTCGACGTGGTCGACCTGGACAGCATCGTCGGCCCCCACCACCGCCACCCGACCGGTGAGGTGTGCATGGTGATGCCGGTCGACGCGGCGGCCCGCTTCGACGGCGCCGGGGCCGGCTGGGTGGTCTACGAGCCGGGCTCGGCCCACTACCCGACGGTCAGCGACGGGCGTGCCCTGGTCCTCTACATGCTCCCCGGCGGCGAGATCGAGTTCACCGGCCAGCCCCCGCCCTGAGCGACGGCGGCAGGCTCAAGCGCGGCACCCGGCGGCCGATGACAGGGGCTGACAGGGGACACGCGCGCGAGGGCTGAATGGAGCTGCTGAGCCTGATCGCGGTGGTGCTCACCCTCACCGCGCTCGCCGCCTACCTCAACCACCGCTTCCTCGGCCTGCCGGTGACCATCGGGGTGATGGGCATCGCCCTGCTGATGTCGCTCGCCGTGCTCGGGGTCGATGCGCTCGGCGTGCCCGTCGAGCCCTTCGCCCGCGAGCTGATCGGCCGGGTCGATTTCGGCAAGGCGCTGATGGAGGGAATGCTGAGCTTCCTGCTCTTCGCCGGGGCGCTGCACGTCAAGCTCGAGGACGTGCGCGAGCGGCGCCTCAGCATCGGCCTGCTGGCCACCGTCGGCGTGGTGGTCTCGACCTTCCTGGTCGGCACCCTGGCGTGGCTGGTGCTCGGCGCCTTCGGCTACCGGATCGCCTACGTCTACTGCCTGCTGTTCGGCGCCCTGATCTCGCCCACCGACCCGATCGCGGTGCTCGGCATCGTCAAGAGCGCCGGCGTGCCGAGGAGCCTCGAGATCAAGATCGCCGGCGAGTCGCTGCTCAACGACGGGGTCGGCGTGGTCGTCTTCCTGACCATCCTCGGGGTGGCGACCGGGGAGGGCGAGGTCGGCGCCGGCCAGGTGCTCGCGCTGTTCCTCGAGGAGGCGGTCGGCGGCGCCGTCTTCGGGCTGCTGATCGGCTACCTCGCCTACCGGCTGCTGAAGAGCATCGACCAGTACCAGGTCGAGGCCCTGATCACCCTGGCACTGGTTACCGGCGGCTACGCGCTGGCCGCGGCGCTGGGCGTCTCCGGCCCGATCGCGATCGTGGTCGCCGGGGTGGTGATCGGCAACTGGGGGCGGGCGCTGGCGATGAGCGGGCGGACCCGGCGCAGCCTCGACCTGTTCTGGGAGCTGATCGACGAGATCCTCAACGCGGTGCTGTTCCTGCTGATCGGCCTCGAGGTGCTGGTGCTCGATCTGAGCGGCCGCTACCTGCTGATCGGAGTGGTGATGATCCCGCTGGTGCTCGGCTCGCGCTTCTGCTCGGTGGGGCTGCCGATGGCGGTGCTGGCCCGCTTCCAGCGCTTCACCCCGGGGGCGGTGCGGGTGCTGACCTGGGGCGGGCTGCGCGGCGGGATCTCGGTGGCGCTGGCCCTGTCGCTGCCGGCCGGGCCCGAGCGCGGGGTGTTCCTGGCCATCACCTACGTGGTGGTGATCTTCTCGATCCTGGTCCAGGGCCTGACCATGCCGGCGCTGGTGCGCCGCCTGGTGCCCGAGGAGTAGAGGAGCCGGCGCTCAGCCGGCCAGCGCGGCGAGCAGGCGCTGCTCGTCGGCGTCGGTGTTGTAGACGTGCGGCGTGACCCGCACCGTGTCGCCGCGCACGCTGACGTGGACCTGGTGCTCGCGGAGCCGCTCGACCAGCCCGGCCGGCACCCCGCCGGGCGGGCGCAAGCCGAGGAAGTGCCCGGCGCGCTGGCCCTCGGGCAGCGAGGCGAAGCCCAGCGCGGCGGCGCGCGCCGCGATCGAGCGGGTCCGGGCGGCGAGCGTCGCCGCGATCGACTCGACGCCCCAGTCGAGGATCTGCTCGAGGGCGCGGACCGCCATCGGCAGGAGGTGGAAGCTGGCCCGCTCGCCCATGTCGTAGCGCCGCGCGCCGGGCTGGTAGTCGCGCTGGTAGTCGACCAGCCGGGCGAAGTCCTCGCTCGCGCGCCGCGCGATCCAGCTCTCCTCGAGCGGCTCGCCCTCCTGGCGGTGCGGGGCGACGTACAGGAAGCCGAGGCTGTAGGGGCCGAGCAGCCACTTGTAGCAGGCCGCCACCAAGTAGTCGGGGCGCACCGCGGCGCACTCGAAGGGCAGGGCGCCGGCCGACTGGGTCAGGTCGACGACCAGCGCGCTACCGGCCGCGCGGGCCCGTTCGCCGACCCGCACGAGATCGACCAGCGAGCCGTCGGTCCAGTGGCAGTGGGGTACGGCGACCACCGCGGTGCGCTCGTCGATGGCCTCGAGCAGCGGCCCGGTCCAGCCGCCCGCGGCGCCGCGCTCGACGGTGACCACGCTCGCCCCGGCCCGAGCCGCGGCCACCTGCCAGCCGTAGACGTTGGAGGGAAACTGCTCGGCGAGCAGCACCACCCGCTGGCCGGGCGAGAGCGCCAGGTTGCGGGCCGCCACCGCCACCCCGTAGCTCACCGCCGGCACGATCGCGCAGTCCCCGGGGCGCGCCCCGATCAGGGCCGCGAACAGCGCCCGGGCCCGCTCGCTCTCGGTGAAGAAGTCGCCGGCGGTCAGCGACCAGGGCCGGACCTTGCGGGCGATGCCCTCGGCGCCGGCGGCGGCCACCGCGCGCGACAGCGGCCCCATGTAGGCGCAGTTGAGGTAGGCGACCTCCGCGGGGATGTCGAACAGGTGGCGCTGGCTCGCTATCATCGTCGTCCCTCGCTCGCCCGGGCTTCCCGCCGGCGCGCACGGCGAGGGCGAGGGGCGGAGCGGCGCCCAGCATGGAGCGGGCCCGCCGGCCACGCAAGGGGAGGAGCACAGATGGGCGAGCCGCGGCGCTGCCCGTGGGCGGGTGACGACCCGCTCTACCAGGCCTACCACGACCGCGAGTGGGGCCGGCCGCAGCGCGACGAGCGGGCGCTGTTCGAGCTGCTCGTCCTCGAGGGCGCCCAGGCCGGGCTGGCCTGGATCACCATCCTGCGCAAGCGCGAGGGCTACCGGCGCGCCTTCGCCGGCTTCGACCCCGAGCGGGTGGCCGCCTTCGGCGAGCGTGACCGCGCCCGGCTGCTCGCCGATGCCGGGATCGTGCGCAACCGCGCCAAGATCGCGGCCGCGATCGACAACGCGCGGGCCTGGCTGGCGCTGCGCGAGCGCGACGGCGGCCCGGTCGAGTGGCTGTGGTCGTTCGTCGGCGGCGAGCCGCGGGTCCACCGCTGGCGCACCCTGGCCGAGGTCCCGGCCACCAGTCCCGAGTCCGAGCGGATGAGCCGCGCGCTCAAGGCCGGCGGCTTCCGCTTCGTCGGGCCGACCATCTGCTACGCCTTCATGCAGGCCGCCGGGATGGTCAACGACCACCTGGTCGGCTGCTTCCGCCACCCGGGCTAGGC
>CAZRGU010000127.1:6664-9945 GCA_964599705.1 uncultured Ectothiorhodospiraceae bacterium | reverse complement strand
CGCGCCTCGGCAGCCGACGTCTGTGGCACGCCTGCTCGCTCGCCGAGCGCGCGACCGGCGCTCGCCGGGGCTCTCAGCGAGGCGGGCCGACGCCGCGCCGGCGGGTGCGCGGCGGGCGGCGCCGGCGCTGCCCGCCGGCCACGCCCCGGGCGCCCTCCGAGATCGCCCCGAGCCGCGCCTCGAGGTCCTCGAGGGTCGGCGGCGGGCCGGGGCGATGGGCGTCGAGGGCGGCGCGCATCGCCGCGACGTGCTCGGCGGTGGTGCCACAGCAGCCGCCGATGATCCGCGCCCCGGCATCGGCGGCCAGCCGCGCGTAGTCGGCCATCAGCTCCGGCGTCCCGCTGTAGCGAACGCCCCCGTCCGACCACTCCGGCAGGCCACAGTTGGCCTTGGCCACGATCAGGTCGCCGGCGGCCACCGCGCGCAGCCCGAGCAGCCCGGCGACGCACTCGGCCGGGCCGACCCCGCAGTTGGCGCCGAAGGCCCTCGGCGGGGGCGTGGCCGCATGGCAGAGCGCCGCGAACTCCCCCGGCGAGATCCCCATCATGGTGCGCCCGTGGGTGTCGAAGCTCAGCGTGCAGACCACCGCCAGCCCGCTGCCGGCCGCCCCGGCGAGGGCCGCCTCGAGCTCCTCGCGCGAGGACAGGGTCTCGATCCAGAGCACGTCGACGCCGGCCCCGGCGAGCGCCTCGGCCTGCTCGGCGAAGGCCGCGCGCGCCTCGGCGGCGGTGAGCGAGCCGAGCGGCTCGAGCACCTCCCCGGTCGGTCCCATCGAGCCGCCGACCAGCACCCGGCGCGGCGCCGCGTCGGCCACCTGCCGGGCGATGCGCGCCGCCGCGGCGTTGACCTCGGCGACCCGCCCGGCCGCCCCGTGCAGGGCCAGCCGGTAGCGGTTGGCCCCGAAGGTGTTGGTGAGGATCAGGTCGGAGCCGGCCGCGACGAAGCTGCGGTGCAGCGCCTCGACCCGCTGCGGGCACTCGAGGTTCCACAGCTCGGGGGCCGCGCCGGTCTCGAGGCCCATCGCGAAGAGGTTGGTGCCGATGGCCCCGTCGGCCAGCAGCCGGCCGCGCTCGGCGAGCAGCCGCGAGAGGGGATCGGTGGCGCTCATGGGCGCCGATTCTAACCCGCCGCCGGGAGCGCCCGGCGAGCCGCGCCGTGGCGCAGCGGCAACCGTGGGGGTCGCGGCGCGATCAGACCGCGCCAGGCAGAGCACGCCACACTGCCCCGGGCGGAGACGAGCCCGCGCCTCGGGCCGCAGCGCACCCGGCCGGGGCCGAACGATCGGCGGTCGCCGGCGATGCGCGGGCGGGCGCCCCGCGGTCGAGCCGAAACTCGAGGAGCCGGACGATGAGCGAGCGTCGCGGACGAAGTGGCGGGCGGGCGGCACGGCGCGCCGCACGGGCGCACGGCGGGGCCGCCGGCCCGCCCTACCTGACCCGCCGGGTCCCGCCCTACGAGATCCTCGACGAGGCGGGGCTGGCGCGCATCGAGGCCGGCGCCGAGACCATCCTCGAGGAGATCGGGGTCGAGTTCCGTGGCGACCCCGAGGCGCTGGCGCTGTGGCGCGAGGCCGGCGCCGAGGTCGAGGGCGAGCGGGTGCGCTGCCCGCGCGGCCTGTGCCGCTCGCTGATCCAGGCGAGCGCCCCGCGCGAGTTCGTCCAGCACGCCCGCAACCCCGAGCGCAGCGTGCGCATCGGCGGCGCGCACACCGTGCTGGCCCCGGCCTACGGATCGCCGTTCGTCCACGATCTGGAGGGCGGGCGGCGCTACGCGACCCTCGAGGACTTCCGCAACTTCGTCCGTCTGGCCTGGCTCTCCCCGGCCCTGCACCACTCCGGGGGCACGGTCTGCGAGCCGGTCGACCTGCCCGTCGAGCAGCGCCACCTGGAGATGGTCTACGCCCACATGCGCCTCTCCGACAAGCCGTTCATGGGCTCGGTGACCG
Organism: uncultured Ectothiorhodospiraceae bacterium; assembly: GCA_964599705.1. Classification (GTDB taxonomy): domain Bacteria; phylum Pseudomonadota; class Gammaproteobacteria; order HK1; family HK1; genus CAZRGU01. The sequence continues at coordinate 8,000 of CAZRGU010000127.1, read as the reverse complement.
CCCCCGAACGGGCCGAGGACACGGTGGCGATGGCGCGGATCCTGTTCGGCGAGCGCTTCCTCGACGAGCACGTCTGCATCCTCAGCCTGATCAACGCCAACTCGCCGCTGGTCTGGGACACGACCATGCTCGGCGCGCTCAAGGTCTACGCGCGGGCCGGGCAGGCCTGCATCGTCTCGCCGTTCTGCATCGCCGGGGCGATGTCGCCGGTCACGGTGGCCGCGACCTGCGCCCAGCTCTTCGCCGAGGCGCTCGCCGGGATGGCCTTCGCCCAGCTCGTGCGCCGCGGCGCCCCGGTCGTCTTCGGGACCTTCTCGAGCTCGATGTCGATGCAGTCCGGGGCCCCGACCTTCGGCACCCCCGAGCCGCAGCAGGTGCTCTACGTGCTCGCCGCCCTGGCCCGGCGCCTCGGCGTGCCGTTCCGCTCCGGGGGCGGGCTGTGCTCCTCGAAGCTGCCCGACGCCCAGGCCGCCTACGAGGCCGCGACCACGCTGCAGCACGCGATGCTCGCCGGGGTCCACTTCATGCTCCATGCCGCCGGCTGGCTCGAGGGGGGGCTGACCATGAGCTACGAGAAGTTCGTGCTCGACGCCGACCAGGCCGCCGCCATCGGCGCCTTCTACCGCGGCATCGACCTCGGCGAGGAGGCCTTCGCCCTGGCGGCGATCCGCGAGGTCGGCCCGGGCGGGCACTTCCTCGGCTGCGCCCACACCCAGGCCCACTTCGAGCACGCCTTCTTCCGCTCCGCGCTCGCCGACCACAACAGCTTCGAGCAGTGGCAGGCCGAGGGCTCGCTCGATGCCGCCCAGCGGGCCAGCGTGGCCTGGAGGCGGATGCTCGCCGAGCACTCGCCCCCGCCGCTCGACCCCGGCATCGACGAGGGGCTGCGCGAGTTCATCGCCCGGCGCAAGGCGGCGCTGCCCGACCCGGGCGGCTGAGCGGGGGCCGGCGCGGCCCGCCGCGGGGCCGCTCCTGTCGGGAAACTTTACACTCCGTCCAGCCCCGGCCCTGCTCTCCAATCGGTTGATTTGAAGGACCTTTTCAGGAATTTGCGCGTTCCGTTCCCAGCCCCGCGGCGGCCGGGAGGCCAGCGGCTGTCGGAATTCTTTACACTGCCACCGCCCGTGCGTCGCGCCGGCCTGGCAAGTCGTTGATTCTCAATGATCGTGCCCTTCTGGCACATGGATTGCATGCATCCGGGGTGACCTGGGATCCCCGCCGCTGGGGCGGTTGCGAGAACTGGCAAGAAGAGGAACGAAACGATGAAGCGGCTCCGGAACACGCTCTCGGCGGCACTCGGCGGGCTCGCCCTGCTCGGCACGGTGGGCTCGGCCCA
>CAZRGU010000127.1:0-6564 GCA_964599705.1 uncultured Ectothiorhodospiraceae bacterium | reverse complement strand
GTCGCCACCCCCGAGCCCGCCTCGCTGGCGCTGCTCGGGCTGGGGCTCGCCGGGATCGGCTTCTCGGGGCGGCGGCGCGCCCGGGGCGGCTAGCTTCACAACAACAAACCCTCTTCCCCAAGTCGATCTTCCGACCCCGCCGCGAGGCGGGGTCTTGTTGTCCGCCCCCCGCAGCGCTGCGCGGGGCGCCAAGGCGGCGCTCGCACCCGGGCCGGGCAGGGGATAGACTCGCGCGCCGGGGAGCGAGGCCGGCGGGGCAGGCGTGACGAGCGATACCATCCTGGTGACCGGCGGGGCGGGCTTCATCGGCTCGAACTTCGTCCTCGAGTGGGTGCTCGGCGGCCACGGCGCGCTGGTCAACCTCGACCGCCTGACCTACGCCGGCAATCCGCGCAACCTCGCCGCCCTCGACGGCGACCCCCGCCACCGCCTGGTGGTCGGCGACATCGGCGACCGGGCGCTGCTCGAGCGCCTCCTCGCCGAGCACCGCCCGCGGGCCATCGTCCACCTGGCCGCCGAGAGCCACGTCGACCGCTCGATCGAGGGGCCGGAGGGGTTCGTGGAGACCAACCTCGGCGGCACCTTCCGCCTCCTCGAGGCGGCCCGCGGCTACTGGCAGGGCCTCGACGGCGAGGCGCGGGCCCGCTTCCGCTTCCTGCACGTGTCCACCGACGAGGTCTACGGCGCGCTCGGCCCCGCCGACCCGGCCTTCACCGAGGCCACCGCCTACGCCCCCAACAGCCCCTACGCGGCGACCAAGGCCGGCTCCGATCACCTGGCCCGCGCCTACCACCGCACCTACGGGCTGCCGGTGCTGATCACCCACTGCTCGAACAACTACGGGCCCTACCAGTTCCCCGAGAAGCTCATCCCGCTGGTGATCCTCAACGCGCTCGATGGCCAGCCGCTGCCGGTCTACGGGGACGGCTCCAACGTGCGCGACTGGCTCTACGTCGGCGATCACTGCGCGGCGCTGCGCCGGGTGCTCGAGGGCGGCGAGCCGGGGCGCTGCTACAACATCGGCGGCGGGGCCGAGCGCAGCAACCTCGAGCTGGTCCGGGCGCTGTGTGCGCTGCTCGACGAGCGCCACCCCGAGGGCGCGCCCCACGAGCGCCTGATCCGCCACGTCCGTGACCGGCCCGGGCACGACTGGCGCTACGCGATCGACGTGTCGCGGATCCGTGCCGAGCTCGGCTGGTCGCCGAGCGAGGGTCTCGAGAGCGGCCTGCGGCGCACCGTGGACTGGTACCTGGCCCACCGCGAGTGGGCCGAGGAGGTGCGCAGCGGCGCCTACCGCGACTGGATCGCGCGCCACTACCGGCTCGATTCGGCGGACTCACCCGCCTAGCCCATGACGCCCCGCGTCACGCCACGGCGCCGGCCCGCGGGCCGCGCCGCACCGCGCGGGGCGGCGACGACCTGGAGGAGGAGGATGCGATGGGTGCAGTGCTCGTGACTGGAGGGGCCGGCTACATCGGCAGCCACGTCGTCCGCCAGCTCGGCGCGGCCGGCTACCGGGTGGTGGTCCTCGATGACCTCAGCAAGGGGTTCCGCGAGGCGGTGCTCGGCGCCGAGCTGGTGGTGGCGAGCACCGCCGACCGCGAGCGGGTCACCCGGCTGCTGGGCGAGCGGCGCATCGAGGCCGTCCTCCACTTCGCCGCCCACACCGTCGTGCCCGAGTCGGTCGCCGAGCCGCTCAAGTACTACGCCAACAACACCTGCGCCTCGCGGACCCTGCTCGAGTGCTGCGCGCAGGCCGGTGTCGAGCGCTTCGTGTTCTCCTCGACCGCCGCGGTCTACGGCATCCCCGACGGGCCGGTCGCCACCGAGGACACCCCGACCCGCCCGATCAACCCCTACGGCACCTCGAAGCTGATGACCGAGTGGATGCTGCGCGATCTGGCCGCCGCGAGCGGCCTGCGCTACGCGGTGCTGCGCTACTTCAACGTCGCCGGCTGCGACCCGGCCGGACGCATCGGCCAGTCGACCCCCGAGGCCACCCTGCTGATCAAGGTCGCCTGCGAGGTGGCCACCGGGCGGCGCGCGGCGCTGTCGGTGTTCGGCACCGACTACCCGACCCCCGACGGCACCGGGGTGCGCGACTACATCCACGTCGAGGACCTGGCCGCCGCGCACCTGGCCGCGCTCGCCCACCTCGAGGGCGGCGGCGAGTCGCTGACCGTGAACTGCGGCTACGGTCACGGCTACAGCGTGCGCGAGGTGATCGCCGCGGTCGAGCGCGCCGCCGGGCGGCGCCTCGAGGTGCGCGAGGCGCCGCGCCGCCCCGGCGACCCGCCGAGCCTGATCGCCGGGGTGGCGCGGATCCGCGAGCGGCTCGGCTGGGAGCCGCGCTACGACGACCTCGACACCATCTGCGCCCACGCCCTGGCCTGGGAGCGCAAGCTCGCCCGCGGCGAGGGCTACGGCGGCCGGAGCTGATCCGGATCGCTGCCCGCCCCCCCCGCGCAGGGCGCGCCGCTCGGGCCCTGCTGCCCGGTGCCGGCGAGCGCCGCGGGCCGGCCCGGCGAGACCGCCCGGCCTTCGCGCGAGCCCGCCGCGCCGCTTGCCGCTCCTGAAAGAAAGCCGTAGCTTCACGGGTCCATAACGCAGGGGGCGCTGCCCGGGCGACCGGGCGGCGTCACAGGTGGGGGATGGGCAAGGCACCGGCACGCATGGGCAGGGCGCAGCAGCGTTTCGAGAAGATGGTGCAGGCGCTCTCCGGAGATCTCTATCGCTATGCCTTCATGCTCTGTCGCAACGAGGCGATGGCCGAGGACCTGGTCCAGGAGACCTTCATGCGGGCCTGGCGCTTCCTCGACAGCCTGCGCGACGACAGCAAGGCCAAGAGCTGGCTGATGACCACCGTGCGCCGCGAGTTCGCCCGCCAGTTCGAGCGCTTCCGCCCGCCGTTCGTCGACGACGTCGACTTCGAGCGCATCGCCGGCCCTCGCGAGGTCGACGTCGAGGTCTGGGGGCTGCGCAAGGCGATCGCCGAGCTGCCCCTCAAGTACCGCGAGATCCTCATGCTCCAGGTGATCGGCGGCTACTCGGGCCGCGAGATCGCCGAGCTGGTCGGGCTGCCGCGGGCGACCGTCAACACCCGCCTGTTCCGGGCCCGCCAGCAGCTTCGCAAGGCCCTCGGCGTCGAGGAGAACGGCGCCATCGAGGGGCGGGTCGACGGCTCGGAGGGGGCATGAACTGCCTCGAGTTCCGCCGCGCCTTCGAGACCGAGCCGGGCGGGCGCGACCTGCGCCTCGGCGAGCACCGCGCGGACTGCCCCTCGTGCGCCGCGTTCGCGGCCCGGGTGCTGCGCTTCGATCGGCTGCTGCGCGAGGCCGCGCGGGTGCCGGTGCCCGCCGAGCTGGCCTCGCGGGTGCTGCTGCGCCAGGCCTTCGGGCGGGCGCGCCGGGGCGGCGTGCTGCCGCGCCGCGACGCCCTGGCGCTGGCCGCCTCGCTGCTCGCCGCCACCGCCCTCGGGGTCTTCTCCTACCACCACCTGCGCTCCGGCGAGGACCGGCTCGGTCGCGAGGTGGTGGCGATGGTGCGCAATGCCCCCTACGCGCTCGCCCCCAGCGAGCCGCTGCCCGCCAGCCGCATCGCCCGCGCGCTGCGCCCGGCCGGGGTGGCGATGCGCGGCCCGATCGGCACCGTGACCTTCGCCGGGCGCTGCCTGATCCAGGGGCGCCTCGCCGGCCACCTGGTGGTCGCGGGGCGCCACGCCCCGGTGACCATCTTCCTGATCCCCGAGGAGCGGGTGGCGAGCCGGCGCACCGTCCGCGGCCACCGCCTCGCCGCCCTGCTGGTGCCGACCGCCGGCGGCACCATCGCGGTGGTCGGTGCCGAGGACGAGCCGCTGGCCGGGATCGCCTCGCTGGCGCGCGCCGCGGTGCGCTGGTCGACCTGAGCCCGGCGGCTCAGTCGCGCAGCGCCGGGTTGAGGGTGTAGGTCCCGGTGATGCTCGCGGTGGCCAGCACGTGGCCCTCGATCGCCTCGCGCACCTCCTGGCCGGTGAAGGCGTCACCGACCGGGCAGCGCTCGATGTCGAGCGCGTAGAGGGTGAACACGTAGTGGTGGATGCGCTCGTCGTTCCAGGGCGGGCACGGCCCGTCGTAGCCGAAGTAGCTCCCCGCCATGTCGGCGTCGCCGTCGAACCAGCGGGTGTAGTCGTTGACCCCCTGGCGGGTGCCGCGCGGGGCGGCCGGGCCGCTCTTGCCGCGTGCCGTGACCCCGTCGCTGAACTCGCCCTCCTGGATGCCGACCGCGTCGGCGGGGAGATCGATCAGGATCCAGTGGAAGAAGTCGACCCGGGCCAGCGAGGCCGGAATCGTGCGCCCCTCCTGGTTGACGTCGTCGGGCCGGCTCGGCACATCCGGGTCATGGCAGAGGAGCACCAGCGACTTGGCCTCCTCGGGCACTCCGCTCCAGGCGAAGGCCGGGTTGAGGTTCTGCCCGAGGCTGACGTGGGCGCTCGGGTCGGGCACGCAGAAGGCGCAGCGCTCCGGTATCGGGCCGCCGTCCTGGAAGGTCTCGCTGGTGATCTCCATCGCTTGCTCCCCCTCTTGCGGCACGCTCGTGCGGCGCGCCTCGCTCCGGATCTCGGCGCCCGTTCACGCCGGGCGCTCGTGGCGCGCCCGGAGGCGCTCGACCTGGCGCCGCGCGCCGGGCGCGCGGGGGTGAATTCTCAACACCTGCTCGAACGCGCGCAAGGCGGCGCGCTCGTCGCCCCGCTCGAGGAAGATCAGCCCCATCCCCGAGATCGCCCCGAAGTGGCGGGGCTCGAGCGCCAGGGTCCGCTCGATGTCGAGCATCGAGGCCTCGGGGTCCCCGGCCAGGTAGTAGGCCGTCGCCCGCTTGTTCCAGGCCTCGGCGAAGTCCGGGCGCTGCGCGATCACGGCGCTGAACTCCTCGATCGCCTCCGCGGCGCGACCGGCGCGCAGCGCCAGCACCCCGCGGCGCATCCTGCGGTCGAGCGCGCCGCTGCCGCTGTCCATCCACAGCCGCCAGATCTCGGCCTCGACCGGGGCCGCCTCGCTCGCGTCCCGGGCCCGTCCGAGCTCGGCGAACAGCGCCTCGAGCCCGGGGGCGTTCTGATCGGCCGCCGCGGGCCCGGCGAGCAGCAGCGCCAGTGCCAGCATGCCCGCCCTCACCGCTGCTGGCCCCGCCTGTCGCGCTCCATCTCGCCGAACTCCTCGGCGGCCACCAGCACCGACTCCTCGGCGCCGCAGGCCGGGCACTCGCTGTCCATCATCACCGCCAGGGCCTCGGGGTCCGAGTAGTCCTCGCCGGAGCGCGCCCGGAAGGTCATGATCCCCTGGAAGCCGCAGCTCCCGCACTCGCCCCAGGAGCGCCAGCTCCGCCCGCCGCTCTCGCCCACCACGCGTGACCCGCCCTCCTTCGCGATCGGCTCAGAAACAGCGCTGCTCGAGCCGCAGGCGGGCGCTCAGGCACTCCTGGCGGCTGACCGCACGGTACTCGCCGCTCGGCGTGCGGCACCAGGTGCGAACCTCGCGGGCCAGGCGGTTGCACTGCGCGGCACGCTCCTCGGCGCTGCCGGGGGGCGCCTGCGGTGCCGGCTCGGGGGCGGCACAGCCGGCGCCCAGCAGACCACCGAGGAGCAGCGTCACGACGGCGCCGGGTCGGCTCATGAGGGGACTATAGCGGCCCGCGGGCCCGAGGCAATAGCGCCCGGCGGGATCGGCCGCCGGTGACGGCCGGCCGGCGGCGGCGCCAGGAGGGCAGCGGGATTGGCCGGATCGGTGAGATGGCTCACAGTTCGGCACCGCGCGGCCACGTTACCCTAAAGGTGTTTTTGCGGCCGGTCGATAGCGAGACAGGCCCGCAGGTGGGAGCACCCGAGCATGAGATACGCCCCGTTCCCGGCCCGGCTCCTCGCCGCGGCCGCGCTGCTGCTCAGCGCCGGTGCGCTGGCCGCCTCGCCGGATGACACCGACCCCTCGCCCGAGGCCGCCCAGGCCCTGGTGCGCTCGACCACCGAGCAGGTGCTCGCCGCCGTCGAGCGCGAGCGCGCGGCGATCGAGGCCGATCCGAGCCGCGCCTGGGCCCTGGTCGACGAGCTGGTCTCGCCGCTGGTCGACCAGCAGCGGGTCGCCCGCTGGGTGCTCGGGCGCCACTGGCGGCTGGCCAGCCCCGAGCAGCGCGAGCGGTTCATCGACGAGTTCCGGCTGCTGGTGCTGCGCACCTATGCCACCGCCCTGACCAGCTTCACGGGCGTCGAGGTGCGCTACCTGCCGTTGCGCCCCGGCAGGCGCCGCGACGAGGTCACGGTCCGCACCCAGATCCCGCTGCGCGGGGCCAGGTCGATCGAGGTCAGCTACCGGCTGCACTACGTCGGCGGGCACTGGCGGGTGTTCGACGTCAGCATCGACGGGATCAGCCTGGTCTCGACCTACCGGAGCACCTTCTCGGCGCTGGTCAAGCGCGGCGGCATCGAGGGGCTCCTCGAGAGCCTCTCGGCCAAGAACCGCGCGGTGGCCGAGGCCGCCAGCCGCTCCTGAGGCGCCGCGGCGGGCGCCGTGCCCCCCGGGGGCGTCCCGTCAGAGCCCC
>CAZRGU010000126.1:0-9945 GCA_964599705.1 uncultured Ectothiorhodospiraceae bacterium | reverse complement strand
CCGATCGGCGCGCTGGCGCGGATCGGCACGACCGGCTCGTCTGTGAGAAAAAGTCTACCTCGCATCTGCCCCCGAAGGGCAAGTCGCGGCGCCAGGATCGGCCGCGCCCCGCCCGGCGGTGGCCACGTTGACAGTGGAAACGGGCGGGTGCTAGCGTCGCCCGTGGATCCGGCGCGCCACGAGGGGTCGCCGGAGGCATCTCGGTGACGCCCCCATGTCCCACACGCTGATCGCCACGCTCGCCGTGCTCGCCGCGCTCGCCGGCTGCGCGGCCGCGCCGATCCAGGAGCTCAGCGACGCGCGTCGTGCCATCTCGGCGGCGCGCAGCGCCCACGCCGAGGAGCTGGTGCCGGGGGTGCTGGCCGACGCCGAGCAGCGCCTGACCCGGGCGGTGAGCCTCCTCGACGGGCGCGACTACGAGGCCGCGCGCCGCGAGGCGCAGGCGGCCCGCGAGGGCGCCCTGACCGCGCAGCGGGTGGTTCGCGCCCTGGCCGAGGCCGAGCGGGCGGTCGCCGAGGGAGGCCGGCCCGAGGCCCGTGCGCTGCTCGACCGGGCCTCCGCCGCGGCCCGCCACGGCGACGTCGAGCGCGCCCTCGAGCTGGCCGAGGCGGCGGCCCGGGCCGCGCGGGTCCGGTGAGCGCGGGTGCGCCACGCCGGGCCGTGGCTCAGCGGGCGAAGCCGAAGCGCTCGTAGCCCTTGGCGCGCTCGACGAGGCGCCGGGCGCTGATCTCGATGCGCGCCCCGTCGCGGAGCAGGGTCAGCGAAGCCCCCTCCCGGTAGACCCCCGGCGGGGTGACCAGGGTCACCTCGGGGCTCGCCTCGAGGCGTGGCAGGGCCAGGGCGGGGATCGGCGCCGGGCGCTCGGGGTCGAGCAGCGCGATCGGCTCGGCGCTGCGCGCCAGCAGCTGCACCCCGGCCTGGTACTCGCCGGCCTGGGCGATGCTCAGCCAGCGCACCGCCCCGACCAGCCAGTCGCGCTCGCCGTGGCCGGCGGCCGGTATCTGGATGCCGATCAGCTCGCCGACCCCGATGGCGATGTTGGGACGGATCCGCTTGATGACGCCGACACCGCCCGGGCCCTTGTCGATCAGCTCCCAGAACTCGGCCGTGTAGCTGTGCGCGCTGGCCTCCTCGATGGTCGGCTCGTCGAGCATCTCGGCGGGCAGGTCGGCCCCGCTCTCGGTGGGCCGCCCCCCTCCTTCGTCGAGGGCCGCCGAGGCGCCACCGAGGAAGTGGTGCAGGCTGCTCACCCCGGTGGTCAGGCGGACCCGGCCCTCGGTGCGCTCGCGCGGCGCATGGCGGCTCGGGGGCAGCGCGTAGGCGCGCAGCATCGCCGCCCGCACCCGCGCCTCCTCGGCGTCCCGGGCCGCGGGGGCGCGGTGCAGGCGCTCGCTGACCGGCCCGGCATCCAGGATCAGCGAGCCCGCGGCGAGCTCGCCGCGGACCCGGGCCAGCGGGCGCGGGTGGTGGTGGGAGCGGGGGTCGATGACGAAGCGCCCGGCGAGCCGATCCGGGTCGCCGGGGGGGGTGATGCGGGCGGCCTCGGCGTGGCCCGCGAGCAGCCGGTAGGCGTGCCAGACGTCGCCGTAGGCGAGGTGGTAGGGGTCGAGGAGGCTGGTCAGGAGGATCCGCCGGTACAGCGCCGCGCAGCTCTCGGCCAGCTCCGGGCGCTGGGCGGCTTCGCAGACCCGCTGCTCGGCGATCCCCAGCGCCTCGGCGTAGCGGGCCAGGGCGTGGAGCTCCGGCCACACCTCGCCGGGGATCGGCAGGTACTCGTCGTAGGAGTGCAGCAGGACCAGCGACAGGAACAGGATCGAGCGCTGCACGGCGAGGCGCCGCTCGCGCTGCCCGCCCCACAGCGCACGCCGCCGCCCGCCCTCGCTGACCACGGTCTTGTAGCCGAGCGCCATCTCCGCGGCGATGCGCCGCGCCGCCTCGGTATCCGCGCGGTGGCGCTCGAAGGCGGCGATGCCGTGGATCGGGCCGCTCTTCTCGCGCACGTCGAGCAGGAACAGGTAGGGGACGAGGAAGGTCTCGAGCAGGGCGAGGCGCTGCTGGGGCTTGATCGGCGCCCGATTGGTGCGCCGCAGCCGCTCGAGGAGCTGCTCGAGCAGCGCCACCGGGTTGGCGTAGGGCAGCGACTCGACCCACTCCTCGACGAACACCGGGCGAACCTCGAGCCCGGGGTCCGGCTTGTCGGCGATCGGGGGCAGGCTCAGCTCGGGAAGCATCCAGCGCTCTCGCACGGCCGCTGAGATAATCTAGTCAGGATAGCCGAGTCGGCTGCACGGTGCCGGGCAGGGGAGCGCGAGGGGCGGGATGAGCATGACCGGATCGTCCGCGGCGGCCCGCCGCTACCGGATCGCGGGACGCGTCCAGGGCGTGGCCTTTCGCTACCACACCCGCGAGGTGGCCCGTTCGCTCGGGCTGCGGGGCTGGGTCCGCAACCTCGCCGACGGGCGCGTCGAGGTGCTGGCCTGCGGCCCTCCCGAGCGGCTCGCCGCGCTCGAGCGCTGGCTCGCCCGCGGTCCCGAGCTCGCCGCGGTGGGCGGTGTCGAGGTCACCGAGGCCGACCCGCCCGCCGGGCCCGGCTTCGAGATCGCGCCCACGGCGCCGCCGGGCTAGCGCGGCGCCCAGCGCCCGCGCCAGGCGCGGAAGACCCGCTCCGGATACCAGCTCTGGCCGGCGCTGCCGTTGTAGCGGGCCAGCGCCCGGGCCAGATGCCCGTTCTCGGCGTCGAGGTAGTAGCGAAGTATCGTGCAGCCGAGACGCAGGTTGGTGCGGATGTGGAAGAGGTTGTCCCCGGGGCGGCCGATCTCGGCCAGCCAGAAGGGCATGATCTGCATCAGCCCGAGCGCCCCGGCACTCGAGATCGCGAAGCGGTCGAAGTTGCTCTCGACCTCGATGACCGCCAGCACCAGCTCCGGGGGCAGGCCGGCACGCACCGCCTCCTGGTGCACCCGGCGCAGGATCTCGATGCGCCGCGCCGGGTCGGGCACCGTCGCGGCGAGCCGCCCGGCCATGTCGACCAGCCAGACCTCGGCGTCGTAGCGGTCGCTGAAGTCGTCGGCGGCGGCCACCGCGCGCATCAGCAGCGCGCGCAGCCGGTCGTCGGGCCGCTCGGTGGTCGCGCCACGGGCGCCCCCCGCGGCGAGCAGCGCGAGCAGCGCGGCGATGGCGAGGCGGCCGACCCTCACGGCCGCTGGCCGGCGATCTCCTCGGCGATGCGCTGGCGCGCGAAGCCGACCGCCTCGTCGAGGGCGACCTCGGTGGCCTCGCGCTCGCGCCGGTGCTGGTACTCGATCCGTCCGGCGTCGAGCCCGCGCTCGCCGAGTACCAGCCGGTGGGGGATGCCGATCAGCTCGATGTCGGCGAACATCACCCCGGGGCGCACCGGCCGGTCGTCGAGCAGCACCTCGATGCCGGCGCCGAGCAGCTCCCGGTAGAGGTGCTCGACCGCCTCGCGCAGGCGCACCGACTTGTGCATGTTGATCGGCAGCAGGGCGAGCTGGTAGGGGGCGATCGCGCTCGGCCAGATGATCCCGCGCGCGTCGTGGTTCTGCTCGATGGCCGCGGCGGCCACCCGGGTGATGCCGATCCCGTAGCAGCCCATGAACAGGGTCACAGCGCGACCCTGCTCGTCGAGCACCACCGCGTGGAGCCGCTCGCTGTACTTGGTGCCGAGCTGGAAGATGTGGCCGACCTCGATGCCGCGGGCGATCTCGAGCGCGCCGCTGCCGTCCGGGCTCGGGTCGCCGGGCACCGCGTTGCGCAGGTCCGCGACCTGCGGCTCGGGCAGGTCGCGGCCCCAGTTGACGCCGGTGTGGTGGCGCCCCTCGCGGTTGGCACCGCACACGAAGTCGGCCATCGCCGCGGCGCTGGCATCCGCGACCACCGGCAGCTCGAGGCCCACCGGCCCGAGCGAGCCGGGGGCGCAGCCGAGCACCTCGCCGACCCGCTCGGGGCTGGCCAGGGTGAGCGGCTCGGCGACCGCCTCGAGCTGCGCCGCCTTGAGGGCGTTGAGCTCGTGGTCACCGCGCAGCACCAGCGCCACCAGGCCACCGTCGCGGCCCTCGACCAGCAGGGTCTTGAGGCAGCGGCGCGGCTCGATGCCGAGGAACTCGGCGAGCGCGGCGATGGTGTGCCGCCCGGGGGTGTCGACGGTGGCCAGCGCCGCGCCCGGGGCAGGGCGCCCGGCGGCCGGCGGCGGGCAGGGCACCAGCTCGACGTTGGCCGCGAAGCCCCCGGGCGAGAAGGCGATGGCGTCCTCGCCGGACTCGGCGATCACGTGAAACTCGTGCGAGCGGCTGCCGCCGATGGCACCCGAGTCGGCCTCGACGACCCGGAACTCCAGCCCCAGGCGCTCGAAGATCCGCCGGTAGGCGCGGTACATGCGCTCGTAGGCCTCGCCGTGGGCGGCCTCGTCCAGATCGAAGGAGTAGGCGTCCTTCATGATGAACTCGCGGGCCCGCATCACCCCGAAGCGCGGCCGGATCTCGTCGCGGAACTTGGTCTGGATCTGGTAGAGGTTGAGCGGCAGCTGCTTGTAGCTGCGGATCTCGCGGCGCGCCAGGTCGGTGACCACCTCCTCGTGGGTCGGACCGAGACAGAACGGCCGGGCGTGGCGGTCCTCGATGCGCAGCAGCTCCGGCCCGTAGGCCTCCCAGCGCCCCGACTCCTGCCACAGCTCGGCCGGCTGGACGGCCGGCATCAGCACCTCGAGGGCCCCGGCCCGGTCCATCTCCTCGCGCACGATGGCCTCGATCTTGCGGATCACCCGCAGGCCCAGGGGCAGCCAGGTGTAGAGCCCCGAGGCCAGGCGGCGGACCAGGCCGGCACGCAGCATCAGCTTGTGGCTGGCGATCTCGGCCTCGGCGGGGGTCTCCTTGAGGGTGGCCAGAAAGGTCTGCGAGACACGCATCGATCGCTCCTCGGTGTGCTCGGGGTTGGTGCTGGGAGCTGCCTGCAGGGTCGCGCGCGGGCAGGCGTCGCCGGGGGTCAGCCGCAATAGTCCTCGATCTGGCGCTGGGTCTGCTCGATGCGCTGCTCGATCTGCTCGGGGGAGAGGAAGTAGGGCTGGCCCTCGGCGTCCTTGTCGCGGATCCGCGGCGCGTTGCGCAGGATGCGCAGGTTGTTGCGCGCGATCTCGCAGTTCTTGCGCATGCGCTCCTCGCGCGCCTTGCGGGCCGCGGCCTCGCCGGCGGCAAGGTCCTGGTCCTGGCGCTGCGCGGCGCCCTCCTCGCGCTGCTGCTCGAGGCGCTCGCCGGCCCGCCCGGGCTCGGCGGCCCGGTAGCCGCGCAGCTCGATCTCCTCGACCTGGCGCCGCGGCTCGGGGGGCTTGGTCTGCGAGTAGGTGACGTTGCCGTTCTCGTCGACCCACTTGTAGAGCTTGGTCGCGCCGCTCGCTGCGCCCGACAGCGCGCCCGCCACCAGCATCAGGACTGCCGCCGCTGCCCGCCCGCTCGCCATCCCCGGTCGCCCTGCCTCGGTACCCGCGTCCCGCCCGCGCGCAACTATACCTCGAATCGCCCCGCGAGCTAAGACGGGCGGCGGCAGGCCCGGTCCGCCTTGACCGGCCTCGCGCACTTCGGTAGCTTGCGAGCGCTTGACGGGAGCCCTGCCAGGGGCTCCCGAATGAGCTTCACGGGGGCGGTCATGGAACAGCTATCGGGCGCGCAGATCCTCGTCCAGTTCCTCAAGGACGAGGGTGTGGACACCATCTTCGGCTACCCCGGAGGGGCGGTCCTGCACATCTACGACGAGCTCTACAAGCAGAACGAGGTGCGCCACATCCTGGTCCGCCACGAGCAGGGCGCGACCCACATGGCCGACGGCTACGCGCGGGCCTCCGGCAAGCCGGGGGTGGTGCTGGTGACCTCGGGGCCGGGGGCGACCAACGCGGTCACCGGGATCGCCACCGCGCACATGGACTCGAGCCCGCTGGTGGTGCTGACCGGTCAGGTCCCGACCCAGGCGATCGGCAGCGACGCCTTCCAGGAGGTCGACTGCGTCGGCATCACCCGCCCCTGCGTCAAGCACAACTTCCTGGTCAAGGACGTGCGCGATCTGGCCGCGACCCTCAGGAAGGCCTTCTACGTGGCCACCTCGGGGCGGCCCGGCCCGGTGGTGGTCGACATCCCCAAGGACGTCACCCGTCCCGACGTGCGCATCCCCTACGAGTACCCGGCCGACCTGCGGATGCGCTCCTACAACCCGGTCACCCGCGGTCACGCCGGGCAGATGCGCCGCGCCCTCGATCTGATCCTGGCCGCCAGGCGGCCGATCATCTACTCGGGCGGCGGCGTGATCCTCGACAATGCGGCCGCCGAGCTCACCGAGTTCACCCGCCGCCTCGGCTGCCCGATCACCAGCACCCTGATGGGGCTCGGGGGGTTCCCGTGCACCGACGAGCAGTTCGTCGGCATGCTCGGCATGCACGGGACCTACGAGGCCAACATGGCGATGCACCACTGCGACGTGCTGATCGCGATCGGTGCGCGCTTCGATGACCGGGTGGTCGGCGACGTCAAGAAGTTCTCGCCGAGCGCCAAGATCATCCACATCGACATCGATCCGTCCTCGATCTCGAAGACCGTGCGGGTCCACGTGCCGATCGTCGGTCCGGTGCGCCGGGTGCTCGGCGACATGATCGCGCTGCTCGCCGAGAGCGATCGGGACCTCGATCGGGAGGCGCTCGCCGAGTGGTGGCGCCAGGTCCGCGAGTGGCAGTCGATCGAGTGCCTGCGCTACGAGCAGCCGGCCGACAAGATCAAGCCCCAGTACGTCATCGAGAAGCTCTACGAGGTCACCGGCGGCGACGCCTATGTCGCCTCCGACGTCGGCCAGCACCAGATGTGGACCGCCCAGTTCTACCCCTTCGACAAGCCGCGGCGCTGGCTCAACTCCGGTGGCCTCGGGACCATGGGCTTCGGGCTGCCGGCGGCGATGGGCGCCCAGTTCGCCCATCCCGAGGCCACGGTGGCCTGCGTGACCGGCGAGGGCAGCATCCAGATGTGCATCCAGGAGCTGGCCACCGCCAAGCAGTACGGGCTGCCGATCAAGGTGGTGAACCTCAACAACGGCTACCTCGGCATGGTCCGCCAGTGGCAGGAGTTCATGTACGAGCGGCGCGAGTCGCACTCCTATCTCGCCTCCCTGCCCGACTTCGCCAAGCTCGCCGAGAGCTTCGGCCACATCGGGCTGCGCATCGAGCGCCCCGGCGACGTCGAGGGGGCGCTGCGCGAGGCCTTCGCGCGCCGCGACCGGCTGGTGTTTCTCGACTTCGCCACCGATCCGAGCGAGAACGTCTACCCGATGATGATGGCCGGCAGCGGCCAGCACGAGATGCGGCTCTCGGAGCTCTGCAAGGGTCGCGAGCTGGCCTGATGCGCCCGGCCGCAAGGAAGAGATAGGGACAGCCAGGGAAGGGCGGAAGGTGCGTCACATCATCGCGATTCTGATGGAAAACGAGCCCGGTGCGCTGTCGCGCGTCTCCGGGCTGTTCTCGGCGCGCGGCTACAACATCGAGTCGCTCTCGGTGGCGCCCACCGAGGACCCGACGGTCTCGCGCATGACCCTGGTGACCCGCGGCTCGGACCAGATCATCGAGCAGATCACCAAGCAGCTCAACAAGCTGATCGACGTGGTCAAGCTGGTCGATCTCACCGAGGGGCGGCACGTCAACCGCGAGATGATCCTGGTCAAGGTGCGCGCCACCGGACCCTGGCGCGAGGACATCCGGCGCCTCGCCGAGATCTTCCGTGGCCGGATCCTCGACGTCAGCAACGGCACCTACGTGATCGAGCTGACCGGCTCGGGACCCAAGCTCGACGCCTTTCTCGAGGCCCTCGACCCGAAGGCGATCCTCGAGGTGGTACGCTCGGGGGCCCTGGCGATGGCCCGCGGCGAGAAGAGCCTGCGGCTGTAAGCCCTTCCGCGGGCGGCATCCCCGAGGGGAGGCCGCCGCCCGCGTCCTGCTACCGGAGAGACCCGCATGAACATCTACTACGACAAGGATGCCGATCTGTCGCTCATCCAGGGCAAGAAGGTGGCGATCATCGGCTACGGCTCGCAGGGCCACGCCCATGCCAACAACCTCAAGGAGTCGGGCGTGGCGGTGGTGGTCGGGCTGCGCGCCGGGTCGGCCTCGGCGGCCAAGGCGGAAGCGGCCGGCCTCGAGGTCCGCTCGGTGGCCGAGGCCGCCGCCGCGGCCGAGGTGGTGATGGTGCTCGCCCCCGACGAGCACCAGGCCCGGATCTACCGCGAGGAGATCGAGCCCCACCTCGCCGAGGGGGCGACGCTCGCCTTCGCGCACGGCTTCAACATCCACTTCGGCCAGATCGAGCCGCGCGCCGATCTGGACGTGATCATGGTCGCCCCCAAGGCCCCGGGGCACCTGGTCCGCTCGACCTACCTCGACGGGCAGGGCACGCCGATGCTGCTCGCCGTGGCCCAGGATGCCAGCGGTCAGGCCAAGGAGCTGGGGCTGTCCTACGCGGCCGCGATCGGGGGGGCGCGCGCCGGGGTCATCGAGACCACCTTCCGCGAGGAGACCGAGACCGATCTGTTCGGCGAGCAGGTGGTGCTGTGCGGCGGGCTGACCGCCCTCATCCAGGCCGGCTACGAGACCCTGGTCGAGGCCGGCTACGCGCCCGAGATGGCCTACTTCGAGTGTCTCCACGAGGTCAAGCTGATCGTCGACCTGATCTACGAGGGCGGGATCGCCAACATGCGCTACTCGGTGTCCAACACCGCCGAGTACGGCGACCTGACCCGCGGGCCGCGGATCATCACCGAGGAGACCCGCGCCGAGATGCGCCGCATCCTCGCCGAGATCCAGGACGGCAGCTTCGCCCGCGAGTTCATCCTCGAGAACCAGTCCGGGGCGGCGCGGATGAAGGCGATGCGGCGCCTGTCGCGCGCCCACCCGATCGAGCAGGTCGGCGAGCAGCTGCGCGGCATGATGTCCTGGATCCAGGAGCACAAGCTGGTCGATCGCAGCCGCAACTGAGCCGCCCCTTGCTACAATCGGGCGATGGGCGGACAGAGCAGCGCAGGCGCACCGGCGCCGGGCCCCGGGGGCGAGCCGGATCGGCGGCGGCGGCGCGGCATCTATCTGCTCCCCAACCTGTTCACCACCGCCTCGCTGTTCGCCGGCTTCTACGCGATGGTGATGGCGATGTCGGGCCGCTTCATCGAGGCCGCGATCGCGATCTTCGTGGCCGGGGTGCTCGACGGGGCCGACGGTCGCATCGCCCGGATGACCAACACCCAGAGCGCCTTCGGGGCCGAGTACGACAGCCTCGCCGACATGGTCGCCTTCGGCGTCGCCCCGGCCCTGATCGCCTACCAGTGGGCGCTCTCCGGGCTCGGCAAGATCGGCTGGCTGGCCGCCTTCTTCTACGCGGCGGCCACCGCGCTGCGCCTGGCCCGCTTCAACACCCAGCTCGGCACCGCCGACAAGCGCTACTTCCAGGGCCTGCCCTGCCCCTCGGCCGCGGCGCTGGTCGCCGGGCTGGTGTGGGTGGTCAGCGACTTCGGGATCGCCGGGCACGAGGTCACGGTGCTGGCGCTGCCGGTCACCGTGCTCGCCGGGGCGCTGATGGTCAGCAACATCCGCTTCTACAGCTTCAAGGATCTCGATCTCGGCGACCGGGTGCCGTTCGTGACCGTGCTGGTAGTGGTGCTGGTGCTGATGCTCATCTCGAGCAACCCGCCGCTGGTGCTGTTCGGGGCGGCGCTGGTCTACGCGGTCTCCGGACCGCTGATGACCCTGATCGAGGTGCGCCGCCGGCGCGCGGCCAAGCGCGCCGCGCTGGCCGCCGGCGCCGCGCGCCGCGCGCGCCCGGAGTAGCCCGCGCGCCGGGCACGGCCGGCCGCTGGCGGCGCGCGGCACTTGGCAGGGCGCACACCGGCCGCTATAGTCCGGGCTACGTTGCCGCCTCG
>CAZRGU010000125.1:0-9980 GCA_964599705.1 uncultured Ectothiorhodospiraceae bacterium | reverse complement strand
TGCACCCCCGCGCCTTGTCCGGGTCGCCCAGGAACGCCCTCGCGACGGCGCGCGGCTTTTTCACAAACGCTGAGCCGCTACTCCTGGGACGGCTGCTGCTCGGCGGCCGGCTCCTGCGCGGATGCCGCGGGCCGGCGGAAGCGCCTCATCAGGCGCGAGAAGAAGCCGTCATCCTCGCTGCTCGCCGCCCCGGCGGTGCCATCACCCGCGCCCGTGCGCTCGCCGCCCGGCTCGCTGCCGGCGCCCGCCGCCTGCTCCTCGGCCCGCCCGCTCTCGCCCCCGGCCTCTCCGGCATCCTCCTCCGGCGAGGTCCGGAAGCGCCGGAACAGCCGCTTGAGCAGGCTGCTGTCCTCGCCTTCGGCCGCGCTGGGGGACGCGGTGCCCGCCGCCTCCACCGCCTCCCCGGCGCCCGGCCCGGTCCCGGGCGCGCTTTTTGCCGCCGGGGCCTCGACGGGCGGTACCGGCGGGACCTGGGCCTCGGCCGGGATCTCCGCTGCCGGTCCGCCCGGTGCGACGCCCGCCTGCTCGCCGCCTCCGGGGGGCGGCTCGGCCCGCCCGCCGCCCTTGTCCCGCTTCAGGAAGCCGGGGGTGAGCCGGTCGAGAAACCCGGTCTTCTCGCGCGGCGGCACCGTGACCACCTCCTCGCGCCGCGGCGGGGCGC
Organism: uncultured Ectothiorhodospiraceae bacterium; assembly: GCA_964599705.1. GTDB lineage: Bacteria > Pseudomonadota > Gammaproteobacteria > HK1 > HK1 > CAZRGU01. The sequence continues at coordinate 9,319 of CAZRGU010000125.1, read as the reverse complement.
TCCTCGTTCCCGGCTTGCCGGTGCGCACGTCCCCCTCGATGTGGTCGAGCCGCTGGTCGCGGAAGTAGAGCGAGATCCGCCGCCGGGTCAGCTCGCCGGAGCCGGACAGGAAGGTGTAGATGTAGTCCCAGCGCTGCTGGTTGAAGGGGTCCGCGATCAGCGGGGTGCCGAGCACCAGGCGCACCTTGCGCTTGGCCATCCCCGGCTCGAGGCGATCGAGCATCTCCTGGGTGACCACATTGCCCTGCTGGATGTCGATCCGGTAGACCCCGGGCAGGCGCGGTGCCGAGCAGCCGGCCAGCGCCAGGACCAGGACGAGGGCGAGCCCGCAGCACCGGCCGGTGCGCGAGGCGAGGGCATCGCGACGCGATCCTGGCGGGGTGCACCGCGCGCGGCGCGGCCAAGGCGTGGCCGCCCCCGGTGCGGGCCGGGCGCAGGGAGCACGCCCCGCCAGGGCGCAGGGATCGGCGCTCGCAGCCGGGGATCGGGCAGCGATGCGGGCGGGGTACGGCGCGGTCAACGGCATCTCCGGGACGGCTGGGCGGCTCGGCGGCGAGGGGGCCGGGTGGCCGCGATCTTAGCGGAACTCGGCGCGGCAGGCGTCACGAGCTCTCGAGCAGCTCCCGCGCGCTGGCCCGGGTCCGCTCGGTGACCCGGGTGCCGGCCAGCATCCGCGCCAGCTCCTCGATCCGCCCGCACCGATCGAGCGCCTCGACGGTGGCCCGCGCCTGGCCGTCGGCCTCGATCTTGGTCACCCGCAGGTGCTGGTGGGCGCGGCTGGCGACCTGCGGCAGGTGGGTCACGCACAGCACCTGGCGCTGGGCGGCGAGGCGGCGCAGCTCGAGTCCCACCGCGTCGGCGACCCGGCCGCCGACGCCGGCGTCGACCTCGTCGAAGATCGCCGTCGGGGCCGCCTGGGCGCGCCGGTCGAGGGTCTCGACCGCGAGGCTGATGCGCGAGAGCTCGCCGCCCGAGGCGACCCGCGCGAGCGCCCTCGGCGGCTGACCCGGATTGGCCGCGACCCGGAACTCGATCCGGTCGGCCCCGCTGGGGCGCGGCCGGGCGGGATCCTCGGGACGGACCTCGACCTCGAAGCGACCGCCGCGCATCCCCAGGCGCTGCATCCGCTCGCCGACCTCGCGAGCGAGCGCCTCGGCGGCCTCGCGGCGGCGCCGGTGCAGCGCCGCGCAGCGCTCGCGGTAGGCCTCGAGCAGCGCGCTTCGCTCGTCTTCCAGGGCGGCGCGGCGCTGCTCGCGCCCGGCATCGTCGGCGACCTCGGCACGCAGCCGCTGGTGCAGCTCGGGCAGCCCGTGGACGGACACGCCGTGCTTGCGCGCCACGTCGTGGAGCCGGGACAGGCGGCGCTCGACCTCGGCGAGGCGCTGCGGGTCGCCCTCGAGCCGATCGAGCTGGGCGCGCAGGCTGGCCTCGGCCTCGCGGGCCTCGATCAACGCGCTCTCGAGCAGCGCGTGGGCCTCGGCGACCCCCGGCGCGGCGGCATCGAGCGCCGGGCCGAGCGACCGCAGGGCGAGGCCGAGGCGTTCCTGGGCGCCATCCTCCCCGGCCGCGGCGATCGCGGCCGCGATCCCGCCTCGCAGCTCGTCGATCCGGCTCAACAGCCGCTGCTCGGCCTCCAGCGCCTCGGCCTCGCCGGGCTGCGGGGCGAGCTCGTCGAGCTCGCCGAGCTGGTAGCGCAGCAGCTCGCCGCGGGTCCGCTCGGCGCCGCCCTCGGCGAGCGCGGCGAGCTCGCTCTCGAGGGCCTGATGGCGTGCGCAGAGCGCCGCCAGCTCGTCGAGCTCCGCCGCGTTGCCGGCGTAGGCGTCGAGGATCTCGCGCTGCCCGCGCCGGGCCAGCAGCGCCTGGTGGGCGTGCTGGCCGTGGATCTCGACCAGCGTGCCGGCGAGCTCACGGAGAAGCTGCAGCGGCACCGGGGTGGCGTTGATCCAGGCGCGCGAGCGACCGTCTCGGCCGACCACCCGGCGCACGATGCACTCGGCCTCGGCGGTGCCGAGCCCGGCCTCCTCGAGCCGCTCCCGGGCGCCGCCGCCAGCGGTCTCGAGGTCGAAGGTGGCGACGACCTCGAGACGGGCGGCCCCGGGACGGACCTGATCGGCGCTGGCCCGCGCCCCGAGGGCCAGCTCGACCGCGTCGACCAGGATCGACTTGCCGGCGCCGGTCTCCCCGGTGAGCACGGTCAACCCCTCCTGGAGCTCGATCTCGACCTGCTCCACGATGGCCAGGTCGCGAACGCAGAGCTGGCGCAGCAACTACGGCTCCCGGCCCCACAGCAGCTTGGCGCGCAGGGTCGCGAAGTAGTCGTAGCCCGGCGGGTGGATGAGGCGCAGGCGCTCCGGGCGCTTGCCGATGCGCAGCCGGTCGTGGGGCATCAGCTCGAGCACCGTCGCCCCGTCGCTGGAGAGCTGCGCCTCGGGCTTCTCACCCTCGCCGATGATCACCTCGATGGCGCTCGAGCCGTGCACCACCAGCGGGCGGCTGGTCAGGGTGTGCGGGCAGATCGGCACCAGCACCACCGCGTCGAGCCCCGAGTGCAGGATCGGACCGCCCCCGGACAGGGCGTAGGCGGTCGAGCCGGTCGGGGTGGCCACGATCAGCCCGTCGGAGCGCTGCGAGTTGACGTGGTGCGAGTCGACGTAGGTGTCGAACTGGACCAGGCGGGCATTGTTCCACTTGTGGATCGCGATCTCGTTGAAGGCGCTGACCTCGAAGACCTGCTCGCCGGCCCGCAACGCCCGGCAGCGGAGCAGGAAACGCTGCTCCTCGACGTAGCGCCCGGCGAAGATCTCGCCCATCCGGGCGGTCATCTCGTCGGGGCCGATGTCGGTCAGGAAGCCGAGCCGGCCGAGGTTGACCCCGACCAGGCGCACGTCGTAGCCGATCAGGGAGCGGGCGGCGCTGAGGAAGGTCCCGTCGCCGGCGATCACCACCACCAGGTCGCAGCGCCGCCCGATCTCCTCGCGGCTCGCCTCGGGGAGCCCGAAGCTCGGCAGGCTGCGGGCGCTGTCGGCGTCGAGCAGCACGTCGACCCGCAGCGAGCGCAGGTAGCCGGCGAGCCGCTCCAGGGTCCCGGCGACCCGCTCATCGCCCCGCTTGGTGATGACTCCGACCCGCTTGAACAACGTTACGCTCGCCCCGCACCCCGCGCCGCGCAAGGTAGCACGGGCCCATCCGGCGGGCCAGGGCGGAAGCGGCAGCGGCTTTGCGCTCGCCGGCCGGGGAATGCAAAATGGACCGGCTATCGGAGACCGACGGGTACGGGAACATGATCGAAGGGCCGGGAACGCAGCTCAACGAGCGCGCCCGATACCTCTTCAAGACGCTGGTGGAGCGCTTCATCCGCGATGGCCAGCCGGTCGGATCGCGGACCCTGTCGCGCGACTCGGGCCTCGATCTGAGCCCGGCGACGGTGCGCAACGTGATGGCCGACCTCGAGGAGCTGGGGCTGCTGCGCTCGCCGCACACCTCGGCCGGGCGGGTGCCGACGGTGCTCGGCTACCGCTTCTTCGTCGACACGCTGCTCAAGGTCGAGCCGCTCGACGAGCGTTCGGTCGAGCGGATGCGCCAGGAGCTCGACGCCCAGGCCAGCCCCGAGGGGCTGCTCGGCTCGGTCAGCGAGCTGCTCTCCGAGGTCACCCACCTGGCGAGCGTGGTGACCGTGCCGCGCCACGAGCGCATCGCCCTGCGCCACCTCGAGTTCCTGCCGCTGTCCGACAACCGGGTGCTGGTGATCATCGTGCTCAACGACTGCGAGGTGCAGAACCGGATCATCCGCACCGAGCGGCGCTACTCGCGCGCCGAGCTCAAGCAGGCGGCCCGCTACCTCAACGAGCGCTGCGTGGGGCGCAGCCTGGTGCAGCTCCGTGCCCACCTGCTCGAGGAGCTGCGCGAGCTGCGCGAGTCGGTCAACCGGACCATGGTCGCGGCCGTGGAGATGGCCGAGCGGACCTTCACGGTCGACGAGGAGCGCGACGAGGAGGTCCTGATCGCGGGGCAGACCCACCTGATGGAGTACGGCGAGCTCGCCGACATGGACAAGCTGCGCCAGCTCTTCGAGGCCTTCCGCGAGAAGCGCGACCTGCTCCACCTGCTCGACCAGTCGCTGCGCGCGCGCGGCGTGCAGATCTTCATCGGCAGCGAGTCGGGCTTCAGCGCGCTCGACGAGTGCACCGTGATCGCCGCCCCCTACGGCACCGACGACGGCGAGGTGGTCGGGGTGCTCGGCGTCGTCGGGCCGACCCGGCTGGCCTACGATCGGGTCATCCCGGTGGTCGACATCACCGCCCGGCTGCTCGGCGCGGCCTTGAAGCAGCAGCACTGATCCCCATATAGCGCCGAGCCGTGGCCGGTCGCGCGAGCGCGCGGGGTGGCCGCGGCGCCCCTTTCAGCAACGGACATCGTCCGGGAGTCTTGTCGATGGTCAAGGGAAGCGAGGCGCCGGAGCGCGAGCAGCCCTCCGCCGTGCCCGGCGACGGGGGGGGCGAGGTCGAGGGACCGGCCGGGCGGGCCGGGCAGGGTGCCGCCGGGCAGGCCGCGGAAGCCGCTGCGGGCGCCGCCGGGGAGCGCGCCGACCAGGAGCCGGCGGCGAGCCGCGAGGAGCTCGAGCGCGAGCTCGAGGCGGCGAGGCGCGAGGCCGCCGAGCAGCGCGAGGCGCTGCTGCGGGCCCGCGCCGAGCTCGAGAACCTGCGCCGGCGCACCGCCCGCGAGGTCGAGAACGCCCACAAGTACGGCCTCGAGGCGTTCGTCCAGGAGCTCCTTCCGGTCAAGGACAGCATCGAGCTCGGGCTCGGGGCGGCCGCCGACGGCGACGTCGACCTCGCCAAGGTGCGCGAGGGGCTGGAGCTGACTCTCAAGCTGTTCGTCCAGGCGACCGAGAAGTTCGGGCTCACCGAGGTCGACCCTGCGGGCCAGCCGTTCGACCCCCAGTACCACCAGGCGATGTCGATGCAGGAGGTCGAGGGGACCGAGCCGGGGACGGTGGTCAGCGTGATCCAGAAGGGCTATCTGCTCAACGATCGCCTGGTCCGTCCGGCGATGGTGATCGTCGCCAAGTGAGCCGCGGCCGGGGGAGCGGTGGTGGCCCGGCGCCGGGCGCCCCGGCTCCGAGATGCTTGAAATGCGTTCGGCCGGCCCCAGATGGTGGGCACCGGCCGATCCCGAGATTGCGATCCGGGCTGGCCGAGGCCCCCGGGTAACCAGAGAATCAACGGAGAGGCGGATCCATGTCCAAGATCATCGGTATCGACCTCGGTACCACCAACTCCTGCGTGGCGGTGATGGAGGGTGGCTCGCCGCGGGTCATCGAGAACAGCGAGGGGGATCGCACGACGCCCTCGGTGGTCGCCTTCACCAAGGACGACGAGGTGCTGGTCGGCCAGTCGGCCAAGCGCCAGGCGGTGACCAACCCCGACAACACCCTGTACGCGATCAAGCGCCTGATCGGGCGCCGTTTCCGCGAGGACGTCGTGCAGCGTGACATGGAGATGGTGCCCTACCGGATCGTCGAGGCCGACAACGGCGACGCCTGGGTGGCGGTCAAGGGCAAGAAGATGGCCCCCCCCGAGATCTCGGCCCGGGTGCTGATGAAGATGAAGAAGACCGCCGAGGACTTCCTCGGCGAGCCGGTCAACGAGGCGGTGATCACGGTGCCGGCCTACTTCAACGACTCGCAGCGCCAGGCGACCAAGGACGCCGGGCGGATCGCCGGCCTCGAGGTCAAGCGGATCATCAACGAGCCGACCGCCGCGGCGCTCGCCTACGGCATGGACAAGAAGCGCGGTGACGTCAAGATCGCGGTCTACGACCTCGGTGGCGGGACCTTCGACATCTCGATCATCGAGATCGCGGAGGTCGACGGCGAGCACCAGTTCGAGGTCCTCTCGACCAACGGCGACACCTTCCTCGGCGGCGAGGACTTCGACCTGCGGATCATCGACTACCTGGCCGACGAGTTCCGCAAGGAGTCCGGCATCGACCTGCACAACGACCCGCTGGCCCTGCAGCGGCTCAAGGAGGCCGCCGAGAAGGCCAAGATCGAGCTCAGCTCCAGCCAGCAGACCGAGGTCAACCTGCCCTACATCACCGCCGACGCCAGCGGGCCGAAGCACCTCAACATGAAGCTGACCCGGGCCAAGCTCGAGTCGCTGGTCGAGGACCTGATCGCGCGCACCATCGAGCCGTGCCGGGTCGCGCTCAAGGACGCCGGGCTGAGCGCGGCCGAGGTCTCGGACGTGATCCTGGTCGGCGGCCAGACGCGGATGCCCAAGGTCCAGGAGATGGTCAAGTCGATCTTCGGGCGCGAGCCGCGCAAGGACGTCAATCCGGACGAGGCGGTGGCGCTCGGGGCGGCGATCCAGGCCGGGGTGCTGGCCGGCGACGTCAAGGACGTGCTGCTGCTCGACGTGACCCCGCTGTCGCTCGGCATCGAGACCCTCGGCGGGGTGATGACCAAGCTGATCGAGAAGAACACCACCATCCCGACCAAGGCGACCCAGATCTTCTCGACCGCCGAGGACGGGCAGACCGCGGTGACCGTGCACGTCCTGCAGGGCGAGCGCGAGGTGGCCAGCGCCAACAAGTCGCTCGGCAAGTTCGATCTGGCCGACATCCCGCCGGCCCCGCGCGGCGTGCCCCAGATCGAGGTCACCTTCGACATCGACGCCAACGGCATCCTCAACGTCTCGGCCAAGGACAAGGCCACCGGCAAGGAGCAGTCGATCGTGATCCGCGCCTCGAGCGGGCTCTCCGACGACGAGGTCCAGCGCATGATCAAGGAGGCCGAGGCCCACGCCGAGGAGGACAAGCGCTTCCACGAGCTGGTCGACGCCCGCAACCAGGCCGACAACCTGATCCATGCCACCAACAAGTCGCTCAAGGAGCTCGGCGACAAGGTCGAGGCCGGCGAGAGGAAGGACATCGAGGCGGCCATCGAGGAGCTCCAGCAGGCGCTCAAGGGCGACGACAAGGCGGCCATCGAGGGCCGGACCCAGCGTCTCGCCGAGCTCTCCGGCAAGCTCGCCGAGCGGGTCTACCGCCAGCAGGGCGCCGAGAGCGGCGCCGCCCCGGGGCCGGGCAATGGTGGCGGGGCGGCCGGGCCGGGCGCCAAGGGCAACGGCGAGGAGGTCGTCGATGCCGAGTTCGAGGAGGTCAAGGAAGATAACAAGTAGCAGACCCGCGCGACCGGGCTGAGCAGGCGGCGCGGGGCCGGCCGACGGTCCCGCGCCGCGCGCGTGCCTGGGGGGTGGCGAGGGGGCGGCCGGCGGGGGAGCGAATCGGGTTCGATGGCGAAGCGCGACTACTACGAGGTGCTCGGCGTGGCCCGCAATGCGAGCGACGCCGAGCTCAAGCGGGCCTATCGCCGACTGGCGATGAAGTACCATCCCGACCGCAACCCCGACGATGCCGAGGCCGAGGAGCGCTTCAAGGAGGCCAAGGAGGCCTACGACGTCCTCTCCGACTCGCGCAAGCGCGCCGCCTATGACCAGTTCGGGCATGCCGGCATCGACCCCTCGGCGGCGCCCGGTGGGGGCGGCTTCGGGGCCACCGCGGGCTTTCGCGACATCTTCGACGAGGTCTTCGGCGACATCTTCGGCACCGCCGGGCGTGAGGGCGGGCGGGTCTACCGGGGCGCCGACCTGCGCTACGAGCTCAGCCTCAGCCTCGAGGAGGCGGTCGCCGGGACCACCGCGCGGATCCAGATCCCGACCCACGTTCCCTGCGATCACTGCCGCGGCTCCGGGGCCCGCCCGGGCAGCGCTCCGAGCGCCTGCCCGACCTGCCAGGGGGCAGGCCAGGTGCGGGTCCAGCAGGGCTTCTTCTCGATCCAGCAGACCTGTCCGCGCTGTCGCGGCAGCGGCCAGGTGATCACCGATCCGTGCCCGCGCTGCCGCGGCGAGGGACGGGTCCGCGAGCGCAAGACCCTGTCGGTGAAGGTTCCGGCCGGGGTCGACACGGGGGATCGCATCCGTCTGGCCGGCGAGGGCGAGCCCGGGCAGCACGGCGGCCCGCCGGGGGATCTCTACGTCGAGATCTCGGTGCGCGAGCACCCGATCTTCTCGCGCGACGGCGATCACCTGTTCTGCGAGGTGCCGATCGGCTTTGCCACCGCCGCGCTCGGCGGCGAGCTCGAGGTGCCGACCCTCGACGGGCGGGTGAACCTCAAGATCCCGCCCGGGACCCAGACCGGCAAGCTGTTCCGGCTGCGCGGCAAGGGGGTGCGCTCGGTGCGCGGCGCCGGGACCGGGGACCTCATCTGCCGGGTGGTGATCGAGACCCCGGTCCATCTCAACCGCAAGCAGAAGGAGCTGCTCCAGGCCTTCGACGAGGCGATGCGCGAGAGCCGTCGCACCCACGACCCGAAGGCCTCCTCGTGGCTCGACTCGGTGCGCAAGTTCTTCGAGGAGATCAAGCCATGAACGATTCACCGATCCGGGTCTGCGTCGCCGGCGCCGGCGGGCGCATGGGGCGGGCGGTCATCGAGGCCTGCGCGGCCAGCCCGGCCGTCGAGCTGAGCGGCGCCTTCGAGGCGCCGGCCAGCCCGCTGCTCGGCGCCGATGCCGGGGCGGTGGCCGGGGTCGGCCCGCTCGGGGTGGTGATCGGCGATGCGGTCGAGGCGGCCCTGGCCGGTGCCGAGGTGCTCATCGACTTCACCCGCCCGCAGCCGAGCGTGGCCAACGCCGAGGCCTGCGCGGCGGCCGGGGTGGCGGCGGTGATCGGGACCACCGGCTTCGACGGCGCCGAGCGCCAGGCGATCGCGGACGCCGCGCGCAGCGTGCCGGTGGTGCTGGCGCCGAACATGAGCGTCGGGGTGAACCTGTGCTTCAAGCTCCTCGCGCTCGCCGCCCGGGTGCTCGGCGACGAGTTCGACGTCGAGGTGATCGAGGCCCATCACCGCCACAAGGTCGACGCCCCCTCGGGCACCGCGGTGCGGATGGGCGAGGTGCTGGCCGCCGCCCTCGGGCGCGACCTCGACGAGTGCGCGGTCTATGCCCGCGAGGGGCACACCGGCGAGCGTGATCCGCGCACCATCGGCTTCGCCACGGTGCGCGCCGGGGACATCGTCGGCGAGCACACGGTGCTGTTCGCCGGCACCGGCGAGCGCATCGAGATCATCCACCGCGCGGCGAGCCGGGCCAACTTCGCCCGCGGGGCGCTGCGCGCCGCGCGCTGGCTGCGCAACCGCCCGGCGGGGCTCTACGACATGGGTGACGTGCTCGGGCTCGGCTGATGGCTGGCCGGGGCGGGGTTCGAACGTCGGGCTGGCGCCCGACCTGCGCCCGGCATTGAGCCCGGGATGGCACCGGGC
>CAZRGU010000124.1:0-9981 GCA_964599705.1 uncultured Ectothiorhodospiraceae bacterium | reverse complement strand
CGACCCACGCCCGACCCCCGCTTGGCCTACAGCACCTCGGCGGCGTGGTCGGCGAGGCGCGAGCGCTCGCCGCGCAGCAGGGTCACGTGGGCCGAGTGGCTCCAGCCCTTGAGGCGGTCGACCGCGTAGGTCAGCCCCGAGGTGGTCTCGCTCAGGTAGGGGGTGTCGATCTGGGCGACGTTGCCCAGGCAGACCACCTTGGTGCCCGGCCCGGCCCGCGTCACCAGGGTCTTCATCTGCTTGCGGGTGAGGTTCTGGGCCTCGTCGATGATCAGGTAGCGGTTGAGGAAGGTGCGCCCGCGCATGAAGTTCAGCGAGCGGACCTTGACCCGGCTCTGGAGGAGGTCGCTGGCCGCCGCCCGCCCCCACTCGCCGATGCTCTCCGACTGGGTGAGCACCTCGAGGTTGTCCATCAGCGCGCCCATCCAGGGGGTCATCTTCTCCTCCTCGGTGCCGGGCAGGAAGCCGATGTCGTCGCCGACCGGGACGGTGACCCGGGTCATCACGATCTCGCGGTAGCGCTTCTCCTCGAGGGTCTGGGTGAGCCCGGCGGCGAGCGCCAGCAGGGTCTTGCCGGTGCCGGCCGTGCCGAGCACGGTGACGAAGTCGATCTCCGGGTCGAGGAGCAGGTTGAGGGCGAAGTTCTGCTCGCGGTTGCGGGCCCGGATCCCCCACACGGTGTGCTGGCTGGAGCGGAAGTCGCGGGCCAGCACCAGCACCGCGCGCGGGCCCTCGACCCGGCGCACGATCGCGTCCATCCGCGGGTCGCTCTCGCCGTACAGGCACTGGTTGGGGTGCCAGCCGGCGGCGTGCTCGCTGCGCAGCTCGTAGCAGTGGCGCTCGCCCTCGCGGCGGGTGGCGAGGATCTCGCACTCCTCCCAGAACCCGGCCGGGTAGGGGGCCAGCCCGCTGTAGAGCAGGTTGACGTCCTCGAGGACCATGTCGTCGCGGTAGTCCTCGGCCGGGATGCCGAGCACGTGCGCCTTGATGCGCAGGTTGATGTCCTTGGAGACCAGGGTGACCCGGCGCTCGGGGTGGTGCTCCTGGAGGGCCAGCGCGGTGCTGAGGATGCTGTTGTCCGAGCGCGTCCCGGGCAGCGAGTCGGGCAGCGCGTCGGCCACCGCGCGGGTCTGGAAGAACAGCCGCCCGCCGTCGCCCGCGGCCTCCCGGGCGGGCAGGGGCAGGCCGTGCTCGATGGCCTCCTTGCCCGCGCCGTCGATCAGCTCGTCGAGGGTGCGGCTGACCTGGCGGACGTTGCGGGCCACCTCGGAGACCCCCTTCTTGGCCGCGTCGAGCTCCTCGAGCACCACCATCGGCAGGAACAGGTCGTGCTCCTGGAAGCGGAACAGCGCCGCCGGGTCGTGCATCAGCACGTTGGTGTCGAGCACGTAGATGCGGCGCGGCCTGCTCACCGATGCGATCCCTGGCTGGCGGGAAAGGGCTACTTGACCGGGGCGAGCATCGCGTCGAGGTTGAGGTCGTCGCAGAAGTCCATGAACTCGCCACGCACCGCGGCGAGCGAGGTGTTCGCCGAGATCCCGACCGTCATGTGCAGCGAGAACAGCGGCGCCCCGGTGTGCGGCGCGGGATAGCAGGCGGTGTAGAGGTCCTCGACGCTGACCTCGCGCTGGGCGAGAAAGCGGGTCACATCATGGACGATGCCCGGTCGGTCGATGCCGACCACCTCGACGCTGTAGGGGATGAGGTCCTCGCTGTCACTGCGCGGCTCGGTGCGCCGCCAGTGCAGCGCCAGCTCGAGGCGCTCGCCGAGCCGGGGCAGCGCGTGCTCGAGCTTGGCGACCGCGTTCCAGTGCCCGGAGACCATCGCGATCAGCGCCAGCTCGCTGCCGAGCACCGCCATCCGGCTCTCGCCGAGGCTGCAGCCCGACTCGCGCACCGCGGCCGCGATCCGCTCCAGGGTGCCGGCCCGGTTGGGGCCGATCGCCGAGAGCACGAGGTAGGTGTCCATGCGGGTCATCGGGGCGAGTATAGCCGAGCGTGGCGCGCGCGGGCGTGTCCGCGGCGTCGCCGCGGTTGCCAGGAGCGGGCATGCGAAAGTAGCATGAAGGATTGACCAAGGACGGGGAGAGCCGATGTTTCAAGGCAGCATCGTGGCCCTGGTGACGCCGATGGGCAGCGACGGGGCGATCGACCGCGCGGCGCTCGAGCGGCTCGTGGAGTTCCACGTCGAGCACGGCACCGGCGCGATCGTGGCCGTCGGGACCACCGGCGAGTCGGCGACCCTCGACCCCGAGGAGCACCTCGAGGTCATCGCCGAGGTGGTGCGCCTGGCCCGCGGCCGGCTGCCGGTGATCGGCGGCACCGGCGCCAACTCGACCCGCGAGGCGATCGACCTCACCCGGGGCGCTGCCGAGGCCGGCGTCGCGGCCTGCCTGCTGGTCACCCCGTACTACAACAAGCCGACCCAGGAGGGGCTCTACCGCCACTTCCGGGCGGTCGCCGAGGCGGTCGCGGTGCCCCAGATCCTCTACAACGTGCCCGGGCGGACCGCCTGTGACATGCTCCCCGAGACCGTGGCCCGGCTGGCCTCGATCGACAACATCATCGGCATCAAGGAGGCGAGCGGCGACATCGGCCGGATCCGGGCGCTGCTCGATCGGTGCGGTGCCGAGTTCATGGTGCTCAGCGGCGAGGACGCGCTGGCCCTCGAGACCATCCTCGCCGGCGGGCGGGGCGTGATCTCGGTGACCGCCAACGTCGCCCCGGGCGAGATGAGCGAGATGTGCCGGCGGGCGCTGGCCGGGGACGAGGCCGGCGCGCGCGCCATCGACGAGCGCCTCGCCGATCTGCACGCGGCGCTGTTCGTCGAGTCCAACCCGATCCCGGTCAAGTGGGCGGTGGCCGAGCTCGGGCTGATCGCCGGGGGGATTCGCCTGCCGCTCACCCCGCTGGCCGCCGAGCACCACGAGCGGGTCCGCGAGGCGCTGCGCGGGGCCGGGGTGCTCGGGCGGTGAGGGCGCTTGCGCGGACGGCCCGTTGCGCCGCGGCGCTGGCCGCGGCGGCGCTGCTCGCGGCGTGCAGCGGCACCCTGGAGGACGCGGTCAGCAAGGTCATCCCCAGCGAGCCGAGCTACAAGTCGAGCCGCAGCGTGCCGCCGCTCGAGGTGCCGCCGGATCTCAGCAGCTCGACCATCAACGACGCCATGCCGATCCCCGAGGTCGGGGGGGCGCCGTCCGAGATCACCTACTCCGAGTACGCCCGCCAGCGCAACCCCGGGGCCGGCCAGCAGGTCGCGGCGAGCGGCGTGCTGCCGAAGCTTGCCAACGTGCGCATCGAGCGCGAGGGCGACAAGCGCTGGCTGGTGATCGACGCCGAGCCCGCCCAGGTCTGGCCGCGGGTGCGCGACTTCTGGTTGAGCCAGGGGTTCCTGATCGCGCTCGAGGACCCGAGCATCGGGATCATGGAGACCGACTGGGCCGAGAAGCGCGAGAACTTCCGCACCGGGATCTCGAAGTTCCTCGCCAACCTCTCGAGCGCGCTGTACGGGGCGGCGACCCGCGACAAGTTCCGCACCCGCCTCGAGCGCGGCACCCGCCCGGGCACCACCGAGGTCTACATCTCGCATCGCGGCGCCGAGGAGATCGTCAAGGAGATCAACCGCAAGCGCAGCGAGGACCTCAAGGTCTGGCAGCCGCGCCCCTCGGACCCCGAGCTCGAGGCCGAGATGCTCCAGCGCCTGATGCTCTACCTCGGCGTCGAGCGCGAGCGGGCCCGGCAGATGGTCGCCCAGAGCCGCGAGCGGCCAAGCCGCGCCCGGCTGGTCACCGACAACCGGGGCGCCAAGGTGCTGGCGGTCGCCGACCAGTTCTCGCGGGTCTGGCGGCGCACCGGGCTGGCGCTCGACCGGGTCGGCTTCACGGTCGAGGACCGCGACCGCTCCAAGGGGCTGTACTTCGTTCGCTACGTCGACCCGGACAGCACCGGCGAGGAGAAGAAGGGGTTCTTCTCGAGGCTCAAGTTCTGGGGCGACGGCGACAAGAAGGAGGTCCGCGACGCCTACCTGATCAGCCTCACCGCGAGCGACGGCGACACCATGATCGTGGTCCTCGACGAGCGCGGCGAGCGGGTCACCGGGCGCACCGCGGATCGCATCCTCGGGCTGCTCGAGCAGCAGCTGCGCTGATCGGCGCCGCGCCCGGCGCGGGGGCGAGGCCCCCTTCGCTCGGGCGGCGATTCGTGGTATCCATTGCGCGCCGGCCGTTGACCGGATCGAGGAGTGCCGCCATGCCGGAGGCCGTGATCGCCCGCCGCGGGCCCTACGCCGTCGAGGTCGAGGCGGGCCGCGAGTACTTCTGGTGCCGCTGCGGGAGGAGCGCCCGCCAGCCGTTCTGCGACGGCTCGCACAAGGGCACCGGCCTCGCCCCGCTGCGCTACCGGGCGGGCGAGAGCACCACGGTGTACTTCTGCGGCTGCAAGCGCAGCGCCACCGCGCCGCTCTGTGACGGCAGCCACAAGGGGCTCTGAGCCGGGGCGCCCGCGGGCACGGCCGCACCCCACGCGAGTCCAGGGAGGGGCCGATGGACCTCGAGCACTATCCCCATCCGTCGCGGCGCAGCGCGCTGCTGGCCGGCAACGGAGTGGTCGCGACCAGCCAGCCGCTGGCCGCAGCCGCCGGGCTGCAGGTGCTGCGCGAGGGCGGCAATGCGGTCGACGCGGCGATCGCCACGGCCGCGGCGCTGACCGTCCTCGAGCCGACCTCCAACGGCATCGGGGGTGACGCCTTCGCCCTGGTCTGGGACGGCGAGCGCCTGCACGGACTGAACGGCAGCGGGCGCGCGCCGCGCCGGCTCAGCGCAGCGGCGCTGCGCGACCAGGGCCACACGGCGGTCCCGGAGCGCGGCTGGGCGGCGGTGACCGTGCCCGGCGCGCCCGACGCCTGGGGGCTGCTCCAGGAGCGCTTCGCGCGCCTCCCGCTCGAGGCCCTGCTCGGGCCCGCGATCGCCTACGCCGAGCAGGGCTTCCCGGTCTCGCCGGTGATCGCCGGGCTGTGGCGTGAGGCCTGCGCGCTGTTTGCCGCCGCGACCGATCCGGCGCTGGCCGCCTGGGCGCCGACCTTCGCCCCGCAGGGGCGCGCGCCGCGCGCCGGCGAGCGCTGGGCGAGCCCGGCCCACGCCGCGACCCTGCGCCGGCTGGCCGGCCGCGGGGTGCGCGATCTCTACGAGGGCGAGCTCGCCGAGCGCATCGCGGCCCACGCGGCGGCCACCGGCGGGCTGCTCGAGGGCGAGGATCTCGCCGCCCATCACGGCGAGTGGGTCGAGCCGATCGGGCAGCGCTACCGCGACGTCGAGGTCTGGGAGATCCCGCCCAACGGCCAGGGGATCGCCGCCCTCGAGGCCCTCGGGCTGCTCGATGGCCTCGAGCTCGCCGCCCACCCGCCGGGCAGCGCCGCGCTCTGTCACCTCCAGATCGAGGCGATGAAGCTCGCCTTCGCCGATGCCTACCGGTTCGTCGCCGATCCGGCCTGCGTCCCGGTGCCGAGCGCCGGGCTGCTCGATGCCGGCTATCTCGCCGCACGGCGCGCGCGGATCGGCGAGCGTGCCGCGCTCCCCGAGGCCGGCCTCCCTCCGGGAGGGGGCACGGTCTACCTGTGCACCGCCGATCGCGATGGCTGGATGGTGAGCCTCATCCAGTCCAACTACATGGGCTTCGGCAGCGGCATCGTGGTCCCCGGCACCGGGATCGCCCTGCACAACCGCGGCGCCGGCTTCGTGCTCGAGCCCGGCCACCCCAACGAGGCCGCCGGCGGCAAGCGCCCGCGCCACACCATCCTGCCCGCGTTCCTGACCCGCGACGGCGCCCCGCTCGGCCCCTTCGGGGTGATGGGCGGGGAGATGCAGCCCCAGGGCCACCTGCAGGTGGTCTCGGCGATGATCGACCACGGGCTCAACCCGCAGGCCGCCCTCGACGCGCCGCGCTGGCGCCTGACCGGGGGGCTCGGGGTCGAGCTCGAGGAGGGGCTGGCGGCGAGCGCCGCGGCCGGCCTCGAGGAGCGCGGCCACGCGATCGCGCGGGCCGACGGCTTCCGCGGCTTCGGCCGCGGGCAGGCGATCTGGCGGCTCGCCGAGGGGGTCTACGCGGGGGCCAGCGACCCGCGCGCCGACGGGGCGGCGCTCGGCTGGTGAGCGGGCGGCAGCGGCGCGGGCCCCGCACCGCGCGGGGCCCGCGCTGCTGCCGTCACCGGAGGCCCCGCGCGGCCCTGCGCGCTGCTACGCCATCCTCGCCGCGCGGCGCCGGCGCGCCCCCAGCCCGGCGAGGGCGAGGCCGAGCAGCGCCAGGCTGGCCGGCTCGGGGACCGTCTGCACCGCCTCCAGGGCGTTGACGTTCTCGCTGGCGACCCCGAACGTGCCCTGGACGTCGAAGGCGGTGTCCCAGAGGTGGCCGCCATGCCACAGGAAGCCGGCCGGGCCGCCGCCGCCGTAGTTCCAGACGAAGATCTCGCCGCCGTCGAAGATGACGCCGCCCGCCGCGGTGAGGATCGGGTCGATGCTGAACAGGATCATCTCGGATGCGATGTCGAGCATCATCGCGTCGAGGTCGACCGCGCCTGCCGACACGATCGTGCCGCTCGGGGCCAGCGGCTGGATGGCCGCCGCGATCTGGGCATCGGTGAGCAGCACGCCGTCGGGACCTCCGGCGACGTGGGTGTAGACCGCGTTGCCGCCCGGGTCGGCGCTCCCGGTGTGGGTGCCGCTCTCGAGCGAGTAGTGGGTGGCGTCGTCGAACTCGTCGGGTCCCCAGACCTCGAGGCCGTCGACGTCGCTGTCGTGCGGTCCCGGGTCGCTGGCGGTGTCGTGGACCTGCTTGGCCGTGGCCCACTTCCAGCCCCCGCCGACCTGGCGCGGCTCGACGTAGATCACCGGGTCGAGGTCGACCGAGAAGAGCAGCGCCGCGAGGTCGCTGATGACCGGCTGGAACAGCGCGTCGCCCTGGTTGGCCAGCGCGTCGACCTGGCCGGTGTGGGGCTGCGGGTCACCGGGATCGGTGCTGAAGCGGGTGGTGTTCACCGTCCCTCCGAGCCCGTCCCAGCGCACCGTCTGCCCGGGCAGGGGCAGGCCGTTCAGATCGATGTCACCGAGCCCGGCGCACGGGCTCACCGTCCCGAGCTCGCAGTTGCCGTTCGAGTACTCCTTGCCGGGGACCTCGGGTGGGGTCGGGATCCGCCCTCCGGGAACCGGCGGTACCAGAACCCTCGGCGGCGCCGGCGTGTAGGCGATCGGATCGGCGCGCGGCGTCCCGCCCGGGACGGCGAGGGCCGCGAGCAGCGCGGCCGCCGGCACGGTCTTGAGGTACGCATTCATCTTGGGCCTCCTGGCTCGTCGCCCGGGTACGCTGCGGCTTGCTCCGGCGCACCCGCTCGCAGCCGGACATGCACGGTTCGGGCCAGCCGCCTCGGCGAGCCGATAGGTCCTTGATCGAGCGCATGTCCCCGGGCGGGAGGGGAGGGGTGCGCGGGGCTCCCCGGGGCTTCCGGGAGAGGAATGTAAAGATTCTCGACTATGGAGGATTCCCTAGGGGCGGCGGTAACTCGCTGAATCCTTGGACGATCGTCTCCCGGGTGCCGGCTTGCGCCCTGCGCGCGGCTGTAAAGAATCCCGACAGCCCGGGCTCAGCGGCGCCGGGCGGGGCTCGCGCCCGGCGGGTCGGGCCACCAGTGGGCGGCCGCCGCGAGCAGCAGCCGCACCAGCGCGCCCTGGCGATGGACCCCGGTCTTGCTCATCACGTGCTCGAGATGCAGCCGCGCGGTCTTCTCGCCGATGCCGAGCGTCGTGGCGGCGGCATGGACGGTGTCGCCGCAGGCCAGCCGCGCGGCCAGGCGGGCCTCGGTCGGGGTCAGGGCGAAGAGGGCGGCGAGGGTGGCCTCGGGCGGTGCCGGTCGCGCTGCCGGATCGGCGATCAGCAGCAGGGTCGCCGACTCCTCTCCGGCGGTGCCGAGCGCGCAGGCCTGCACGCAGTAGGGGCGCCGCCCCGAGGGGCGCGGCACGCTGAGCGCGGCCAGCGGGCGGCGCCCGCTCGCGCCGCCCACCAGTGCCCGCAGCGCGCGGTCGTCGCCGCGGCGCATCGCGTGGAGCTCTCCGCGGCGCACCTCGAGCCCGTCGCGCTCCTCGAGCAGGCGCCGGGCGGCGCTGTTGGCGACCCGGATCCGCTGCCCGGGGGCGAGCGCCACGAGCGCCCGCGGGACCCGGTCGAGGCAGGCCGCGAGCAGCCCGGGGTCGGGGAGGGGCACGGCGCGGGCGGTGCGGATGCCCAGCGCGATGGCCAGATCCGGGAGGACCGCGGCCAGGCGGACGGGCGGATCGAGCGAGCCGCTCCGCCCGTCCTCGAGCCACACCCGGGCCTCGGGGCCGGCCAGCCCGGGGAGCGGGTAGCCGGCGCAGCATTGCCCGGCCCGCCCGGGTCCGGCGGGGGCCCCGGGCGGGCGCTCCCCGCAGCGCGGACGCCCGACCCGCCACCACCAACGCCCGTCCCCGTGGCGCTGCTCGGCGGCCAGGCACAGGCAGCGCGCCCCGCTCTCCTCGGCCAGCGCCTCGAGGGCCTGCAGCCAGGAGCGCTCGCCGCTCGTCGCCGCGTGGTACAGGAGGCCCGCCAGCTCGCTCGAGCCACGCTCACTGCGCGCCATCGTGTGGGGTCCCCCCGGGGCGCAGGGCCTCGGCTGAGTATAGCCGCCGCCAGGTCCCGGCGGGTCGCGGGCTGGAATCCGGCGCGCGCCTGCCCGACACTAGCGCGCGCCGGCACGGGCCGAGATGCCCGGCCGCCAGCGGATCGGCGCCGCGGAGGGCGCGGTGCGGCGAGGGCCGCGGGCCGGTGAGGAGTCGCCGTGCCGGGCGCCAGCCGGAGGAAGGCAGTGGGCTATCGGGTCGACAGCGGTCTCGATGCGTTGCGGGTGGTCGACGGGCTGTACCGCTGCGCGCTCGAGGGAGGGGCGTGGGAGGAGTGCGCCCGCGAGGTCCGCGACTTCCTGCGCTGCACCTGCGTGTGCATTGCCTGGCGCGGGGAGCCCGACGGGCAGGTGCGGCACTTCTCGTCGCGCCGCGCGGGGGACCGGGACCGGGACGGGGTGCCGCTGCGCTGCGGGGTGGTCGCGGCGCGGATGTTCGACGATCGCCTGACCCGCCAGAGCGTCCCCCTCGAGGCCTCCGATCGCTCGAGCAGCGAGACCGGGACGGGACGGCTGCGCCTCTATGCCTGGCATCGCGAGATCGGGCGCTGCCCGTACTGCGTCGGTGCCAAGGTCGAGGTGGACGAGCAGACCAGCGCCTTTCTCGGCGCGCACTGGCGGCGGGTCGAGGACCTGGTCGGCACCGATGCCGAGCAGCGCCTCCAGGGGCTGCTCGCCCCGTTCGTGCGCGCCCTGCGCCTGCGCGCCCGGCTCGGCCGGCTGGTCGGCCAGCTCGCCGCCAGCGACGGGGCGCTCGACCACCTCCCCCTCGGGGTGCTCTTCCTGGCCGCCGAGGGGCGGCTGGTGCACGCCAACGCCTCGGCCCGGCGGCTGCTCGAGGCCGGGGACGGGCTGCGTGTCGAGGACGGCCACCTGCGCGCCCGCAGCCCGGCGGCGCAGGCCCGGCTCGAGGTGGCGCTCGCCCGGGTCACCAGCGGCTCGGGCCCCGAGGAGTGCGTGCCGATCCCGCGCGCCTCCGGGGCTCGCGACCTCGAGCTGATGCTGATGCGCCAGGAGCGTGCCGACGGGGCTGCCGCGGTGATCGCCTACCTCGGCGACCCGGAGCGGCCGGCCGAGGTCGATGCCGGGGCCCTCGAGCGCTTCTTCGGCCTGACTCCGGCCGAGGCCCGGGTGGCGGCGGCGCTCGCCTCGGGGGCCAGCGTCAGCGAGGTCGCCCGGCGCCTCGAGGTCGCGGTGAGCACGGTGCGCGAGCATCTCGGTCACGTCTTCGCCAAGACCGGGGTCCATCGCCAGGGCGAGCTGCTGCGCCTGGTGCTCGAGTCGCCGGCGCTGATCGAGGGCGG
>CAZRGU010000123.1:0-10021 GCA_964599705.1 uncultured Ectothiorhodospiraceae bacterium | reverse complement strand
GGCGGGGAGACGTGCAAATCCCTGCCGAGCTCTCCGGATCGGTCTCGGCAGCGCGCCCGGCAGCGCGGGCTACTCCCCGAGCGGGTCGAGGAGCTCGATCCAGTGCACCACCGGGACCGGCGCGGCGCCGGCCAGGTGGACCAGGCAGCCGATGTTGGCCGTGGCGATACGCTCCGGGGCGCCGCCGGTCAGGGCTGCGATCTTGTTGGCGAGCAGCCGCTCCGAGATCTCGGGCTGGAGGATCGAGTAGGTCCCCGCCGAGCCGCAGCACAGGTGTCCGTCGGCGACCGGGACCAGCGGGTAGCCGGCCGCGGCGAGCATCCGCTCGACGGTGCCGGTGATGCGCTGGGCGTGCTGCAGGGTGCACGGCGAGTGGAAGGCGACCCGCGGGCGCGGTCCGCCCGCGGCCAGCACGCTCAGGTCACCGCCCGCGACCAGCTCGCTGAGATCGCGGGCCAGCGCCGAGACCCGCGCGGCGCGCTCGCCATAGCGCGGATCCTCGGCGAGCAGCTCGCCGTACTCCTTGACCATCGCCGCGCAGGCGCTGGCGGTGACCACGATGGCCTCGACGCCGCGCTCGATCTCGGGCCACCAGGCGTCGATGTTGCGCCGCATCTGCTCGAGCCCCTCGGCGTGTGCGCCCAGGTGGTAGCTCACCGCCCCGCAGCAGCCGGCGCGCCCCACCCGCACCAGGCTCACCCCGAGGCGGTCGAGGACCCGGGCCGCGGCGGCGTCGATGCGCGGCGCGATCGAGGGCTGCACGCAGCCCTCGACGAGCAGCGCGCGGCGCTCGTGGCGCGCCGCCGGCCAGGGGCCGGGCTCGCGGCGCTCGGGGATCCGCGCCGCGCTCGAGCGCGGCAGCAGCGGGCGCAGCGCGCGCCCGGTGGCGAGCAGCGCCGCGAAGCGGCCCCGATGGGGGAGCACGGCGCGCAGCGCCGCGCGCCGGGCCTGCTCGGCGAGCGGGCGCGGGGCTTGCTCCTCGACCACCGCCCGCCCGATCTCGAGCAGCCGCGCGTAGCGCACCCCCGACGGGCAGGTGGTCTCGCAGGAGCGGCAGGTCAGGCAGCGGTCCAGGTGCAGGCGGGTGCGCTCGCTCGGCTGCGCGCCCTCGAGGACCTGCTTGATCAGGTAGATCCGCCCGCGCGGGCCGTCGAGCTCGTCGCCGAGGAGCTGGTAGGTCGGGCAGGTGGCGGTGCAGAAGCCGCAGTGCACGCACTTGCGCAGGATCGAGTCCGCCTCGCGCCCGGCGGCGGTGTCGCGGATGAACTCGGCGAGCGCGGTCTGCATCTGCAGCCTCCCGGTCCCTAGAGATCGCGGTAGAGCCGCCCGGGGTTGAGGATCCCCTGCGGGTCGAAGGCCTCCTTGAGCCGGCGGTGCACGGCGAGCAGCGCCGCGGGCAGCGGATGGTGGACCTCGCCGTCGCGATCGCCGCCGCGGAACAGCGCCGCGTGGCCGCCGGCCGCGGCCGCGGCCGCGCGCAGGCGCTCGCCGTCGAGCTCGCCGCGCAGCCAGCGCAGCGCCCCGCCCCAGTCGATGAGCTGCGGGGCCTCGACCTCGAGCGGCGCGGCCGCCGGCGGCAGCGAGACCCGCCACAGCGGCCCCTCGCCGGCGAAGAAGGCCAGGCGCTGCTCGCGCAGCGCCTCCCAGAAGCCCGGCTCCTCGAGGCGCTCGCCGCCGAGGCGCCGGCAGGCGGTCTCGACCCCGCCGGGGGTGCCCGAGAGGCGCACCCGCAGCCGCTCGCCGTCGTGGCAGGCGGCGCTCAGCGGGTGCGGCTTGCCGCCCCACTCGCTGACCCGCCGCAGGGCCTCGGCGGCATCGAGATCGAAGGCCAGGGTCGCCTCGCAGGCCGGCTGCGGCAGGACCTTGAAGCTGACCTCGAGGATCACCGCCAGGGTGCCCATCGAGCCGGCCATCAGCCGCGACAGGTCGTAGCCGGCGACGTTCTTCATCACCTGCCCGCCGAAGCCGAGCACCTCGCCGCGGCCGGTCAGCACCCGCACCCCGAGCACGTAGTCGCGCAGCGCCCCGGCCCAGGGCCGGCGCGGCCCGGACAGCGCGCAGGCCACGGTGCCGCCGACGGTGGCCGCCGCACCCAGGTGGGGCGGCTCGAAGGGCAGCATCTGGCGCTCGGCGGCCAGGGCCTGCTCGAGCTCGGCGAGCGGGGTGCCGGCGCGCGCCGTGACCACCAGCTCGGTCGGTTCGTAGGAGCAGATGCCGCGGTGCCCGGCGACCTCGAGCGCGGCGCCGCGCGGGGTCCGCCCGAGGAAGCGCTTGCTCGCCCCGCCGACGATCTCGAGCGCCTCGCCGGCCGCCGCGGCCGCGCGCACCCGCTCGGCGAGCGCCTCGCTGCGGTCCTCGCCCGTCGTCTCGCCCATCTCAGAAGCGCTCGATGTCGGGGAACGGCAGGCGCCCGCCGTGCACGTGCATGCCGCCGAGCTCGACGCAGCGGCGCAGCGTCGGCACCGCCTTGCCCGGGTTGAGCAGGCCGCGCTCGTCGAAGGCGTGCTTGACGGCGTGGAACTGGGCGAGCTCGGCGGGGCTGAACTGCACGCACATCTGGTCGATCTTCTCGACCCCGACGCCGTGCTCGCCGGTGATGGTGCCGCCGACCTCGACGCAGAGCTCGAGGATCCGTGCGCCGAGCGCCTCGGCGCGCTCGAGCTCGCCGGGCCGGTTGGCGTCGTAGAGGATCAGCGGGTGGAGGTTGCCGTCGCCGGCGTGGAAGACGTTGACCACCCGGAGATCGTGCTCGCGGGCGAGCTCGGCGGTGCCACTGAGCACCCGCGCGAGCTCGCGGCGCGGGATGGTGCCGTCCATGCAGTAGTAGTCCGGCGAGATCCGCCCGACGGCCGGGAAGGCCGCCTTGCGCCCGGCCCAGAAGCGGGCCCGCTCGGCCTCGTCGCGGGCCACCCGCAGCTCGCTCGCCCCGCGCTCGGCCATCAGCCCGCGGACCAGCTCGATCTGGTCGGCCACCTCCTGCTCGGTGCCGTCGAGCTCGCAGAGCAGAATGGCGGCCGCCTCGGTCGGGTAGCCGGCGTGCACGAAGTCCTCGGCGGCGCGGGTGGCGGCGTTGTCCATCATCTCCAGCCCGCCGGGGATGACCCCGGCGGCGATGATCGCGGCGACCGCCGCGCCGGCCGACTCGACGTCGTCGAAGGCGGCCAGCAGCACCCGCGCGCACTCGGGCTTGGGGAGCAGCTTGACGGTGACCTCGGTGATCACGGCCAGCATCCCCTCGGAGCCGGTCAGCAGGGCGAGCAGGTCGTAGCCGGCGGCATCGAGGGCCTGGGCGCCGATGGTCAGCGCCTCGCCCTCGACGGTGAGCACCCGCACCTCGAGGATGTTGTGCACGGTCAGCCCGTACTTGAGGCAGTGCAGGCCGCCGGAGTTCTCGGCCACGTTGCCGCCGATGCTGCAGGCGATCTGCGAGGAGGGATCGGGGGCGTAGTAGAGCCCGTAGGGGGCGACCGCCTCGGAGATGGCCAGGTTGCGCACCCCGGGCTCGACCCGGGCGGTGCGGTTGGCCGCGTCGATGGCGAGGATCCGGTTGAAGCGGGCGAGGTTGAGCAGCACCCCGTCGGGCAGCGGCAGGGCGCCGCCCGAGAGCCCCGTGCCGGCCCCGCGGGCGACCACCGGGACGCCGAGCCGGTGGCACAGGCGAAGCGTCTCGCGGACCTGCTCGATGGTCTCGGGGAGCACCGCCACCAGCGGGAGCTGGCGGTAGGCGGTCAGCCCGTCGCACTCGTAGGGGCGCAGCTCCTCGGGCTCGCGGAGCACCGCCTCGGGCGGCATCAGCCGCTCGAGCTCGGCGACCAGCCGGCCCTTGTCGATCGCCGCCGCCGCGCCCGCCCCGCCGCGCGCCTCGCTCGCCTCGCTCATCGCCGCGTCCTCGTCGCCCGGCGGGCATTATCGCCCGATCCGCGCCACGGTGGGGGCCGGCCGCCGAGCGCGGCGCAGATCGCGTCGGCGCTGGCCACCACCTGGGCGCCGAGCTCGGCCAGGCGCTCGTCGCCGATCCGCGCCCGCGGCCCCGAGATGCTGATCGCGGCGAGCGGCTCGCCGTGCTCGTCGTGGACGGTGGCGGCCACGCAGCGCAGCCCCACCGCGTGCTCCTCGTTGTCGATCGCGTAGCCGCGCTCGCGCACCGCGGCGAGATCCTCGCGCAGCCGCGCGGCGCTGGTCAGGGTGTTGGCGGTGAAGCGGGCGAGCCCGCGGCGGTGCAGGATGCGGCGCACCGCGCTCTCGGGCAGCGCGGCGAGCAGCGCCTTGCCGACCCCCGAGGCGTGCACCGGGGCGCGCTTGCCGGGACGCACCACCATCAGCATCATCTCCCGGCACAGGACCTGGGCGAGGAACACCGCCTCGTCGTCGACCAGCACCCCGAGGTTGACCGACTCGCCGGAGCGCTCCATCAGCGCGTGCATGAACGGGCGGGCTCCGGCGACCACGTCGCGCTCGGCCAGGAAGGCGCTGCCGACCGTGAAGGCCTGGACCCCGATCGTCCACAGCCCGCGCTCCGGGTCGAGGTGGGCGAAGCGGTGCCCCTCGAGGGTGCGCAGCAGGCGGTGGGCGGTCGAGGCCGGCAGGCCGACCTGCTGGGCGAGATCGCTGAGCGAGCACCCGCCCTCGTTGCCGGCCAGCGCCTCGAGCAGGGTCAGCGCGCGGGACAGCGACTGGACCGGCGCGCGCTCGCCGGCGGCGTTCCTGGCGCGGCCGGTCCGTCGGTGGATGGTGGCCATGGGGTTCCCGGTGATGGTCGGATGCGAAAGTAGGAAGATTTTTCGAATTCGTCAACTCGACCTGTGCTGATCAGAAACATACGCGATAAATCAGTCAGTTGACGAATGTTTCCGGGCTTTTCACGATCCGGAATGGCCTTCCGGCAATATTGCGGCGCGAGGGCAGGCCCCGTACACTCGGCCCCCACGGCTCGACCCGACGGTGCCCAGGAGGAGGGGGACGGCGATGGGCGAACGCCCGGTGGTGCTGGTGACTCGCAAGCTGCCCGCGGCCGTCGAGGCCCGTCTCGAGCGCGACTACCGCGCGCGGCTCAACCCCGAGGATCGGCTCTACGACGCCGAGGCGCTGATCGCGGCCGCCGAGGGCGCCGATGCCATCCTCCCCTGCCACACCGAGCACCTCGATGCCGCCCTGATCGGCCGGCTGCCGGCGAGCGTGCGCATCATCGCCAACTTCTCGGTCGGCGTCGATCACTGTGACCTGGCCGCCGCCGCGGCGCGCGGCATCTGCGTGACCAACACCCCGGACGTGCTCAGCGATGCCACCGCCGAGGTCGCCCTGCTGCTGCTGCTCGGCGCCGCGCGCCGGGCCTCGGAGGGCGAGCGGCTGGTGCGCGCCGGGCGCTGGCGCGACTGGAGCCCGGCGTTCATGGTCGGCACCCAGGTCACCGGCAAGCGCCTCGGGATCGTCGGCATGGGCCGGGTCGGACGGGTGGTCGCCGAGCGGGCGCGCGGCTTCGCGATGCAGATCCACTACCACAACCGAAGCCGGCTGCCGGCCGCGCTCGAGCGCGGCGCCCGCTACCACGAGCGCCTCGAGGACCTCCTGCCGCACTGCGAGTTCCTCTCGTTGCACTGCCCGGCGAGCGCCGAGACCCGCGGGCTGCTCGACGCGGAGCGCATCGCGCTGCTCCCCGAGGGGGCGATCGTGGTCAACACCGCGCGCGGCGCGCTGGTCGACGACGATGCCCTGATCGAGGCGCTCGCCAGCGGGCGGCTGGCTGCCGCCGGGCTCGATGTCTTCAACAACGAGCCGGACATCGACCGGCGCTACCGCACGCTGGAGAACTGCTTCCTGCTCCCGCACATCGGCAGCGCCACCCGCGAGACCCGCGACGCGATGGGCTTTCGCGCGCTCGACAACCTCGATGCCTTCTTCGCCGGGCGCGAGCCCCGCGACCGGGTGGCCTGAGGGGCGCTGTACAGTGCGCGCGGGGACTCTTACACTCGCCTTCCGTGACGGAGCGGCACCGGAGGGATCCCGCCGGCGCCGCTGCGAGAGGGGGAGAGTGCCTGCCGTGCGATACCCGTGCCAGCCCGCCTGTGGAGCGGCCCGATCGAGGGCCGCGAGCGGGCACGTGCGCGGGGTGCGCGCCACCGCCCGGCGGTGCCTGCAGGCGCCGCGCCATTCGTCTCGAGTGACCCGAGGAGGACCCACACCATGACCGTGAGAGAAAGCACCCAGCAGAGCAAGAAGAAGGCGAGCCGGCGCCGCTTCCTGAAGGCCGGCGCGACCGGGGCTGCCGGTGCCGCCGCCCTCGGCTTCCCGATGGTCTCGCGCGCCCAGACCGTGACCCTGAAGATGCAGGGCGCCTGGGGCGCGAAGGACATCTTCAACGACATGGCCATGCAGTACGTGGACCGGGTCAACGCCATGTCCGGCGGTCGCCTCAAGATCAACTACCTGGTCTCCGGGGCGGTGGTGAAGTCCTTCCAGGTCCAGGACGCGGTCCACAAGGGCGTGCTCGACGGCGGTCACATGGTCGCCGCCTACTGGTACGGCAAGAACAAGGCCGCCTCGCTGTTCGGCACCGGCCCGGTGTTCGGCCAGAACGCCCACCACGGCCTGGCCTGGATCTACAACGGCGGTGGCCAGGAGCTCTACGAGGAGCTGGTCCAGAAGATCCTCAAGCTCAACCTGGTCGGCTTCTTCGCGATGCCGATGCCGACCCAGCCGCTCGGCTGGTTCAAGTCGCCGATCAAGAGCGCCGAGCAGATGAAGGGCCTCAAGTACCGCACCGTCGGCCTGGCCACGGACGTGATGTCCGAGATGGGGGTCAAGGTGACCCAGCTGCCCGGCGGCGAGATCATCCCGGCCCTCGAGCGCGGCGTCATCGAGGCCTTCGAGTACAACAACCCGACCTCGGACAGCCGCTTCGGTGCCCAGGACGTCTCCAAGGTCTACATGATGGGCAGCTACCACCAGGCCGCCGAGTTCTTCGAGATCATCTACAACAAGACCAAGTACGACTCGCTGCCCAAGGAGCATCAGGCGATCCTCAAGTACGCGGCCGAGGCGGCCAGCACGGCGAACTTCAACCTCGCCATGGACCAGTACTCCAAGGACCTGCAGTGGCTGATCAAGGAGAAGGGGGTCAAGGTCTACCGCACCCCGCAGTCGGTCATGGACAAGCAGCTCGAGGCCTGGGACAAGGTGCTCGGGCGGCTCGAGCAGGATCCGTTCTTCAAGAAGGTCGTGGCCTCGCAGAAGGCATTCGCCCACCGGGTCGCGTTCTACAACCTGATGAACTCGGCCGACTACAAGCTCGCCTTCGACCACTACTTCCCGGGCGAGCTCGGCTTCTGAGCAGGTCCGTCCGGGAGCGGCTCCCGGGTAGACGTCAAGACCGGGGCGGCGCCGGCCGGCGCCGCCCCGCCTTCCAGTGACCCACGGACGAGCGGCGAGCCATGCAAAGCAAGGTCAACGCGCTTCTCTACGCCATCGACAGCCTCAGCACCTGGGTGGGCAAGGTCTTCGCCTGGTGCATCCTGCTGCTCTCGGTGAGCGTGACCTACGACGTCGGCATGCGCTACCTGTTCAACAACCCGACCGACTGGGCCTTCGACATCAGCTACACCATGTACGGCGCGCTGTTCATGATGGCCGGCGCCTACACCCTGTCGCGCGGGGCGCACGTGCGCGGCGACGTGATCTACCGGCTGTGGCCGCCGCGGGTCCAGGCCAGCATCGAGCTGACCCTCTACTTCCTGTTCTTCTTCCCGGGCATGGCGGCGCTGATCTACGCCGGCTTCGACTACGCCGGCGAGTCGTGGAGCTACATGCCCTTCGGGCCGGACGGGCCGGTCGGTGAGATCAGCATCAACTCGCCGGCCGGGGTGCCGGTCTCGCCGCTCAAGACGATCCTCCCGGTGGCCGCCTCGCTGGCCTTCCTGCAGGGGATCGCCGAGGTCGCGCGCTGCCTGATCTGCCTGCGCGAAGGGGCCTGGCCGGAGCGCATGAAGGACGTCGAGGAGATGGAGCAGGCCCTGCTCGAGGAGCAGCGCGCGGTCCTCGAGGCCCGCGAGCGCGAGCTCGAGAAGGCCCTCGGGCTGTCCGACCGCAAGCTGCCGGGCGACGCCGAGGAGAGCACCGGCAAGGGAGATGCATCATGACCGATCCGCAGGTCGCCATGCTGCAGATGGGGGGGCTGCTGTTCGCGATCATGCTCGGCTTCCCGATCTCGTTCACCCTGATCGCGATGGGGGTGGGGTTCGGCTTCTACGCCTACTACAACGACGCGCTGCCCTGGTACGACAACAACATCTTCGACCTGCTGGTCAACCAGACCTACTCGGTGATGTCCAACGACGTGCTGGTCGCCGTACCGCTGTTCCTGTTCATGGGCTACATCCTCGAGCGGGCCAACATCGTCGACCGGCTGTTCTTCTCGCTGAACCTGGCCGCCCGCCGGGTGCCGGCCTCGATGGCAGTGGCGGCGCTCGCCACCTGCGCGCTGTTCTCGACCGCGGTCGGGATCATCGGCGCGGTGGTCACCCTGATGGGGCTGCTCGCCTACCCGGCGCTGCTCAAGGCCGGCTACGACGTCAAGTTCGCCTCCGGGGTGATCTGCGCCGGCGGCTGCCTCGGGATCCTGATCCCGCCGAGCATCATGCTGATCGTCTACTCGGCCACCGCGGGGGTCTCGGTGGTGCAGGCCTACGCGGCCGCGATCATCCCCGGGATGATGCTCGCCGGCATGTACATGATCTACGTGATGGGGCGGGCGATGATCAATCCCTCGCTCGCCCCCAAGCCGCCCAAGTCCGACATGGCCAAGGGCGAGATCCTGTGGATGATGTTCACCAGCTTCCTGCCGCTGTTCGTCCTGATCATGGCCGTGCTCGGCGCGATCCTGTTCGGGCTGGCGACCCCCACCGAGGCGGCCTCGCTCGGCGCCACCGGCAGCCTGATCCTGGCGGCCGCCTACCGGGCGCTGTCCTGGCAGAGCCTCAAGGAGTCGGTGTACCTGACCGTGCGCACCTCGGCGATGGTCTGCTGGCTGTTCGTCGGCTCCTGGACCTTCTCCTCGGTGTTCTCCTACCTCGGCGGCCATCAGCTCATCGCCGAGTTCGTCCTCGGCCTGGATCTCCACCCGGTGACCTTCCTGATCCTCGCCCAGGTGATCATCTTCCTGCTCGGCTGGCCGCTCGAGTGGAGCGAGATCATCATCATCTTCGTGCCGATCTTCCTGCCCCTGCTCGGGCCGTTCAACATCGACCCGCTGTTCTTCGGCATCCTGGTGGCGCTCAACCTGCAGACCTCGTTCATGACCCCGCCGATGGCGATGGCGGCCTACTACCTGAAGGGGGTGGCGCCCCCGCACGTCGAGCTGATGCACATCTTCAAGGGCTGCTTCCCGTTCCTGATGGTGGTGCTGCTCTCGATGGTGCTGCTCTACAACTTCCAGGGCCTGGCGCTGTGGCTGCCGGGGCTGATCTATGGGCGCTGAGCCGATGAGCGAGCACCCCGCGTGGCAGCTCGGTGCCTGCGCGGCCGCCGAGGCGATCGCCGAGGGGCGGCTGGCGGCCGTCGAGCTCGCCGAGAGCTGCCTCGAGCGCATCGACGAGCGCGAGCCCGAGGTCCGCGCCTGGGCCCATCTCGACCGCGAGCACCTGCTCGCCCAGGCCCGCTCCGCCGACGAGGCGCGCGCCGCGGGGGCCCCGCTCGGTCCCCTGCACGGGCTCCCGGTCGGGGTCAAGGACATCTTCGACACCGCCGACTACCCGACCGAGGACGGCACCCCCCTGCACGCCGGGTGCACGCCGATCGAGGACGCGGCGGCAGTGGTCCGGCTGCGCGAGGGCGGGGCGCTGATCGCGGGCAAGACGGTGACCACCGAGCTGGCCGTCTACACGCCCGGCCCGACCCGCAATCCCCACGACCCGGGCCGCACCCCGGGGGGCTCCTCGAGCGGGTCGGCCGCGGCGGTCGCCGCCGGGATGGTGCCGCTGGCCATCGGCACCCAGACCAACGGCTCGGTGATCCGCCCGGCCGCCTTCTG
>CAZRGU010000122.1:6135-10126 GCA_964599705.1 uncultured Ectothiorhodospiraceae bacterium | reverse complement strand
CCCGGGCTCTGCCCGGGGCCGAGCCCCGGGATCGCACCGGGCGCCCGGGACACGGTGCCGGGCGAGGCGCTACGGGGCCTGGTGCCAGGCGGGCGCGACCCACGAGTGTGTCCTCCTCGGGGCCACCCGGGCGTGCTCCGCTGCCCGGGGAGATCCGGCCCGGGATGGCGCCGGCTCACGAACGTTGCCGGGCACCAGACCGGTAGGCCACAATAGGATCTTCGCCATCGAGCGCGCGGAGGGAGGCGCGGGCCCGTTGGTCCTTCGCATCACGCAGCAGGCAGATCGCAACCGACCCCGCGCCGTGACCGACGGCGGGCCCCGCTTGCGGGCCTCGCGCCGGCGGACCGGACGAGCGAGAGACGAGACGTGTTCGCGGGCAACGTGAATGCCCGGACAGGAATGACCAGCACGCCGACCGGGTGAGCGGTACGCGGCGCCCGGGCGAGGGGCGCCGTCGCCGGCGGCGCGCGGAGCGGAAGCACTGGAAAGGGAGGTCTGATGCCGAAGTTCATTGTCGCCTACGTTCGGGTCGTCGACGCAGTCAACTACCGCATCGGGCGGGTCGTCATGTACGGCATCTTCGCGATGGTCGGGGTGCTGCTGTGGTCGTCGATCTCGAAGACCTTCTTCATCCCCTCGCGCTGGACGCTGGAGGTCGCCCAGTTCGCGCTGGTCGCCTACTACCTGATCGGCGGGCCCTACTCGATCCAGCTCGCCGCCAACGTGCGCATGGACCTCTTCTACGGGAGCTGGACGCCGCGGCAGAAGGCGTGGATGGACCTGATCACCGTCTGGTTCCTGATCTTCTACCTGGGCGTGATGATCTACGGCGCGGTCGGCTCGCTGGCCTACTCGCTCGGCCACTTCACCGACGCGCCGTTCGCCTTCTTCCGCGATCTCCTCTACGCGTTCGTGACCGGCGGGCCGGACGCGGCGGCCGCCCAGATCGGCTTCGTGGAACGATCGCCGACCGCCTGGCGGCCCTACCTGTGGCCGGTCAAGGTGATCGCCCTGGTGGGCATCGTGCTGATGCTCCTGCAGGCCATCTCGGAGTTCTTCAAGGACCTGGCGTTCCTGCGTGGCCTCGACCTGCGCGCCGACGAGCCGGCGCGCCGCCACCACGAGGAAGACATCTACGAGGAGGTCGCCTGATGTCCTACGAGATGATCGCCATCTTCATGTTCTCGACCATGATGCTGATGCTGCTCACCGGGCAGCGGGTGTTCGGCGCGATCGGCTTCGTGGCCGCGATCTCGGCGCTGTGGCTGTGGGGGGTGGGCAGCTCCGACATCCCGTTCTCGGCGGTGATGAAGCTGATGAAGTGGTATCCGCTGCTCACCCTGCCGATGTTCATCTTCATGGGCTACGTGCTCTCGGAGTCGAAGATCGCCGACGACCTCTACCGGATGTTCCACGTGTGGATGGGTTCGGTCTCGGGCGGGCTGGCGATCGGCACCATCGGGCTGATGGTGCTGATCTCGGCGATGAACGGGCTCAGCGTCGCCGGGATGGCGATCGGGGCGACCATCGCTCTGCCCGAGCTGATGAAGCGTGGCTACGACAAGCGGATGATCACCGGGGTGATCCAGGCCGGCTCGTCGCTCGGCATCCTGGTTCCACCCTCGGTGGTGCTGGTGCTCTATGCGCTGATCGCCCACCAGCCGGTCGGCCAGCTGTGGCTGGCCGGGATCCTCCCGGGGCTGATGATGGCGGCGATGTTCGTCATCTACATCTACGTGCGCTGCAAGCTCACGCCGTCCCTCGGCGCCCCGATGCCGAAGGCGGCGCGCCTCGAGTTCGAGCAGCTCTCCGACCAGCCGCTGCGCATCGACCCGCTGCTGCTGGCGCTGCTCGCCGGGCTGATCGGCGCGGCCGCGACCGGTGCCCTTCCCGGGAAGAAGGCGCTGCTCTGGTGCCTGGTGCTGATAGGGGTTTGGCTGCCGCTCAAGGACCGCCTGCCGTGGGTCAAGCGGGTCTACATCAAGGAGAAGTACCGGCTGCTGACCGCCGGCGCGCTGCCGCTGGTGATCTTTTTCGCGATGATGATCCCGTTCGTCAACGGCTGGACGTCGCTCACCGAGAGCTCGGCGATCGGCGCCATGACCGCCTTCGTGGCCGCGGTCGTCAAGCGCCGGATGACCTGGCGGGTGTTCGAGAAGTCGGTGCGCTCGACGCTGGCCGTGTCGTGCATGTTCATGTTCATCATCGTCGCCGCGATGGGCTTCGGCGCGGTGTTCGACGGGCTCGGCGCGGTCAAGGCGATCGAGAGCCTGTTCACCGAGAAGCTCGGTCTCAATCCGTGGATGATCCTGGTGCTGATGCAGCTCAGCTTCCTGCTGATGGGCACCTTTCTCGACGACACCGCGATGCTGGTCATCGTCGCGCCGCTCTACATCCCGCTGGTGGATCACCTCGGCTTCGACCTCATCTGGTACGGCGTGCTCTACACCATCACCACCCAGGTCGCGTACATGACCCCGCCGTTCGGCTACAATCTGTTCCTGATGCGGGCGATGGCCCCGCCCGAGATCAACATGCGCGATATCTACGCCTCCATCTTCCCCTTCGTCGGGGTCATGGTGCTGGCGCTGGCTCTCAACATGGTGTTCCCGAAGATCGCGCTGTGGCTCCCTCACCTGGTGTACTTCGGGGGGGGGAACGGATAACGAGACTCCGCAAAGGAGCGCATGCGCAGGGCCCGGCAGGGTGAAGTGAACCATTCACGAAGGAGACGAGGCAATGGCCAAGAGAACCCCCAAGAAGACCACCAGACGCAAGTTCATCAAGGCGGCCGGAGCCGGCACCGCCGCTGCCGTCGCCGCGCCGGCGATCAAGGCGGCGGGAGCGAAGATCAAGTGGCGGCTGCAGACCTACGCGGGGCCGGCGCTGGCCGAGAAGGTCATCGTGCCGATGATCAAGAAGTTCAACGCCATTGCCGGGGACGAGATGCAGATCCAGCTCTTCACCTCCGACCAGCTCGTGCCGACCGGCGAGCTGTTCCGGGCGATGCAGAAGGGCACCATCGACGCGGTGCAGTCCGACGACGACTCGATGGCCTCGCCGACCGAGGTCACCGTGTTCGGGGGTTACTTCCCGTTCGCGCTGCGCTACTCGCTCGACGTTCCGGTACTGTTCAACCAGTACGGGCTCGACAAGATCTGGAAGGAGGAGTACGCCAAGGTCGGTGTCAAGCACATCTCGGCCGGCTCGTGGGATCCGGCGAACTTCGCCACCAAGAAGCCGATCCGCAAGCTCGACGACCTCAAGGGGCTCAAGATCTTCACCTTCCCGACCGCCGGGCGCTTCCTCGAGCGCTTCGGCGTGATCTCGGTGACCATCCCCTGGGAGGACGCCGAGGTGGCGCTGCAGACCGGTGAGCTCGACGGGCTGGCCTGGTCGGGGATCACCGAGGACTACACCTCGGGCTGGGCCAACGTGACCGACTACTTCCTGACCAACAACATCTCGGGGGCCTGGATCGGGCACTTCTTCGCCAACATGGACCGCTGGAACGAGCTCCCCGATCGGCTCAAGACGCTGCTCCAGGTGTGCATGAACGACTCGCACTATCACCGCCAGTGGTGGTACTGGGGGGGCGAGGCCAGCCTGCGCGTCAAGGGCACCAAGCTCAAGCTGACCACCATCGACGACGCCGAGTGGGCCAAGGTCGAGGCCGAGGCGCACAAGTTCTGGGACGAGATCGCGGCCCAGTCCGAGCTCAAGGCCAAGATCGTCAGCATCATCCGCGACTACAACGCGACCATGGAGAAGGCCGGCAGGCCCTACCGCTACACCTGAGCCTGAGCCGCCAAGACCGGCGGCCCCGCACCGGGCCGCCGGTCTTGGCGCGCGGTGGACCGGCGTGCCACAGGCCGCTGGCGCGATGTCGGGCTGGCGTCCGGCCTACGGCACGGGTCGCGCGACGGCGCCCGGGCGCGCCGCTCGTGACTCGTAGCCCGGGCTTCAGCCCGGGGTCGAGCGCGGGGCG
>CAZRGU010000122.1:0-6035 GCA_964599705.1 uncultured Ectothiorhodospiraceae bacterium | reverse complement strand
GCGCGCCGCTCGTGACTCGTAGCCCGGGCTTCAGCCCGGGGTCGAGCGCGGGGCGCCGCCGGGGGGGCGGTGCCGCCCGTGGGATCAACGTCGGGCTGGCGTCCGGCCTACGGCACGGGTCGCGCGACGGCGCCCGGGCGCGCCGCTCGTGACTCGTAGCCCGGGCTTCAGCCCGGGGTCGAGCGCGGGGCGGCGCCGGGGGGGGGGCGGTGCCGCCCGTGGGATCAACGTCGGGCTGGCGCCCGACCTACGGCCCGACGGCTTGGGCCGGGCGCGGGGGGGGCAGCCCGGGGCCCGCCGGATGGCCGCCCTCGGGCGCCTCCCAGGGCATCAGGTGGATGCCCTCGGCGACCAGCGAGACGGCCAGATCGACCCCCACGGCGAGCCCGTTGCGCGCCGCCACGTGGGCCGAGACGGCGAAGCGCACCACCTCGCGCGCACCCGCCCCCACCCGCACCCGCACCGCGCAGCGATCACCGAGCACGAGCAGCTCCTCGAGACGGCCGCGCAGCGGGTTCTCGCGCTCGCCGCGCGAGGGCTGGCGGCGCCGGTGCATGATCACGCTCGCCTCGGGGACCACCCAGAGGACCCGCTCGCCGGGCGCGAAGCGCGGCGCGGCACGTGCCTCGATGCGGGTGCCGAGCGCCTCGATGACGGTGCGTGCGGGGTCCCTGCGCTGCTCGACGACCCGGCCCTCGAAGAGGTTGCCGAGGTCCATCAGGCGGGCCACGCGGGCGTTGGCCGGGCGGCCGTGGAGCTCGGCGGGGGTGCCCTCCTGGAGGCTCGCCCCGCGGTCGATGGCGATCAGCCGGTCGGCGAGCGCACGCGCCTCCTCGAGGTCGTGGGTGACCAGCACGGTGGGGATCCGGAAGCGGCGGCGCAGCAGCACCAGCTCGCGCTGCAGGCGCCGGCGGGTGACCTGGTCGACGGCCGAGAACGGCTCGTCGAGGAGCAGCACCGCCGGCTCGCGGGCCAGCGCCCGGGCCAGGGCCACGCGCTGGCGCTGGCCGCCGGAGAGCTCGGCGGGGCGGCGCTCCTCGAGGCCCTCGAGATGGACCGCGGCGAGCAGCTCGCGGGCCCGGGCCCGGCGCGCTCCCGCGCCCAGGTGGCCGAGGGCGATGGCGACGTTGCCGAGCGCCGAGAGGTGGGGGAAGAGCGCGTAGTCCTGGAACACGAACCCGACCCGGCGGCGCTGCGCGGGGAGCGCCAGCCCCCGGGCGCTGTCGAGCCAGGTCTCGCCAGCGCAGCGGATCTCACCGGCGACGCTGCGCTCGAGCCCGGCGATGGCCCGCAGCATGGTGGTCTTGCCGCCTCCCGAGGGGCCGATCAGGGCTACCAGCTCGCCCGGGGCGCAGCCGATCTCGGCCGCGATCGGGAACGGCAGGTGGCGCCGGAGTCTGGCCCGCAGCCCGCCGCGCTCAGCCACGGCGCCGCCCCCGGGCCGGAGCGAGCAGGTGGACCAGGGCGATGGCCGCGAAGGCCAGCACCAGGAGCAGCGCCGACATCGCCCCGGCGGCGGCCTCGTCGAAGGCCTGCACCCGGTCGTAGATGGCGATCGAGACCGTGCGGGTCTCGGCGGCGATGTTGCCGCCGACCATCAGCACCACGCCGAACTCGCCCAGGGTGTGCACGAAGACCAGGGTCAGCGCCGAGAGCAGCCCGGGCCAGGCGAGCGGCAGCTCGATGCGCCAGAAGGTCTGCCAGGCGCTCAGCCCGCTGCACCAGGCCGCCTCGCGCAGGCTCCCCGGGATCGCCTCGAAGGCGCGCTGCAGGGGCTGGACCGCGAAGGGCAGGTTGAAGATCAGCGCCGCGGCGAGCAGCCCGGCGAAGCTGAACACCAGCGGCCCGCCGGCCAGCGCCTGCCAGGCGCGCCCCAGCGGCGAGCCCTGCCCGAGCGCGATCAGCAGGTAGTAGCCGAGCACCGTGGGGGGAAGCACCAGAGGCAGCGCGACCAGCGCCTCGAGCAGGGCGCGGCCGCGGAACCGTCCCCAGGCCAGGGCCCGGGCGAGGAGCACGGCGGCCGGGATGAGCAGCAGGCAGGCGAGCGCGCCGAGGCGCAGCGACAGGGCGAGCGCGGGCCAGTCCACCGCTACTCCGGTGGCCGGAAGCCGTGGCGGGCGAGCAGCGCGCGCGCCTCGGCGCCCTGCACGAAGGCATAGAAGCGCCGCGCGGTGGTCCCGGCGCCGCGGATCAGCACCATGCGCTGGTTCAGGGGGCGGTGGCGCTCCTCGGCGATCGGCGCGCAGCGCCCGCGCCGGGCGAGCGCCGGGGCGCGGGCCAGGGCGAGGGCGATGATCCCGCCCGCGCTCGAGCCCGAGGCGGCGAACTGGGCGGCCTGGGCGGCGTTCTCGCCGAGCACCAGCCGCTCCTCGATCCGGGCCCACAGCCCGGCGTCCTCGAGCGCCTCGCGGGCCGCCCGCCCGTAGGGGGCGTGGGCCGGGTTGGCGATCGCGAAGCGCGCGATCGCGCCCGCCTCAAGCGCCTCGCCGAGCCCGGCCAGGCCGCGCCCCGGGTCGAGCGGCGAGCCGCGCGGGGCGTACAGGCAGATCCGCCCGCGCGCGTAGCGCACCCCGCCGTCCACCGTCCTGCCGGCCGCGGCCAGCGCCCGCACGTAGCCCTCGTCGGCGGAGAGAAACAGCTCGAACGGGGCGCCCTGCTCGATCTGGCGGCGGAAGTTGCCCGAGGAGCCGAAGCTCGGGCGCACGGCGAGCCCGGTGCGGGCCCGGAAGCGGGCCACCAGCTCGGGGAGGGCGTACTGGAGATCGGCGGCCGCCGCGATCGGCGGGGCCGGCTCGGCGCCGCGCGCCCCGGGCAGCCCCAGGGCGAGGAGGGCGGCGAGCAGCGCCGCGGCGAGGCGGCCGCGACCGCACGCGGCAGCGACGCCCGCCCGGCGAGGTGCGCGCGACAGGGGGCAGGGGAGGTGCATGGTGGACAGGTATTGTCCAGACCCGGGGCGGTTTGTCGATGGTGCACCGCCGCGCGCTCGATGTTACGATTCGGTAACGAGCGGGGAGGGCACGGGATGCGCAGACGCCAGGTGCTGGCCGGCCTGCTGGGCGTGGCGGCGCTCCCCGCGGCGCGCCTCGGGCGGGCCGGCGACGGGACCACCCTGCACCTCGGGCTGACCGCGGTCATCCTGCGCGACCAGGGGCGATTCCTCGAGCGCTGGCGGGGCTACCTGGAGCGCCGTCTCGGCCGGCCGGTGCGCTTCGTGCAGCGGCGCAGCTACCGCGAGATCACCGAGCTCGTGATCACCGGCGAGCTCGACGTGGCCTGGGTGTGCGGCTTCCCGTACGTGCGCAACCGCGGGCACATGCGGCTGCTCGCGGTGCCGCTGTGGCGCGGCCGGCCGCTCTACCAGTCCTACCTCATCGTGCCGGCCAGCGACCGGCTGACCCGCTCGTTCGCCGACCTCGAGGGGGCGGTGTTCGCCTACTCCGACCCGGATTCGAACTCCGGCTACCTGGTGCCGCGCTACGAGATGCTGCGTGCCCACCTGCAGCCCTCGCGGCTGTTCCGCAAGACCTTCTTCACCTGGTCGCACCGCGACGTGGTGCGCGCGGTGGCCGAGCGGGTGGCGCGCGGCGGGGCGGTCGACGGCTACATCTGGGAGACCCTGCGCAAGGTCGAGCCGCGCCTGACCGCCCGCACCCGGGTGGTGCTGCGCTCGGACTGGTACGGGTTTCCGCCGCTGGTGGCCCGCGAGGATCTCGCCGCGGAGACGCTCGCGGCGGTGCGCGGCGCGCTGGTCGCGATGAGCGCCGAGCCGCGCGGGCGCGAGCTGCTCGAGATCCTCGCCCTCGACGGCTTCACCGCCGGCGAGGATCGCCTCTACGACGGCATCGAGCGGGTGCTGCGCTTCGTCGAGACGGTCAATGCCGGGCGGGCTTAGCTACCGGCACAAGGTGCCGCTGGCGCTCAGCCTGGTGGTGCTGGCCACGGTGCTGGCGCTGACTGCGGTGACCGTGACCCGGACCTACGCCGAGGCGCGCGCCGGGCTCGAGGCCCGCGCCCGGCGCCTCGGCGCGGTGCTCACCGAGACGCTGGCCGAGCAGCTTCGCAACGACGAGGTGTGGGCCGCCTACCGGACCGTGCGCCAGGCCGCCGGCGGGCCCGCCGAGGGCCGGGCACGGGCCGTGATCTGCGTCCTCGACCCGGCCGGGCGGGTGTTCGTCTCCTCGGAGCCCGAGCGCTATCCACTGGCCAGCAGGCGGTGTCCCGGGCTGGGACCATTCGCCGCCCTCGGTCCGGACACCGCGGCGCCGCTCGCCACTGCCCGGGTCCGCGAGGATGCACGCTGGCTGGTGCTCGACGCGCCGGTCGGCGCCGGCGGTGGCGACGGCGGGCGGCTGCTGCTCGCCTACGACAAGACCGCCCTGCTCCCGGCGATGTACCGGATCGTCTCGAGCAACGTGCTCGCCGCGCTGGCCATCCTCGCCCTGCTGCTGCCGCTGGCCTGGTACTGGGGCCGGCGCCTGGCCGCGCCCCTGGTCGAGCTGGCCGGCTGCCTGCGTGCCCTGCCCGAGGGGCGCGCCGAGCTCGGCGAGCTGGCCGGCTACCGCAGCCGCGACGAGGTCGGGCTGCTCGCCCGCACCTTCGAGCGGGTGGTCGCCGAGCTCGGCGAGAAGCGCGAGATGGAGCGCCGCGTGGTGGCCGCCGATCGGCTGGCCGCGGCCGGGCGTCTCGCCGCCGGGATCGCCCACGAGATCAACAACCCGCTGGCCGGGATGCTGACCGCGATCGACACCTTCAAGCGCCGTGGCGGCGCCGACCGCTTCACCCGGCGCACCGTCTCGCTGCTCGAGCGCGGGCTGCTCCAGATCAAGGACACGGTCTCGGCGCTGCTCGTCGAGGTGCGCCTCGAGAGCCGCTCCCTGGCCCCGGCCGACCTCGATGACGTCCACACCCTGATCGCGCCGGACGCGCAGCGCAAGGGCGTGGCGCTGCACTGGGAGACGGGGATCGAGGGCCCGGTGCCGCTGCCGGCCACCGAGGTCCGCCAGGTGCTGCTCAACCTGCTGCTCAACGCCGTGCACGCCTGCCCGCCGGGCGGGCGGGTCGGCTGCACGGTGCGCCGCGCCGGGGCGGCCCTGGCGCTCACCGTCAGCAACGAGGGCGAGCCGATCCCGGAGCCGGAGCGCGAGCGCCTGTTCGAGCCCTTCGCCCGCGCCAGCGACGGCGGCAGCGGGCTCGGGCTGTGGGTGAGCTACCAGATCGTGCAGCGCCTCGGCGGGTGCATCGAGGTGGCCAGCGACGAGGCGGAGACCCGCTTCGAGGTCTCGCTGCCGCTGGCCGGGGAGGAGCAGGATGGCTGAGCAGGGGGCGCGGGTGTGCGTGGTCGAGGACGACCCGATCATGGGCGAGTCGCTCTGCGACCGCCTCGAGATCGAGGGCTACGCGGTCGAGTGGTGCCGCACCGGGAGCGAGGCGCTCGCCGCGCTCGAGGCCCGGCCCTGCCGGGTGCTGCTCAGCGACGTGCGCCTTCCCGACATGTCCGGGGAGGCGATGTTCGAGCGCCTCCTCGGGCGCGGGCAGGCGCTGCCGCCGGTGCTGTTCATGACCGCCTACGGCGAGGTCGAGCACGCCGTGCGGCTGCTCAAGCTCGGGGCCGCCGACTACCTCACCAAGCCGTTCGACATCGAGCAGCTGATGGACAAGGTGCGCGTGCTCTGCGCCCTGCCGGCGCCGGCCGGGTCCGACGGCGAGGTGCCCCGGCTCGGCATCTCGAGCGTGATGCGCGAGCTCGAGGCCAAGCTGCCGCGCATCGCCCGCTACTCGAGCACGGTGCTGATCACCGGCGAGTCCGGGGTCGGCAAGGAGATGACCGCGCGGCGCCTGCACGCGCTGGCCGCCGCCGGCCGGGACGCGCCCTTCGTCGCCCTGAACTGCGCGGCGGTCTCCGAGGGGCTGATCGAGAGCGAGCTGTTCGGCCACGAGCGGGGCGCCTTCACGGGCGCCGAGCGGGTCCGCCGCGGGGTCTTCGAGCAGGCCGACGGCGGCACCCTGTTCCTCGACGAGATCGGCGACATGCCGCT
>CAZRGU010000121.1:0-10268 GCA_964599705.1 uncultured Ectothiorhodospiraceae bacterium | reverse complement strand
AAGCCCCCGAGTCCCCACCACCCTCGTCGGACGCCAGCCCGACGCTCGGGCCCGCCCTGGCAGCGAACCTCTGCCGCACCTCTGTTCCCCGCCGAGCGCGCGACCCGCGGTCGTCGGGGCTCTGAGAGCCGCGGCCGATCGCGGGCCCGCGGGGCCGGCGATCACAGCGTGCCGGGGAAGGCGCCGCCGTCGAGCACGATGTTCTGGGCGTTGATGTACCCGGCGCGGGTCCCGCACAGGAAGGCGCACAGCGCACCGAGCTCGGCCGGGTCGCCGAAGCGGCGCATCGGCGCGCGCGCCCGGCGCGCCTCGAGCTCCTCGGCGAAGCTGCGCCCGTCGCGCTCGGCCACGTAGGCGATGTTGGCGCGCAACCGCTCGGTGTCGAACGGCCCGGGCAGCAGGTTGTTGATGGTCACGCCCTGGGCGGCGACCTGGCGGGCGACCCCGGCGACGAACCCGGTCAGCCCGGCGCGCGCCCCGTTCGACAGCCCGAGGGTCGGGATCGGCGCCTTGACCGCCACCGAGGTGATGTTGACGATGCGCCCGTAGCCGCGCGCGCACATCGCGTCGACGGTCGCCCGGATCAGCGCGATCGGGGCGAGCATGTTGGCCTCGAGGGCCGCCAGCCACTCCTCGCGGCCCCAGTCGCGGAAGTCGCCGGGCGGCGGGCCGCCGGCGTTGTTGACCAGGATGTCGGGATCCGGGCAGGCCTCGAGGAGCGCCGCGCGCCCGGCCTCGGTGGTGACGTCGGCGCACACCGCGCGCACCGCCCCGCCGCCCAGCGCCCGGGCCTCGGCGGCGGCGGCCTCGAGGGTCTCGGGGGTGCGCCCGTTGATCACCACGTCGACCCCCTCGGCGACCAGCGCCAGCGCGCAGGCCTTGCCCAGCCCCTTGC
Source organism: uncultured Ectothiorhodospiraceae bacterium (assembly GCA_964599705.1). Classification (GTDB taxonomy): domain Bacteria; phylum Pseudomonadota; class Gammaproteobacteria; order HK1; family HK1; genus CAZRGU01. Next base: position 9,373 of record CAZRGU010000121.1, on the reverse strand, counting down.
TCGAGGCGCACACCAGCGCCCGGCGTCCGGCGATTCCCAGCTCCATCCTGTCAGCTCCTCACGATCCGATGGCCGATGCCCGCCCGCTCACCCGTGCCCACGGCGCCGGGCGACGGCCCGCCACGACCAGACAGCCGTCACCCGCCGCCCGCGCGCGGCCGGTAGTGGCGCTCCACGTACTCGTCGACCAGGCGCTGGAACTCCTCGGCGATGCGCTCGCCGCGCAGCGTCACGGTGCGCTCGCCGTCGACGTAGACCGGCGCGGCGGGCTGCTCGCCGGTGCCCGGCAGGCTGATGCCGATGTTGGCGTGGCGCGACTCGCCCGGGCCGTTGACCACGCAGCCCATCACCGCCACCGACATCCGCTCCACCCCCTCGTAGCGGCGCCGCCACTCGGGCATGCGCGCGCGCAGGTGGCCCTGGATCGAGTCGGCCAGCTCCTGGAAGAAGGTGCTGGTGGTGCGCCCGCAGCCCGGGCAGGCGGTGACCAGCGGCGCGAAGGCGCGCAGCCCCATGGTCTGGAGCAGCTCCTGGGCGACCACCACCTCGCGGGTCCGATCGCCGCCCGGCTCGGGGGTCAGCGAGACCCGCACGGTGTCGCCGATCCCCTCCTGGAGGAGCACTGCCATCGCCGCCACCGAGGCGACGATGCCCTTGGTCCCCATCCCGGCCTCGGTCAGGCCGAGGTGCAGCGCGTAGTCGCTCTCGGCGGCCAGGCGCCGGTAGACCGCGATCAGGTCCTGGACCTCGCTGACCTTGGCCGAGAGCACGATCCGCTCGCGCGGCAGCCCCAGCTCCTCGGCCCGCTCGGCGCTGGTCAGCGCCGAGACCACCAGCGCCCGGCGGGTGATCTCGGCGGCCGGGGCGGGCTCGGCGGAGCGCGCGTTGCGATCCATCATGTGCGCGACCAGCGCCGGGTCGAGGCTGCCCCAGTTGACCCCGATGCGCACCGGCTTGTCGCGCTCGCGGGCGATCTCGATCAGGGTCGCGAACTGGCTGCCGCGCTTGTGCCCGAAGCCGACGTTGCCGGGGTTGATCCGGTACTTGGCGAGCACCTCGGCGCAGCGCGGGTAGTCGCTGAGCAGCCGGTGGCCGTTGTAGTGGAAGTCGCCGACCAGCGGCACCGTGCAGCCGGCGTCATCGAGGCGCTGGCGGATCTCGGGGACCGCGGCGGCCGCCTCGGGGGTGTTGACCGTGACCCGCACCAGCTCGGAGCCGGCCCGCGCCAGCGCCTCGCACTGGGCTGCCGTGGCGGCCGCATCGGCGGTGTCGGTGTTGGTCATCGACTGGACCACGATCGGCGCCCCGCCGCCGATGACGATGTCACCCACGGAAACGCCGACGCTGCGGCGGCGACTAGCCTGCATTGCTCATCATCCCCGGCCGCTGCGCGGCCCGCTGCGCGGTGGGCGCCGAGTCTAAGGCCCGTGCCGGGTCATGGCAAAGAAGCGCCGCATCGCCGCCCCCCGGCACGCCCGGCTACTCCTCGCGCAGGGCCAGCGCCGGGGCGGTGCCCGCCATCCGCCAGGCCGGGTAGAGCCCGGCGAGCAGCGCGGCGAGCAGGGCCAGGGCGAGCGCCTGGACGAGGATCCAGGGGTCGACGTGGATGCTCATCGACCACCCGAAGGAGCGCCGGTTGACCACCTCGATGAGCAGCCAGCCGAGGAGCAGGCCGAGCGGTGCGGCGAGCAGCCCGGCGATCAGGCCGAGCAGCGCGCTCTGCCCCTCGACCAGTCCCCAGAGCTGGGCCCGGGTCATCCCCTGGGCGCGCAGCACCGCGACCTCGCGGCCCCGCTCGAGCTCGAGGGCCATCAGCGCCCCGAGCACCCCGAGGAAGGCGACCAGGGTGGCCACGCCGCGCAGCACCCCGGTGATCGCGAAGGTGCGGTCGAAGACCGCCAGCGAGGCCTCCCGGATGGCCGCGCTCGGGCGCACCCGCAGCGGTGCATCGCCGGGGACCAGGGCGCGGATCCGATCGGCCACCCGCCCGGCCTCGACACCGGCGGCCAGGTAGACCCCGAGGGCGGTGAAGCCACGCCCCGCCCAGTAGCGCTCCCAGGTGGCGCGGCTGATCAGCACCTTGCCGCGCTCGGAGCCGTAGTCGCGGTACACCCCGGCGACCTCGAGGCGCACCGGCCCGCGCTCGCCGGCCAGCTCGAGTCTGCTTCCCGGGGCGAGCCCGCGCCGGTAGGCGAGCGGCTCGCTGACCATCGCCGCGCCGCGATCGAAGGCCCGCCAGGCGGCGGCCGGATCGCCGGCGAGCAGCTCGAAGCCCCGGTAGCTGGCGCTGGCCATGCGCAGGGCGAGCACCTCGACCGGCCCCTGCGGCGAGCGCACCCGGGCGCTGCGCCCGGCGCTGACCTCGGCGACCCCGGGCAGCGCCACGATGCGCTCGATCAGGGGCTCGTCGATGGCCCCGGCGTGACCCTCGCCGGGGGTGCCCACGTAGAGGTCGGCGCGCAGCGTCGATTCCAGCCACGAGGCCACCGTGAGGCGGAAGCTGTCGACCATCACCGCGACCCCGATGGTGGCCGCGAGCGCCACCATCAGCGCCGCGACGGCCACCGCGGTGCGGCTCAGCGAGGCGGCCGCGCCGCGCACCGCGAGCCGCCCGAGCACGCCGCCGGCGACCGCCGCGGGGACCGCGAGCAGGCGCAGCAGCACCAGGGTGACCCCGGGGGCCGCCAGGGCGGCCGCGGCGACCAGCGCAAACATCCCGGTGAAGCCCGCCCCCAGCCCGCCGCCCGGCAGCGCCAGCGCGGCGCCGGCCACACCCAGCGCCAGCAGCGCGGCGCGCCAGCCGCGACCGGCCAGTCGGCGGGCGCGGGCCTCGAGCAGCGAGCGGAGCTGGGCGCCGCGCGGGGCCACCCGCAGCGCCTCGCCGACCGGCACCAGCGCGGCGCCGAGCGCCGTGCCGACCCCCAGGGCGAGCGCCTTGGCCGCCGCAGCGCCGGTCAGCGGTGCCCCGCTCACCGCGACGCTGTAGTAGAGGTCGTTGACGGTCGCCACGACCAGGCCGACCAGGGTCCGGGCGAGCAGCGTGCCGAGCGCGATCCCGGCGCCGGCCCCGGCCGCACCGAGCAACGCCGCCTCGGCGAGCAGCAGCGCCGCGATCTGCCCGCGGGTGACCCCGAGGGCGCGCAGCCGCCCGATCAGCTCGCGCCGGCGCACCACCGAGAAGGCCATGGTGTTGTAGATGAGAAAGGCGCCGATCAGCACCGCGAGCAGCCCGAGCATGTCGAGGTTGAGCTCGAAGGCGCCGGTCATGCGCGCCGCGAAGCGGACCTCCTCGCCGGCGCCGACCACGCTGGCCCCCGGGGGGAGCAGGGCGGCGAGCCGCTCGCGCAGCGCCGCCCCCTCGCCACCGGCGGGCAGCGCCAGGTCGATGCGGTCGATGCGACCGAGCCGGCCGAGCAGCTCCTGGGCGGTGGCGATGTCGGCGAGCATCAGCCCGGCGGCGGCGCCGCGCTCGAGCGGGTCGCCGGCGGTGAACACCCCGGCCAGGTGCGCCTCGACCCGCCGCCCGCCGGCGAGCAGGGTCAGGCGCGCCCCCGGCGCGATGCCCAGCGTCGCGGCCTGACCGCGCTCGAGCAGCACCGCGCCCGGCTCGGCGAGCAGCGCCGCCAGCCCGGCCTGCGCGACCGCCTCGCGCAGGCGCGGGCGAAACGGCGCCTCGGCGAACGGGTCCACCCCGAGCAGGGTGAGCGCGCGCCCCGCGACCTCGACCCGCCCCTCGAGGACCGGCGCGGCGGGCAGCTCCGGCAGGGCCAGGCGCAGGCGCACGTAGAGCCGCTCGTCGAGCCCGCCGCTCGGGCCGACGACCCGGTCGGTCGCCCGCCCGACCACCCGCTCGCTGGCGCGCAGGAAGGCATCGCGGGCGCTCGACGTGGACAGGTCCACGGCCACCACGACCGCGATCCCGAGCGCCACCCCGAGCAGTGCCAGGGCGAGCTGCCAGCGGTGGGCGGCGTGGTAGCGCAGCGCGGCGCGCAGCAGCAGCCTCATCGGCGCTCGCCGGCCTCGCGCAGCCCGCCCCCCTCGATCACCAGCAGCCGCCCGGCCCGGGCCGCCGCGGCGCGGCTGTGGGTCGCCATGATCAGGGTCGCGCCGCTCTCGGCGACCATCTCGAGGAGCAGGTCGAGGACCTCGCCGCCGGTCGTCTCGTCGAGGTTTCCGGTCGGCTCGTCGGCGAGCACCAGCGAGGGGCGGTGGATGAGCGCCCGGGCCAGCGCCACCCGCTGCTGCTCGCCGCCGGAGAGCCGGTCGGGAAAGCTCCCCGCCCGGTCGCCGAGACCGACCGCGGCGAGCAGCGCCTCGGCGCGCCCGCGGGCGGCGCGCCGCCCGACCCCGAGGAGATCGAGCGGCAGGAGCAGGTTCTCGAGCACGGTCAGGGTGGGGATCAGGTTGAAGAACTGGAAGACGAAGCCGATCGAGCGGCGCCGGTGCAGGGTGCGCGCGCGGTCATCGAGGGCGCTGAGATCGGTGCCCTGGTAGCGCACGGCGCCGGCATCGGGCAGGTCGATGCCGCTGATCAGGTTGAGCAGCGTCGACTTGCCCGAGCCGCTGCGCCCGCTGACCGCGCACACCTCGCCGGGCGCGAAGCGCGCCTCGAGACCGCGGAACACCACCCGCCGGGCCTCGCCCTCGCGGTAGGACTTGTCGATGCCGGCCAGCTCGAGCACCACCCGCCCTCAGCGAGCCGCCCAGACCAGGGTGCGGTTATTGGCCGGCATCGCCAGATCGGCGGCCAGCGCCAGCCCTGCCGCGCCCGCCAGGGCCTCGAGGTCGCGCACGTCGCGCAGCCCCATCGCCGGGTCGCGCGCCCGCAGGGCGGCATCGAAGCGCTCATTGCCGGCGCTCACCTGGCGCCCGTGGTAGCGGAACGGGCCGTAGAGCACGAACACCCCGGGGCGCTCGATCTGCTCGCCGATGGCGGCGAACATCGCCGTGACCGCCGGCCACGCCATGATGTGCGCGGTGTTGGCGCTGAACACCGCGTCGAAGGGCGCCACCGGCCAGGGCCGGCGCTCGACGTCGAGGGCGAGCGGCGCGGCGAGGTTGGGCAGCCCGGCCTCGGCGACCCAGGCGCGCAGCCCGTCGAGCTCGGCGGCCCGCTCGCTCGGCTGCCAGCGCAGGTGCCCGAGGGCGGCCGCGAAGTGCACCGCGTGCTGGCCGGTCCCGCTGCCGATCTCGAGCACCGCGCGACAGCCGGCGAGGACCCGCTCGAGAACCGCGAGGATCGGCCCCTTGTTTCGCTCGCAGGCCTCCGCGAACGGCTTGCCGCTGCTCATCGCCTCGCCCCGGCTGAAAGGAACGGGAGAGATTCTCGGTCCGCCCGCGCCGATCGGCAAACCACCCCCGGGCGGGGTAGACTCGGCGGATGCTCCTGCCCGTGCCTGCCCGGCGGCTCGCCGCGATCGTCCTCGCCTTGTGGGTCGGCGCAGCGCACGGCGCGCCGGTCACCGAGACGGCCCCCAACCCCTCCGAGCAGCGCTGGTACGAGAACACCCGCGCGCAGTGGGAGCAGTTCCTGCGCAACGCCGGGCAGGCGCTCGAGCGCGGCGACCCGGTCAGCACCCTGGTCGCCTGGCGCAGCGGCCTGGAGAGCATCACCCGCGAGCTGCGCCAGGTCCGCGACGAGGCGCTCGCGCGCGGCGGCGAGCTGCGCAAGCTGCTCGCCGCGCTCGGCCCTCCCCCGGGCGAGGGCGAGCCGCCCGAGGAGGCCCAGATCGCGGCCAAGCGGGCCGAGCTCGAGGCCCAGATCGCCCGCTACGACGCCCGGGTCAAGGAGGTCGATCTGATCCGGGCCGGCGTCGACCAGCTCCTCGCCCGGCTGGCCAGCCGCCAGCGCGCGGAGCTCGCCGCCAGCCTCTTCGAGCGCGGGCCCTCGCCGCTGTCCCCCGGGGTGCTGCGCCGCGCCGGACCCCACGTGCTGGCCGTCTGGCGCCAGCTCGAGTCGACCTCGCTGGCCGACTGGGCACCGGCCCTGGCCGGCTCGGTCGAGTCGGTGCGCCCCGGCGTCGGCCTGGTCCTGCTGCTGCTCGGGATGGGACTCATCGTGCCGCTGCGCCGCGCCGTGCTGCGGCGCTGCTCGCGCGAGCGCCAGGACACCCGCCCCTCGTTCGCGCGCCGGGTGCTCACCGCCCTCCAGGTGGCGCTGGCCCGCGGGCTGCTCCCGGCGCTGGTGGCCCTGATCCCGCTGTGGTGGCTCCGCTCGGTGACCGCCGAGCGCGGGATCGTCGGCGACACGCTGGTCGCAGCACTGACCGGCTTCGCCTTCGTGGCCCTGATCAGCGGCGTGGCGCGGGCCGTGCTGGCGCCCTTCTCCGGGCCGGCCTGGCGCCCGACCCCGCTCACCAACGCCAGCGCCCGGGCGCTGTACCTGCGCATCCGCGGCCTGTCGCTGCTCGCCGCGGGGCTGTACCTGATCGAGTACGTCGCCCGCCGCCACCTCGAGATCCCCGAGGAGCTCGGGCTGCTCTACGACCTGATCGCCGACACCGTGGTCGCGGCGCTGATCCTCTCGCTGCTCCCCGGGCGGCTCTGGCAGCGCATCGACGGGGAGGCCGGGGAGCCGCCCGGCAGGCCGTCCTTCCCGTGGGCGCGCCTGATCATCGGGCTGGCCGCGACCGCCATCCCGGTCGCCGCCCTGCTCGGCTACCGGGCGCTGGCCAGCTACCTGGCCGGCAACCTGCTGCTCACCGCGCTGCTCGCCGGGGCGGTGGTGGTGGTGCACGGCGTGACCCGCGACCTCGTCGCGCTGCTCATCGCCCGCCTCAGCCCGGAGAGCGAGGCCGGGGACGGGGGCGGGCGGATCGTCCACTTCTGGGTGGTGGCGGCGGTCGACCTCGCGCTGGCGCTCGGCGGCCTGGTGGTGCTGCTGCGGGTCTGGGGCCTGCCCGAGGCCGACCTGCGGGTCTGGCTCGAGCACGCCGTCGCGGGGATCACCATCGGCGGGCTCACCATCTCGCTGACCGCGCTGCTCGGCGCCCTGGCCACCTTCGGCGCCATCCTCCTCGCCACCCGCGCCTTCCAGCGCATCCTCGAGACCCGGATCTTCCCGCACACCCGGCTCGACGTCGGGCTGCGCCACTCGCTCAAGACCAGCGCCGGCTACATCGGCCTGGTGATCGCGCTCGCGGCCGCCGTCTCGATGCTCGGCCTCGACCTGTCGAACCTGGCGATCATCGCCGGCGCGCTCTCGGTGGGCATCGGCTTCGGGCTGCAGAACGTGGTCAACAACTTCGTCTCCGGGCTGATCCTGCTCGTCGAGCGCCCGCTCAAGGTCGGCGACTGGGTCGAGATCGGCGAGCACCAGGGCTACGTGCAGCGGATCAGCGTGCGGGCCACCGAGATCCGCACCTTCCAGCGCTCCGAGGTGATCATCCCCAACTCCGAGCTGATCTCCTCGGCACTGGTCAACTGGACCCACAAGGACACCTACGCGCGGGTCGAGATCCCGGTCGGGGTGGCCTACGGCTCGGACACCGCCAGGGTCCGCGAGCTGCTCCTCGAGTGCGCCCGCGCCCATCCGCTGACCAACGGCTGGCCGGCCCCCTACGTGCTGTTCATGGACTTCGGCGACAGCTCGCTCGACTTCGAGCTGCGGCTGTTCATCGCCAACGCCGACGAGCGCCTGCGGGTGGCGAGCGACCTGCGCTTCGCGATCGACCGTGCCTTCCGCGAGCACGGCATCGAGATCCCCTTCCCGCAGCGCGATCTGCACCTGCGCGGGCCGCTCGAGGTGCGCCGTCCGGACCGGCCCCGGGGGCCGCGCTGGCCGCGCCGCTGAGCGGCCCCGAGCGGGCGGGCGCCGAGGAGCCGCGATGAGCCTCAGCCACACCCACCTGCTGATCGCCCTGGCGGTCTCGCTGGCCGCGCTCTCGGCCGCCCTCCACGCCCTGCTCTACAAGCGTGACCCGCGCTCGGCGCTCGGCTGGATCGCGGTCTGCCTGATCTTCCCGGTCGCCGGCCCGCTGCTCTACTACCTGTTCGGGATCAACCGCATCCGCAGCCGGGCCGCCGCGCTCGGCGGCGGCGAGGCCTTCCACCTCGACGGGCGCTTCGAGCTCGCCCGCGGGCCGCGCCCCGAGGTCGATGCCCGGATCGCCTCGGTGGCGCGGGCCGCCGACAACCTCGCCCGCCGGCCGCTGCTCGCCGGTAACCGGGTCGAGGCGCTGCGCGACGGCAGCGAGGCCTACCCGGCGATGCTCGAGGCGATCGCGCAGGCGCGCCGGCGCGTCTACCTCACCACCTACATCTTCCAGTGCGATCGCATCGGGGCGCGCTTCACCGCCGCGCTCGCCGCGGCGCGCGAGCGCGGCGTCGAGGTCAAGGTGGTGATCGACGGGTTCGGCGAGCTCTACTCGCTCCCGAGGCTGGCCGGGCGCGAGCTGCGCCGGCGCTCGATCCCGCACGCCCGCTTCCTGCCCCCGCGCCTCCTCCCCCCCCAGGTCTTCCTCAACCTGCGCACCCACCGCAAGCTGCTGGTGACCGACGGCGAGCTCGCCTTCCTCGGCGGGCTCAACATCAGCGACAAGAACCTGCCCCCGCCGGAGGGCGGCGAGCCGGCGGTGCGCGACCTGCACTTTCGCCTCCGCGGGCCGGTGGTCTCCCAGCTCGAGCGCGCCTTCCTCGAGGACTGGGGCTTCTGCACCGGCGAGCGCGACATCGCGCCGAGCGATCGCACGCTGCCGGGTCCGGCCGCCGAGCCCGGCAGCGTGTGCCGCTCGATCCTCGACGGACCCCACGAGCCGGTGCAGAAGATCAAGACCGTGCTGCTCGCCGCGATCGCCGCGGCGCGCCACCGCATCGCCCTGGTCACCCCCTACTTCCTGCCGCCGCGCGAGATGATCGGCGCGCTGCAGGCCGCGGCCCTGCGCGGGGTGGCCGTCGAGATCGTGCTCCCGGAGCGCAGCAACCTGCCGTTCGTCGACCGGGCGACCCGCAACATGCTCTGGGAGCTGCTCGGGCGCGGGGTGGCCGTCTACCTCCAGCCGGCCCCCTTCGACCATACCAAGCTGGCGCTGTTCGACGACCTCTACGCGCTGGTCGGCTCGCCCAACCTCGACCCCCGGAGCCTGCGCCTGAACTTCGAGATCGCCCTCGAGATCTACGACCGGGAGGTCGCGGTGCGGCTCGCCACCCTCTTCGAGCAGCGCCGCGAGCGGGCCCGGCGCCTGACCCTCGAGGAGGTCGACAGCCGCCCGCTGCCGGTGCACCTGGGCGACGCGCTGTGCTGGCTGTTCACGCCGTACCTGTAGCCGCCGACAAGGGGCCGGTCACCGGGCAGCGCCAGGAACCGCCAGCCCGCATCGCTCAGCGATGCGCGAAGCGAGGGCGCGGCGGGTCGCCTCCACGCGCCCGGCCGGGC
>CAZRGU010000120.1:0-10377 GCA_964599705.1 uncultured Ectothiorhodospiraceae bacterium | reverse complement strand
GCAAACGGCGAGAGCAGCCGCTCGAGCTCGGCGCCGTGACAGCGCGGGCACTCGGGCCGCTCGCCGCCGCGCACCAGGGTCTCGAAGCGCTCCTCGCAGCTCTGGCAGCGGTACTCGAAGATCGGCATCCGGGGTCCCTCCGTGGCTCGCTCCGCGATCAGCTTCCCACCTCGGGCGGCGTTTGAAAAGGGGGGCGCTGGCGGCCGGCCCGCCGGCGCCGTGCCGCACCCCCGGGCCCCCGGCCCGAACGGCGGCCGCTGGCCGCCCGGCACTCCCCCTCGCGGCTCGCGCATCACCGGACGGAAGGGGCCGACCGTTGCCGGCCCTGCCGCTCTGTGATTTACTTTTCCGCATAACAAAATCGCGGCCGGCGCAACGCCGGCCCCGTCTCCCCGTTCCCACGACCGAGCAGAGAGAGATCATGAGATGACCGAGCGCGTCGAGATCGGCGGCCTGCGGATCGCCAGACCCCTTCACGAGCTGGTGCGCGACGAGGTGGCGCCGGGCACCGGCGTCGAGCCGGAACGCTTCTGGACGGCGCTCGCCGCGATCGTCGCCGAGCTCGGGCCGCGCAACCGCGAGCTGCTCGCCACCCGCGACCGCCTCCAGGCCCGTCTCGACCAGTGGTTCGCGGCCCGCAGGGGCGGCCCCGTCGACCCGGCCGAGCAGGAGGCCTTCCTGCGCGAGATCGGCTACCTGGTCCCCGAGGGCGAGCCCTTCGAGGTCACCAGCGCCAACGTCGATCCCGAGATCGCCTCGCTCGCCGGCCCCCAGCTCGTCGTCCCGCTCGACAACGCCCGCTACGCGCTCAACGCCGCCAACGCCCGCTGGGGCAGCCTCTACGACGCCCTCTACGGCACCGACGTGATCGGCGAGGAGGGTGGCGCCGAGCGCGGCGGCGAGTACAACCCGGTGCGCGGCCGGCTGGTGATGGAGCGCGCCGCGGCCTTCCTCGACGAGACCGTACCGCTCGCTGGCGGCAGCCACGGCGAGGTCGCAGGATACGCCCTGGCCGACGCCGGCGAGGGCCTGCGGCTGGTCGCCACCCTGGCCACCGGCAGCCACACCACCCTGCACGACCCGACCCAGCTCGCCGGCTTCCGCGGCCGCCCGGAGGCGCCGAGCCTGCTGCTGCTGCGCCACCACGGGCTGCACATCGAGATCCACCTCGACCGCGACGACCCGGTCGGGCGCGCCCACCCGGCCGGGGTCCGCGACGTGGTCCTCGAGGCCGCGCTGACCACCATCGAGGACGGCGAGGACTCGGTAGCCGCCGTCGACGCCGATGACAAGGTGCGGATCTACCGCAACTGGCTGGGGATCATGCTCGGCACCCTCGAGGCGAGCTTCGAGAAGGGCGGGCGGACGCTGCGCCGCACCCTCAACCCGGACCGCGAGTACACCGCTCCCGACGGCACCGTCCTGACCCTGCCGGGGCGCGCCCTGCTGCTGGCCCGCAACGCCGGGCTGCACATGTACACCGATGCGGTGCTCGATGCGGCCGGCCACGAGATCCCCGAGGGCTTCCTCGACGCGATGATGACCTGCCTGGCGGCCAAGCACGACCTGCTCGGGCGGGGTCGCTACCGCAACAGCCGCGCCGGGAGCATCTACATCGTCAAGCCCAAGCTCCACGGCCCCGAGGAGGTGGCGGCCACGGTGGAGCTGTTCGCGCGCATCGAGCAGGCCCTCGACCTGACCCCGAACACCGTCAAGATCGGGATCATGGACGAGGAGCGGCGCACCACGGTCAACCTCCTCGAGTGCATCCGCGCCGCCCGCGAGCGGGTGATCTTCATCAACACCGGGTTCCTCGACCGGACCGGCGACGAGATCCACTCGGTGATGGAGGTCGGCCCGGTGATCCCGAAGATGGAGTTCAAGAGCGAGCCGTGGATGCTCGCCTACGAGGACTGGAACGTCGACGTGGGGCTGGCCGCCGGGCTGCGCGGGCGGGCCCAGATCGGCAAGGGGATGTGGGCGATGCCGGACGCCATGCGGGCCATGCTCGAGACCAAGATCGCCCACCCGAGGGCCGGGGCGAGCACCGCCTGGGTGCCCTCGCCGACCGCCGCGACCCTGCACGCCATCCACTACCACCAGGTCGACGTCGCCGCGCGCCAGCGCGAGCTCGCCGGGCGCGAGCGCGCCAGCCTCGCCGCCCTGCTCCAGGTCAGCGCGCTCGGCGGGCGCAACCTCAGCGAGGCCGAGCGCCAGGCCGAGCTCGACAACAACGCCCAGGGGATCCTCGGCTACGTGGTGCGCTGGGTCGACCAGGGGGTGGGCTGCTCCAAGGTCCCCGACATCCACCACGTCGCGCTGATGGAGGACCGGGCGACGCTGCGCATCTCCAGCCAGCACATCGCCAACTGGCTGCGCCACGGGCTGATCAGCCGCGAGCAGGTGGTGGCGACCTTCGAGCGCATGGCCCGGGTGGTCGACGAGCAGAACGCCGGCGACCCGGCCTACCGGCCGATGGCCCCCGACTTCGCGGCCAGCATCGCCTTCCAGGCCGCCCTCGAGCTGGTCTTCGGCGGCTGCCAGCGGGCCAACGGCTACACCGAGCCGGTGCTCCACGCCCGGCGCCGCGAGGTCAAGGCGCGCGCCGGCCGGTAACGGAGCGGACCGATCGGCGGGTGCCGGCGGCGAGCGATGGGGACGGGCGGCAGCGACGCCGACCTCGCCCACCCCTGGGCGGTCAGCCCGCGCGAGGCGCGCGCCATCCAGGAGCGGTTGCGCGGGCGGGTCGCGACCCGCGACGAGCTCGGCCCGCTGCGCCGCGTGGCCGGGGTCGACTGCGGCTTCGACCGGCGCCGCGCCGTGGTGCGCGCCGCGGTCGCGGTGCTCGGCTTCCCGGCGCTCGAGCCGCTCGAGCAGGCCGTGGTCGAGGAGGCGCCGCGCTTCCCCTACGTCCCGGGGCTGCTCTCGTTTCGCGAGGTCCCGGCGGTTCTCGCCGCCCTCGAGCGCCTCGAGCGCGCCCCCGACCTGATCCTCTGCGACGGCCAGGGCTACGCCCACCCGCGCCGCTTCGGGCTGGCCTGCCACCTCGGGCTGCTCGCCGGGGTGGCGACCATCGGGGTGGCCAAGAGCCGCCTGATCGGCACCCACGACGAGGTGCCGGGCGAGCGCGGGGCCTGGACCGCGCTGCGCGACGGCGGGGAGGTGATCGGCGCGGTGCTGCGCAGCCGCGCCGGGGTGCGCCCGATCTACGTCTCGGTCGGACACCGGGTGGCGCTGGCCACCGCCGTCGAGCTGGTCATGCGCTGCACCACCCGCTACCGGCTCCCGGAGACCACCCGCGCCGCCCACCGGCTGGCCTCGGAGCCGGATCGGGGGCGAGACTAACCTCTTGAGGCGGCGCTTAGCGCCACCTCCGGCCCGGCGATGATCATCGGTTCATGCCGCCCGTTGCGTGCCCCGGCGCAAGCCGAACAGTCCGAGCAGGCCGGCGCCCATCATCAGCAGCGCGGCCGGCTCGGGCACCTGGGTGGCGACGACGTTGTCGAGGACCGGTCCCTGGGCGGCAGCCGGGAAGCTGGCACCGGCGTTGGTGGTGCTCTGGAACGTCAGGGTGGTCGAGGTGGCGGTCGGCGTGAAGGTGAAGCTCTCGGTCACGTACTTCATGTTCGCGGCGGTATTGAGCTGCACCGACGTGTCGTAGCTGAACGAGCCGGTCACCACGCCGTCGACGAGCACGTCGAGCGTCTTCAGGTCGCGTGGAAGGCCGGGATTTCCCGACAGGTCGAAGGTCACGACGATCGGCACCCCGACGACGGTGGTGAAGCTGGTTGCCACGCTCCCCGGGGTGAACGCATTGAGGTCTACGCTGTAGCTGCCATCACTCGCCTGCCATCCAGAGGAGGGGAGGCTGTCCAGTATCAAGTCGATTCCGCCACCGCCGACCGTCCAGCCGGTGGTGCCGCTCTCGAAGCTGCCGTTGGTGATCAGGTTGGCCCGGGCCTCGGTGGCCAGGAGGAGGCCCGCCAGCCCGGTCAGGGCCAAGGCGCAGCCGATCTTGCCGATCCGTCGAATCATTGCTTGTTCCTCGTTCCGCCTGGTCCCCTCGGGCAGTCGCGGTTGGCGGAATACGCATGCAAGGTTCAGGCCAGATATAGAATCGCCTTAATGAACAACAGGTTAGGGATTACCCTCAGAATGCGTATTGGAATTAGTGTAAGAAATATCGACATAAGAATCGGTCGCAGAAAGGACTTCTCGCCAGGGCCGTCACCGCATTTCCGCAGGAAAGCCCATCGATTCAAGGCGTTAGGCTCTCCGATCGGCACCCTCGAGCGGTGTAAGCAATTCCGACACCGCTGCGACGATTCCCGGCCCAGGCGCCGGTTGGCGAGATCGCGCAGCACCGATGGTCGCCGGACGCGGCCGAGAAGGGGGCGGGCGGGCGGAGTGCCGCGCGACGGCGGGGCGGTGGGCGGGGCGGGCCGGTGCTCACCAGCCGCACCGGGGGAGTTGCGCCCGACCGAGCCCGCTTCGTTCACCGATGCACGCGGCAAGGACGCCGAGAGGCGGCCCCGGCGAGGCGCTCGGACCGCAAGAGACCGCGAAGCTGGCGCCGGGACGAGCGCCCGAGGGAGCGCACGGCCCGGGAAAGCGAATCATGGTCCTGCCCGGGCAGCCACGAACCGGGGTGCAGGCCGGACGGGCCCGACGGACCCGACGGCAAGGCGGGGGCAGGCACCGAAGCCTGCCCCCGCCTCCGAGACGAGCACCCAGCGCGGCGGCCCCCGCCCCCCGAGCGGCTCGTTGGATCCGGGCCCTCCTTAGCGCCGAGCGCGCCGGCGCCCCAGCGCCGGGAGTCCCGCCAGCGCGAGCCCGAGCAGCCCCAGGGTGGCCGGTTCCGGTGTCAGAACGGGCAGCCCCGGTACCCACGGCACGTGCATGCCGGGCGTCGAGACGATGTTCACCTGCCCGCCGTTCCTCCAGCTATGGAACCAGCCGTTGTTGTTGATCGAGACCGCCCGCGGCTTGGTGGTGAAGCTGAAGATCCCGGAGTTCCCCGGCATGATGCCGTCGCCTACGGTGTCGCGGATATCCCACTCGACCGGGTTACCGGAGCAGCAGTCGACCTCCCAGGGCGGGGTGGAACTCGCATTGGGCGTGATGTCGGCGATCTCGGGGATCGTCGTCGGCAGGAACAGCTCGAACCCGGAGAAGCCGTTGGTGGTTCCCGGGACGGGATCGTAGCCGCTGTTGGTGACCGTGTACTCCCACAGGTAGCGCCCACCGGGCTGGCCGTCGTAGACGGTCAGGTCGATCACCACGTCGCCGGCGAGGTAGACGTGGCTGGAGGTGTGGATGACGCTCGCCTGCGCTGCTCCGGCAAGCCCGAGCGCCGCGCTGGCAACCGCCCACACGGCGAACCCGCGCAGTGTGTTAGACAGTCGGTTCATCTCTCAAGTCCTCCCGTTGGCGAGGATTCGCCTCGCGATCCCTGCCCCCGGTGAACCACGCTGGTCCTGAGGGAGGGGCTGTCTGAGTGCCTGAGAACATGCATGAACCGTACCACACCTTGATTTATGTTTCTAAAACAGTGGGTTACTCATGTACAGGCGAGGCCGCTGGTACCCCGATGGGCAGCAAAGTGTAAAGATCCCCGACAGAAAGCGCGGGATAAGGGCGGCCGGCCGCATGCCTCATCCACCGGCATCGGGGAAAACTGCCACGAATTCAACGCGCTAGGTTGGCCCCCTCGCTCCGACGAGGTGTCAAGAATTCCGACATTTTTCGAATGGTTATGATTCTTGCTTACCTGCGGATAACGAACCGAGCGACCGCCTGAGCCTCACAGCACCTCGAGGATCGCCTCGGCGCTGCTCACCTCGAGCCGGCCCGGGGCCTCGACGGCCAGGTGGGTGACCACCCCGTCCTCGATGACCATCGCGTAGCGCTGCGAGCGCAGGCCCATGCCGCGGGCGCTGAGGTCGACCTCGAGCCCGACGGCGCGGGTGAACTCGGCGTTGCCGTCGGCGACCATCTCGATGGCCTCGGCGTTGTGCGCCTTGCCCCAGGCGTCCATCACGAAGGCGTCGTTGACCGCCAGGCAGACGATCGCGTCGACCCCGCGGGCGCGGATCGCGTCGGCCTGGACCACGAAGCCGGGCAGGTGCGCCGCCGAGCAGGTCGGGGTGAAGGCCCCGGGCAGCGCGAACAGGACCACCTTGCGGCCGGCCAGGAGCTCGCCGGTGCCGATCTCCGTGGGGCCGTCGGGGCCCATGCGGGTGAGGGTGACCTCGGGGATGCGATCGCCGACCTGGATGCTCATGATGTTCCCTCCTGTTCTCACTCATCTCACGTCTTGCTGCACGCATTGCGCGCCCCCCCGGCCGGGTAGGCGGCGCTCGGCTGGCCGCGGACCCTGGCGCCCGGAGCGCGCCGCGCGGCGTGCCCCGCCCGGGAACGAGCCCGCGGAGAGCCGGCGGACATGTTAGCCGGGAATCGCGCCACCGCCGCTGCGCTATGCTCGCGGCCATGAGCGGGCGCGGGCGAGGAACCCTGGGGCGGCGCCTCGCCGGCTGGCTCGGCGCGGCGCGCGGCGAGCCGCTCGAGGCCGGCGAGTGGCAGGCGCTGTGCCGGCGCCTGCGTGCCCTGCCGCTCGGCTGCGGCGCGGCCCGCGAGCGGCTCCGCGAGCGCACCGCGGCGCTGCTCGTGAGCCGCCGCATCGACGGCGCGCAGGGGCTCGCCGTCGAGCGCGAGCTGGCCCTCGAGGTCGCCCTGCTCGCCGCCCTGCCGGTCCGCGAGATCGGCCTCGACTGGTATCCGGGCTGGCGCACGGTGGTGATCTACCCGGGCGAGTTCCTCGCCCCGCGCCGGGTCGAGGACGAGGCCGGCGTGGTCCACGAGTACCAGGAGGCGCTGGCCGGCGAGGCCTGGCCCGAGGGTCCGGTGCTGCTCTCGCGCGAGGACCTGATCGCCGACCGCGACAGCGGCTTCGCCACCGGCAGCGTCGCCCTGCACGAGTTCGCCCACCAGATCGACCTGGCCAGCGGCGAGGCCAACGGCCGCCCGCCGCTGCACCGCGAGGTCGACCCCGAGCGCTGGACGCGCGCCTTCCGCGCCGCCTTCGCCGACCTCGAGGGCCGCGCCCGGCGCGGCGCCCCGCTGCCCCTGCCCGAGGACGCCGTCGAGGACCCCGGCGAGTTCTTCGCGGTGGCCAGCGAGTTCTTCTTCACCGCCCCGGCGCGCCTGCACCGTGCCTACCCCGAGGTCTACGCGGCGCTGCGCGCCTTCTACCGCCAGGAGCCGCGTACCGTCCCGGCCCCGCGCTGCTGAGCCCCTCATCCGAGCGGCGGGCTACACTCTCCTGGGAGGACGCCGGGGAAGGGGTCGATGGCAACCGATGCCAAGCAGGGGCGGGCCAGCGTGGCGGCGAGCGCCGCCGGGCCGCGCACCCCGCTGCTCAGCGGCGCCGACCTCGGCGCGGGGGCGGCCGCCGCGGCCGTGGTGCTGCCCCAGGCGATGGCCTTCGGGGTCACCCTGCTCGCCAGCCGCGGCATCGACCCGGCCACCGGGGCGCTCGCCGGGCTGGTGGCGGCCGCCGCGCTGTGCCTGGCCTCGGGGGCGGCCGGCGGCACCCGGGGCCTGATCAGCGCCCCGACCGGCCCGACCCTGGTGCTGACCGTCGGGGCGCTCGACGCCGCGGCCGCCCAGGGCGTGACCGGCAACGGGCTGCTCACCGCGCTGGCCGCCGTGGCGCTGCTGACCGGCGCCTTCCAGGTCGCCATCGGGCTCTCGGGCGGCGGGCGGCTGATCAAGTTCATCCCCTTCAGCGTGGTCGCCGGCTTCATGACCGGCTCGGCGATCCTGATGCTGCTCTCCCAGGTCGAGGCGGTCAGCGGCGCTGGCGCCGCGGGGGGCTGGGGAGATTGGCGCTGGCGCTGGCTGCCGGCGGCCACCGCGCTCGCCACCCTGGCGGTGGCCCGTCTCGGCCCCCGCCTGCTGCCCCGCGTGCCGGGCACCATCGCCGGGCTGATCGCCGGCACCGCGCTCTTCCAGGGGCTCGCCCTGCTCGGGCCCGGCGCGGTCCCGGCGCCCTGGGTGATCGGGGCGCTGCCCGGCCCCGAGGCGATCGAGCTCGGGGTCTCGCTCGAGGCGCTGCGCGCCCTGCCCTGGCCGACCATCGTCGTCTCGGCGCTGGCCCTCGCGGTGCTCGCCTCGCTCGACACCCTGCTCACCGCGGTGATCGCCGATGTCACCACCGGGGTGCGCCACGACGCGCGCCGCGAGCTGGTCGGCCAGGGGATCGGCCACGCGCTCTCGGCGCTCGCCGGCGGCATGGCCGGGGCGGGGACCACCGGGGCGACGGTGATCTCGGTGCGCAGCGGCGGGCGGCGTGGGGCGGCGGCCTGCGCCGGGGTGATCTTCGTGCTGCTGGTGGTCGCCGGAGGGCCGGTCGGGGCCTGGCTGCCGGTCAGCGCGCTGGCCGGCGTGATCCTCAGCGTCGCCCTGGGGATGGTCGAGCGCGACATCCTGGCCTGGGCGCGGCGCCGGCGCACCCGCCCCGAGGCGGTGATCGCGCTCCTGGTCACCGTGGTCACGGTGGCCTACGACCTGATGGCCGCGGTCGGCGTCGGGGTGGCGATCGCGGTGGTGCTGTTCATCCGCGCCCAGGTCCGTGCCCCGGTGGTGCATCGCCGCTCGACCGGGGTGCAGGCCCGCTCGGTGCGCGAGCGCTCGCAGGCCGAGCGCGCCCTGCTCGATGCCCACGGCGAGCGCATCGTGCTCTACGACCTGCGCGGCAGCCTGTTCTTCGGCACCGCCGACCGGCTCTACGACGAGCTCGCCCCGGACCTCGACCGGCCGGTGTGGATGATCCTCAACCTGCGCCGGGTCGCCCAGGTCGACCTCACCGCAGCGCGCATCCTGCGCCAGGCCGCCGAGCGGCTCCACGGCCACGGCGGGCGGCTGATCTTCTGCGAGGTCCACAAGGGCGCCGGGCTCGGCCACAAGGTCAAGAAGGCGCTGCGCAAGATCAGCCCGCGGCGCGGGGCGACCCGGATCAAGACCTTCAACGGCCGCGACGAGGCCCTCGAGTACGCCGAGAACGCGCTGCTCGAGGCGCTCGGCGAGCCGCCGGCCCGGAGCGGCGCGCGGATCGCCCCAGAGGACCTCGACTTCTGCCGCGAGATGTCCCCCGAGGAGCGCGCCGCCCTCGTCGCCGCGCTGGTCCCGCGCCGCTGCCGGCGCGGCGAGCGGCTGTTCGCCGCCGGCGACCCCGGCGACGAGCTCTTCCTGCTGCTCTCCGGCGAGGTCGACGTGCGCCTGCCGACCACCGCCCACCACTACCGGCGGCTGGCCAAGTACGGCCCGGGGATGCTGTTCGGCGAGATCGCCTTCATCGAGCCCGGGCCGCGCACCGCCG
This sequence comes from uncultured Ectothiorhodospiraceae bacterium, assembly GCA_964599705.1. GTDB lineage: Bacteria > Pseudomonadota > Gammaproteobacteria > HK1 > HK1 > CAZRGU01. Next base: position 998 of record CAZRGU010000120.1, on the reverse strand, counting down.
ACGCGGTCGCGGTGCGCGACTGCGAGCTGCTGGTGCTCGACCGCGAGCGCTTCGCGGCGCTCACTCGCGAGCACCCGCCGGCCGCGATCGCGGTGCTCGACGCGCTGGCCAAGGTCGAGGGCCGCCACCTGCGCTGGGCGGCCGGCGAGATCCGGCGCCTCTCGGAGTGGTAAGCGCCGCGCCGCTCGCCTAACCTGCCCGGCACGACTGCGACCAGGAGGCTCCGATGGCGGCTGCCGCGCCCGGCCAGAGACCCGCCCCGCCGCCCCCGCCGGCGCGGGGAGCCGCGGGCCGCTGAGCGATGCCGGCCCGGGTCGCCCTGGTCACCGGCGCGGCGCGGCGCATCGGCGCGGCCATCGCCCGCGCCCTGCACGCGCGCGGCCTGGCCGTCGCCATTCACTACCGGCGCTCGCGGGCCGCGGCCGAGGCGCTCGGCGCCGAGCTCGAGGCCGCGCGTCCCGGCTCGACGGCGCTGCTCGGCGCCGACCTGCTCGAGGACGGCGCCCCGCAGCGGCTGGTCGAGGCGACCTGCGCGCGGCTCGGCGGCCTCGACGTGCTGGTCAACAACGCCTCGACCTTCCACCCGACCCCGCTCGCCACCATCGACGCGGCCGCCTGGGACGACCTCATGGGCACCAACCTGCGCGCCCCGCTGCTGCTCGCCCAGGCCGCCGCCGAGCCGCTGGCCGCGCGCGGCGGTGCGATCGTCAACCTCGCCGACCTCCACGGGCTGCGCCCGCTGCGCGACCACCTGGTCTACTCCTGCGCCAAGGCCGGCCTGGTGATGCTGACCCGCGCCCTGGCCGTCGAGCTGGCCCCCGCGGTGCGGGTCAATGCGCTCGCCCCGGGCGCCATCCTCTGGCCCGAAGGCGGCGAGCCGGCCGGCGAGCGGCGCGAGGCGATCATCGCCCGCACCCCGCTCGCCCGGCTCGGGCGCCCCGAGGAGGTCGCCGCCGCGGTCGTCTTCCTGGCCTGCGACGCGACCTTCACCACCGGCG
>CAZRGU010000119.1:0-10407 GCA_964599705.1 uncultured Ectothiorhodospiraceae bacterium | reverse complement strand
CGCCGCCGAAGTTCAGCGCCGCGCCGTTGCCGTCGATCAGGGTCGGCGCGCTGACGCTCACCCCGCCCGGCGCGCTGAGCTCGGCGAGCGTGGCGGTACCGGTGCTCGCGGTCACCGTCGCGGTGCCGCTCGTGGCCACGATGTCGCCGCCCGGGTCGACGTCGGTCTGCGCCGAGATCGTGACCGTGGCGCCGGTAACGTCGAGCGCCTTGGCGAGCAGGGTGCCGCCGAGGAGCTGGCGCCCGACCGGCCCGGCGCTCGAGACCAGCACCACGTCGCCGGCCGCCGTGATCGAGCCCGGGCTGCTGAAGTCGGCGTACTCGACGCCGTCGCGGCCCTCGATGCGCACCGCGCCCGAGACCGGTGCGGCGATGCTCGGTGCGAACCGGACCCTGCCGTTCACCGCCCGCAGCTCGACGGCCGGCACGCTCGCGGCGAGCCCCGTCCGGGTCGAGCGCACCAGGGCGCTGCCGGTCTGGAAGTCGATGTCGCCCTGGCCGAGCGCGGTCACCTTCACCAGGCCGCCGGCGTCGATGCCGCGGATGCGGATGTCGTGGAAGGCAGCGGTGCCGTTGTTGGTCACGGTGACGGCGCCCGCGGCGTCGATCTGGTCGATGACCACCTTACCCGCGCCGGCATCGATCGAGACCGCGCCGCTTCGCGCGGTGACGTTGTCGTCGAGGTCGACGCCGCTCGCGGCGCTGAGGGTCACCGTGGCCCCGATCAGCTCGGCGCTGCCGCCGGTCTCGATGTCGCTGCTCGCCGAGGTGATGGCGATGTCGCCGGCGATGTCGAAGGTGGTGTCGTCGTCACCGGCGTCGAGGTCGATGTAGCCGTCGGCCCGGTAGCGCAGCCCGCCGGAGACGCTGCTCGCGTTCTCCTCGTGGTCGATCCAGGCCCCGGCCGAGCCGGCCTGCACGTCGATGGCGAAGGTCGAGTCCGGGAGGCCGGTCTTGACCGCGTCGAGCCCATCGGCGAGCCAGATGTCGCCCGTGAGGCTGCTCAGGGCGATGGTGCCGGCGCTCAGGTAGGGAACCTCGAGGCGCCCGTCGGCGGTGATTGCCAGCGGGCTGCTGCCGGCGTCGATCCGCGAGCTGAAGTCGCCGACCAGGTTGGCCTGGCCGCCGCCGCTGGTGGTGATGGTGATCGGCCCGTCGTTGCTGGTGACCTGCACCGAGGCGGCCAGGCCGAGCGAGCCGCTGTTGTCGATCACCACCGCGCCGCCCGGAGCCGAGTTGGCGAGCCCGGTGAGCTCGAGCCGCAACGGGGTCACGGTGATGTCGGTGCTGTCGTTGCGCAGCCGGATGTCGCCGCTGGTGCTGTTTTGTGCGTCGAGGAAGTCGGCGTTGTTGAGCGCCGCGTCGAGCAGGGTGCCGGCCGCCGAGGAGGTCTTCAGGGTCTGGGTGGTGATCACCCCGGCCGGGCCTTGGACGATCGGGCCGCTCGCCGAGGTCACGCTCAGCGTGACCGGCGGCGGACCCGAGGTGGTGTTGAACACCGCGGTGGTGGTCACCGGCGCGAGCAGCGCCACGCCGAGCCCGCCGCTGGCGGTCACGGTCCCGGCGGTCACCGCGCCGCCCACCTCGAGCGTGCCGGCGCTGGCATCCAGGGTGAGGTCCCCGAAGCCGGCCTCGAGCGGGGCCCGAACGTCGATCACCGGCGAGCTCGGCCCGAGCGGGGCGCCGTCGCTGGCCAGGGTGATCGCCGCTCCGCCGCTCAGCCCGCCGCCGGTGGTGTCGATGGCCGCGTTGACCACCACCCGGCCGTTGCCGGTCGGCGGGCCGCCCGGGTGGTTGGCGGTCAGCGACACGGCGCCGCCCTGGGTGGTGATCGGGGCGTTGACGACCACGTCGCCGCCGCTGCGCCCGGTCAGACCCACCCCCGGGCTGGTCATCGTCACCGGGTCGACGAAGCCGAGGTTGCTGGTCGCCTCGAGCACCACGTTGGCGGTAGCCGCAGCGATGATCGCCGGGGCGATGGTCGAGGTGCTGGAGAGCGCGTTCTGGTCGGGGTCGGCGAACTGGTCGACGTCGGCCAGCAGCGCGTCGGCCCCGGCGGCAGCGACGATGATCTGGGTCGGATCGAGCAGCAGGGTGCCGGCCGGGCCGTGGCTGGCCCCGGCATCGACCCGCGCGCTGAAGTCCAGCCGCCGCTTGCCCGAGACCTCGACGAAGCCGCCCGCCTCGACCCCGCGCGCCGAGATCGCGCCCGCCGCCCGGGTCACCCCGTCGGCCCACACCACCACCTCGCCGCCGCGCCCGCTCGGGCCGGTTGCATCGGCACGGATCGAGCTCTGCGCTCCGACCCAGGTCTGGCGCGCATTGCCCACCCCGGGCTCGGCGCCGCGCCGCCCGCCGCCGAGGCGCACCCGCCCGCCGCCGGCCGCGCCGCTGACGTCGATGCGTGCCGCGCCGAGCAGCGCGACCCGCTCGCCGAGCACCGCCACCTCGCCGCCGGGGCCGCGGCTGCCGGTGGCGCTCACCGTCCCCTCGATGCGGGCCTCGCCGGCCAGGCTCTCGATGCGCACCCGGCCGCCGGCCGCCCCGCCGGCCGCGATTCGCCCCTCGGCACCCTGGCGTACGGTGTCGCGGGCGACCAGCCGGATGCTGCCGTCGGCGCCGCGCTCGACCGCGCCCGCCTCGATCACCCCGCGGTTCTCGACGCTGGCCGCGAACAGCCCGGCGGCGCCGCCCGCGGCCAGCCGCCCGACGTTGAGCGCCCGGTCGCCGGCCCGCACCTCGAAGCTCACCGCGTCGAGGTCGAGGCTGGAGAGCGTCACGCTGCGCCCGGCGGCGAGCACCACGTCGCCGCCCTCGGTGGTGATCAGGCCGCTGTTCTCGACCGTGGTGCCGACCAGGTAGACGCTGCCCGCGCCGCGCGCCTGGATGCGCCCGGCGTTGCCGATGGCGCCGGAATCGGGGCCGGCCAGGAAGCGCATCCGTCCGGCCACGAAGTCGGCCTCGGCGAGGCTCAGCGTCGAGCCGATGAACCCGGCGGTGTCGATCACCGCCCCGGCCCCGACCAGCAGCCCGCTCGGGTTGACCAGGATCACCTGGCCGTTCGAGGTCAGCCGTCCGAGCAGCACGCTCGGGTCGGGGCCGGTGACCCGGTTGAGCACCGCGCTCGCCGCGCTCGGCTGGATGAAGCGGGTGAGCTCGCCGGCCCCGATCGAGAACGAGCGCCAGTCGATCACGGCGCCTGCCGAGTTGGTGACCTCGAGGGTGGCCGGGTCGGGACGGGCGAAGCTGGCACTGCCGCGGGCGACCGCCGGCCCCTGCGGGTTGGCGAGCGCCGCCCCGGGCGGCGCCACGGCCAGCGCCACGGCCAGCGCCGTGCTCCACGGACTCCGGAAGCTCATCGGCCCTCTCCTCCTGCCCGCCCCTGCGCGGCGGCTCGATGGTAGCCGGTGGCGCCGGCTGTCTGCGTGAACGCCATCACGCGCCCTCTCGCCCGCCCTCAGAAGCGGTAGAAGAGGCTGAAGTGGACCTTGTTGCGTCCCGCGCGGGTGCTGTGGGCGCCGGCCGTCTTGATGTCCTCGAGGGCCAGCGCCCAGTCGGCCTCGAAGGCGATGCGCCCGCGCCACGCCCAGCGCACCCCGAGGCCCCAGCTGGCGATGAACTGGTCGTCGATGTCGCTGGCCGTGGGGTTGCGGGTGCGCACGTAGCCGCGATCGTAGAAGCCCAGGGCGCGGACTCCTGGCCCCAGCGCCGGGCTCCAGATCTCGCTGCGCAGCAGGTAGCCGGAGTCCCCGCTCGCCTCGCGCTCCTCATAGCCGCGCACCGACTGGCCGCCGCCGACCCCGAACTGCTCGCCCGAGATCAGCGGCTGGTTGGCGAGCTGGGCGTCGAGGCGCACCGCCAGGGCCCAGTCGCGCGGCAGCGAGCGCTGCAGGCTCGCGCCGAGGCGCCACACGTCCCAGCCCACGGTGGCGCCGCTGCGCGGCACCCGCGCGGCATAGGTGGGGCCGTCGTTGCGGTGGCCCGAGGGGAGGTTGTGGGCATAGGCCAGGTAGCCGTCGAGCAGCCCGCCGGGGAACACGTAGCTCGCCCCGTAGCGCAGCTCCAGGGGCCGGCTGCGCACGTTCACGCCGGCCCCGGGGAAGGCCCCCGGGGTCAGGTTGTCGATGAACAGCCGATCGGCGAGCGAGACCTCGAGCTCGTGGCGGTAGGCGCCGATCGAGGCGAGCAGGTGGCGGTAGCGGGCCGTCCAGAAGCGGCCGGCACCGCTGACCTGGATGCCCGAGATCAGCCCCGAGTCGACGCTCGAGTCGACGTAGGAGAGGCTGAGCCGTCCGCCCAGGCGGTAGAAGGGCACCTCGTAGAAGAACGCCCACTGCTTGACGCTGGCCGGCTCGCGCGGCGAGGTGGTGTAGCTGGCGGTCAGCGCGTGGTCGCGGTCGAACAGGTTGGTGTGCTGGGCGCCGACGGTCAGGCGCAGCTCGTCGGTCTCGCGGGTCCCGGTGTTGTTGAGCGCCGTGAACAGCGCCCACGGGCGCCGGTCCTCGACCTTGATCCGGGCATTGATCCCCTGCTCCTCCTCGCTGTCGCTGAAGCGCACGTCGAGGCTGCGCATCGGGTGCTCGTTGGCCAGGCGCAGGGCGCGCGACAGCTCCCGGGTGTTGGGGCTGGCCCCGACCGCCAGCCCGGGCAGCGCGCGCAGCACGTTGGCGCGCGAGAAGTGCTCGTTGCCCTCGATGTCGAGACGGCGGATCCGGAAGCGCACCACCTGCAGCGTGACCCGCCCGGCGCGCAGGGTCTGCTGGGGGAGGATCACCCGGTGGAAGGCGTAGCCGGCCTCGAGCAGCCGGGCCTGGAGCGCGTCGGCGGCCGCCAGCAGCCCCTCGAGCCCCTCGTGCGGGCCAAGGAACGGGGCGAGCGCCGCCTCGGTATCGGCGCGGCCGAGCGGGTTGTCTCCGCCGACCTCGAAGCCGGTGACCTCGAAGCGCACCACCGGCACCTGCTCGGCGGCGAGCAGCGTGGCGCCCGCCGCGAGCAGCATCCCACCGAGCAGCACCCGGGCCAGCCTGCGCATTCCCTCCACCCCGTTCCTGCGACCGCGCACCGAGTGGGTACCCGTAATGACTATCGATATTACAGATTGTTAGCGGTGATATCTATCATCACTTCTCCGGATGGAGGGTGGGGATTTCAAGGTCTCGGCCGGCGGCCGCTCGCGACCTCTTGACTTGTGCGTAACACACAGGTCGTACCCTACGCTGCAGCCGGCCTCGCGCCTCCCGAAGCCCCGTGCGGGCGGGCGGGAAGATGCGGGCCGGCGACGCAACGTGATGTCAGCGATGAAAGAGGAGTCGGACAGATGAAGCTCAAGATCGAAGGGATGACCTGCGGTCACTGTGTCGCCGGGGTCAAGAAGGCACTCGAGGCGGTTCCCGGGGTCAAGGCCGCCAGGGTCGAGCTGGCCTCCGGCGAGGCCGAGATCGAGGGTGAGGCCAGCCTCGAGGCACTGCTCGAGGCGGTTCGGGAAGAGGGCTACACCGCCGAGGCGGCGTAGCCGGGCAGCGCACGCTGCGCCGCACCTGCCCGCCGGCGGTGCGCCGCGTGCCGGGGCGAGCCGTCGGCGGGGCGAGAGACAGAGGGCGATTGCGATGAGCGAGGAGCTGGGTTTCGGGGTGAGGGGCATGACCTGTGCCTCGTGCGTGGGGCGGGTCGAGCGTGCCCTGCGCAAGGTCGAGGGCGTCGAGCGCGCCGAGGTCAATCTCGCGACCGAGCGGGCCCGGGTGGTCTTCGACCCGCGCGCCACCGATACCGCCGCCCTGCTCAAGGCGGTGGCCGCGGCCGGCTACGAGCCGGTGCTCGCCGAGACCGAGTTCGGGATCGGCGGCATGACCTGCGCCTCCTGCGTGGGTCGGATCGAGCGCCGTCTGGCCCGCCTTGCCGGGGTCGCCTCGGTGGAGGTCAACCTCGCCACCGAGCGGGCTCGGGTGCGCTACGCGCCCGAGCAGATCCGCCCCCAGGCCCTGCACCAGGCGGTGCGCGATGCCGGCTACGAGCCGCGTCTGAGCACGCCCGAGGGCGGTGCCGAGGACCCCGAGCAGGCCGCTCGCGAGGCCGAGATCCGCGGCCTGCGCCGCGACGTGCGCTGGGCCGCGGTGCTCACCGTGCCGCTGGTGCTGATCGCGATGGGGCCGTACTTCATCCCGGGGTTCGAGGGCCTGCTGCTCTCGTTGGCCCCCGAGAAGGCCTGGCGCTGGCTCGAGCTGGTGCTCGCCACCCCGGTGCTGTTCGGCACCGGGCGGCGCTTCTTCCGCCACGGGATCGCCGAGGTGCGCGCGCTCAGCCCGGGGATGAGCACCCTGGTGATGTTCGGCTCGAGCGCCGCCTACTTCTACTCGGTGTTCGCCCTGATCGCGCCCGCGCTGTTCCCCGAGGGCACCGCGAACTCCTACTTCGAGGCCGCCGGCGTGATCGTCACCCTGATCCTGCTCGGCAAGTACCTCGAGGCGGTCGCCAAGGGGCGCACCTCGGAGGCGATCAAGAAGCTCATGCAGCTCCAGGCCAAGACCGCGCGGGTGGTGCGTGACGGGGTCGAGGTCGAGGTGCCGATCGAGGAGGTCGTCGAGGGCGACCGGGTCAGCGTGCGCCCCGGCGAGCGGGTGCCGGTCGACGGCGAGGTCGTGGACGGCAACTCCTACGTCGACGAGTCGATGATCACCGGCGAGCCGGTGCCGGTGGCCAAGGCGGCCGGCGCCGAGGTGGTCGGCGGGACGATCAACAAGACCGGCGCCTTCACCTTTCGCGCGACCCGCGTCGGTGGCGACACGGTGCTCGCCCAGATCATCCGCATGGTCGAGGAGGCGCAGTCGAGCAAGCCGCCGATCCAGCACCTCGCCGACCGGATCGCGGCGGTGTTCGTGCCGATCGTCCTGGTGCTCGCCGTGGTGACCTTCGCGGTGTGGATGGTGTGGGGCCCGAGCCCGCAGCTCAACTACGCCTTCGTGGCCGCGGTCAGCGTGCTGCTGATCGCCTGCCCGTGCGCGATGGGGCTGGCCACGCCGACCGCGATCATGGTCGCCACCGGGCGCGGCGCGCAGATGGGCACGCTGTTCCGCAAGGGCGCGGCGCTCGAGGGCCTGGCGCGCGCCTCGATCGTGGTCCTCGACAAGACCGGGACCATCACCAAGGGGGTGCCCGAGCTCACCGACCTGGTGCTGGTCGAGGGCGAGGAGGACTCGGTGCTGGCCCTGGTGGCGGCGGCCGAGAGCAAGAGCGAGCACCCGATCGCGCAGGCCGTCGTCGAGTCGGCCCGGGAGCGGGGGCTGACCCTGGCGCCGGTCGACGCCTTCGAGGCGGTGCCCGGCTTCGGGCTCGAGGCCGAGGTCGCCGGGCACCGGGTCGAGGTCGGCGCCGACCGCTACATGCGCCGGCTCGGGATCGATCTCGAGGCGGTGGCCGAGCGCGCCGCAGCGCTCGCCGACCAGGCCAAGACCCCGCTCTATGCGGCCATCGACGGGCGCCTGGCAGCGCTCATCGCGGTCGCCGACCCGATCAAGGTGGGCAGCGCCGAGGCGATCGCGGCGCTCGCCCGGCTCGGCATCGAGACCGCGATGGTCACCGGCGACAACCGGCGCACCGCCGAGGCCGTGGCTCGCGAGGCCGGCATCGACCGGGTGCTCGCCGAGGTGCTGCCGGCCGACAAGGCCGCCGAGGTCCAGCGCATCCAGGGCGAGGGGCGCAAGGTGGCCTTCGTCGGGGACGGCATCAACGACGCCCCGGCGCTTGCCCAGGCCGACGTCGGGGTGGCGATCGGGACCGGTACCGACATCGCCATCGAGGCCGGCGACGTGATCCTGATGTCGGGCGACCTGCGGGCGCTGGTCAACGCGGTGGCGCTGGCCCGGCGCACGCTGCGCACCATCTGGCTCAACTTCTTCTGGGCCTACGCCTACAACGCGGCGCTGATTCCGGTCGCAGCCGGGGCGCTCTACCCGCTGTTCGGGCTGCTGCTCAACCCGGTGCTGGCCGCTGCGGCGATGAGCCTGTCGAGCGTGTTCGTGCTCACCAACTCGCTGCGCCTGCGCGGCTTCCGCCCCGCGATCGCGGCCAGCGAGGAGGCCACCCCGGCGGCTCCCCCCGCCGGCGCCGCGAGGGCGACCGCCTAAGCCCCCGCATGATCCACCGATGCGCGGAGCGAGGGCGCCGAGATGCTGTCCTGGCGGGGCGCACGGACCGGAGGGCGGCGAAGGCGGCGTGGCCGACACGACGTCGAGCCGCCCGGAGGGAGTACGTCCCGCCAGGGCGAGCGGATCGTTGGCCGCAGCGGTGAATCGGTGAGATATCCGGGCTCGACCGCCCAGGCGGATTGAGCGCGGCAAGGGGTCGGGCGCTGCCTGACGGGAGGACTCGGGGGACGGCGGGGCGCGGCGGGTTGCCTCCCCGCGCCGGACCGGGCAGCGGGGCGGGGCGCGGAGCGACCCGCTGCGAGCACGTCCCTGTGCGCTCGGCGCTCGGCATCCCTGCCTCGCGACGGTCGCTCCGCACCCCGCCCCGCTGCCCGGTCCGGCTTACCGCCGTGCTGGCGAGGCCCTCGCCGCTGCGCGTGGGGCAAGAGCGGGCTGACCGCGGTGCTCGGGCGAGTCGTCTTTACCTCACCGGGCTCGCGTCTCGCGCAAGGCTCGCCCGCATCGCTCCTTGTCTACCCGCGGTATGATGCCGCCGCGAAGGCCGGGGCGGGGGCTCCGGCGGGCGGGTCCAGGGAGGAGCGGCGATGCCGCGCAAGGGGAAGCCTCACCCCTCGGTCGATCCGAGCGCGGCGGTGCGCAAGGTCGCCGCCACCGTCGAGCGCCTCCACCGGCGTGGCGCGGTGCGCCCGCTCAAGCGCATCCTCGGCAAGCTCCACCCGGCCGATCTCGCCGCGGTGCTCTCGAGCGTGCCCGATGTCCACGTGATGCCGCTGTTCGGCAGCATCCCGGGGCGCGAGCTGGCCGCCGAGGTGCTCGTCGAGCTGCCGCCACGGACCCGCGACCGGGTGGTCGAGGAGACCCCGATCGAGCGCCTCGTGCAGATCCTCGAGGAGCTGCCGCCCGACGACCTCACCGACCTCGTCCAGGGCATCGACCCGGAGCTGTCGCGGCGCCTGATGGCGCTGCTCGAGAAGGACAGCAAGCGCGAGGTCGAGGACCTGCTGCGCTACACCCCGGACACCGCCGGCGGCCTGATGACGCCGGACTTCTTCGCCCTGGCCGAGACGGTGACCGTGCAGCAGGCGATCGCCGAGGTGCGGACCCGCTACGACGTCGAGATGGTCTTCTACGTCTACGTGATCGACGGCGAGGGGCACCTGGTCGGGGTGGTCTCGCTGCGCCAGCTCCTGCTCACCCCGGGCGAGCGGACGCTGGCCGAGATCATGAACCGGCGCATCATCAGCGTGCGCACCGACACCGCCCAGGAGCAGGTCGCCGAGATCGTCGACAAGTACCAGCTGCTCGCCGTTCCGGTGGTCGACGAGCACGACGTGCTGGTCGGGATGGTCACGGTCGACGACGTGATCGAGGCGATCGAGGCGATCACCACCAAGGAAATGCTGCGCATGGCGGGGACCGACGAGTCCGAGATCGCCACCCAGTCCTCGTTCCGGATCGCGCGCATTCGCCTCCCCTGGCTCGGCGCGGCGTTCGCCGGCGGGCTGGTCGCGACCGCCATCATCGAGCACTTCGAGCCGCTGCTGGCCAAGGTCCTGGCGCTCTCGGCCTTCCTCCCGGTGGTCATGGGGATGGCCGGCAATGTCGGCGTGCAGTCGGCCACCGTGGCCGTGCGCGGGCTCGCCACCGGCTCGTTCGAGCTCGACGATGCGGCCCGGGCGCTGTTCCGCGAGCTGCGCGTCGGGCTGCTGCTCGGCGCCTTCTACGGGGCGGTGCTGGCCGGCTTCGGCTGGTACTTCTACGGCGATGCCGATCTCGCCCGGGTGGTCGGGCTGACCATCCTCGTCAACATGGGCGGTGCGGCGGCACTGGCCATCCTCCTGCCGCTGCTCTTTCACCGCATCGGCACCGATCCGGCGATCGCCACCGGTCCGTTCGTGACCACCGCCATCGACGTGCTCGGGGTGCTCAACTACTTCCTGATCGCCGGATGGGTGCTGGAGCTGGTCTGAGGGCGCCGCGCGGCGCCTCCCCGGTGCGCCGGTGAGCGGGCGCGGCGGGGCGGTGGTGGTGCTGTGCAGCCTGCCCGAGCGCTCGCTCGCCGAGCGCTGCGCCGAGGCCCTGGTCGAGGACGGGCTGTGCGCGGGGGCCCAGGTGATCGGGCCGGTCACCAGCCGCTACCGCTGGCAGGGACGGGTCGAGCGGCGCGAGGAGTGGATCTGCCTGGCCAAGACCGGGGCCGACCGGGTCGCGGCGGTCTGCGCGGCGCTGCGCGAGCGCCACCCCTACGAGCTGCCCGGGATCCTCGC
>CAZRGU010000118.1:7514-10520 GCA_964599705.1 uncultured Ectothiorhodospiraceae bacterium | reverse complement strand
CTCCAGTACGCTCCTACATGTTGTGCACCCCCGCGCCTTGCCAGGAACGGCCCGGGACGCTCTCGCGACGGCGCGCGATTTTTTCACAAACTCTGAGCCGCCCCGGGTCGGCCGCGGCCGCGCCTACCGGAGGCCGCCAGGCCTCATCCCGAGCGTGGGACCGCAGTGCCCGCTCGGTAATGAGCGGGCTTCATGCCGGCAATCTGCGAACAGTGCCCGCTGGCATCGACACCGCAGGGGTGCACTTCAGGGCGGGGCGGGTGAGGTGGCGGCCTCGACCGCGCGGCGGGTCTCGCGGGCGATCATCAGCTCCTCGTCGGTGGGGATCACCCACGCGGCGAGGCGGGCATCGGGGCGGCTGATGCAACCGCTGCGCCCGCCGGTGAGCGCGGCGTTGCGGGCCTCGTCGAGGACGAGGCCGAGCCATCCGAGCCCGGCGCAGATGCGGCGCCGGATCGCGGGGGCGTTCTCGCCGATCCCGGCGCTGAACACCAGGGCCTCGGCGCCACCCATCTCGGCCAGGTAGGCGCCGATGTAGTGGCGCACCCGCCGGCAGAAGATCTCGATGGCGAGCGCGGCGCGGCGGTCGCCGTGCTCGGCCTCCTCGGCGAGGAGCTCGCGCATGTCGCTGGTCAGGCCGGAGATGCCGAGCAACCCGGAGTGCTTGTTGAGCAGGGTATCCACCTCGCCGAGCGCGAGCCCCTCGGTGGTGGCGAGGTGCTCGACCAGGGAGGGGTCGATGTCGCCCGAGCGGGTGCCCATCACCAGGCCCTCGAGCGGGGTGAAGCCCATCGAGGTCGCAAACGAGCGCCCACGCTTGACAGCGCAGGCCGAGCAGCCGGCGCCGAGGTGCAGGGTGACCAGATCGAGCGACTCGGGATCGCGCCCGACGAGGCGCGCGTAGCGGTAGACGAGGTAGGCGTGCGAGGTCCCGTGGAACCCGTAGCGACGGATCCGGTGGCGGCGGTAGAGCGAGTAGGGCAGAGCGTAGAGAAACGAGCTCTCGGGCATGGTCGCGTGGAACGCGGTATCGAAGACTGCGACCTGGGGCACGCCCTCGCCGAGCAGCTCGGTGGTGGCCCGGATCCCCCTGAGGTTGGCCGGGTTGTGCAGTGGGGCGAGGTCGATGCACTCCTCGATCTCGCTGATCACCTCGGGGGTCACCAGCGCCGGCGCCCGGAAGCGCTCGCCGCCGTGCACGACCCGGTGACCGACTGCGTGGAGGTCGGCCACCGAACGCACGCCCTCGATGCCCGCCGCGCGCGAGACCACCCAGCGAAGGGCGTGGTCGACGGCCGCCCGGTGATCGCGGATCGGGGCGACCGTGCACTCGGGGGCGGCGCCCTCGGCCTCAAGGCGCAGCAACGCCTGGCCGCCGATGCGCTCGATCATCCCGCGGGCGAGGCTCCGGTCGGAGTCGTCGCGCTCGCGCTCGGCGTCGGTCTCGATGATCTGGAACTTGAGCGTCGAGGACCCGCAGTTGAGCACCAGCACGTTCATCGCTCGACCCCGGTGGGTACGGTGGCCCCGGTCGCGCCGGGTCGCCCCGGCGGGCAGGCGCGCATCCGCGCCACCGTGCGGTCACCGGGTCGCTGCTTTGCCATCAGGGCGTAACCCTACCCGGGGAGCCGACCACTCGCCAGCGGCCCGGCGCCTGCGAGCCCCAGCCTGCATCGCTCGCCGATGTGCGAGCCGGGGGCGTCGAGATGCCGTCCGGGCGCAGTGCCCGGATCCGGGCGGCGCGGCCCGCCGCGCCGGCGCGGGCTGCGCCGCCTGCGGCTCGCGGCTGCGCCCCGAGCGAGCGGCGGCCGCGGCTTGTCCCTGGAGGCCGAGCGCGGGTTATGCTGATTCGCCGTAGCGTTCTCAGCCACTCGCGAAGGAGCCCGTGCCGATGACCCGCATTCCCGAGGAGCGCCTGGCCCGCTACCGGGCGCTGGCCGCACGTTCGCTCTTCGAGGTCAGCGACCCGGCGGCCCGCGCGCTCTTCGAGCGCGCCGCGGCCGAGGGCGTCGATCTGGTCTCCAACCGCTTCAACACCCTGGGGATGTTCCGCGCCCCGCATCGGCGCGAGCTCGAGGGCGTCGACCTGGTGATCGCCGGGATCCCGCTGGATCTCGGGGTGCCGAACCCGCGCCCGGGGACCCGCAAGGGCCCGGAGGCGGTGCGCTACTGGTCGCTGGATCGCAACATCCTCCACCACCGCACCGGGGTGAGCCCCTACGAGCTGTGCAGCGTGATCGACTGGGGGGACGTCGACGTGGAGCGCTGCGGCTACAGCCTCGAGCGCGCCCTGGAGGCGGTCTTCGCCGTCTACCGGGACTTCGCGGAGCATGATCTCGTCACCCTGACCATCGGCGGCGAGCACACCTGCACCTTCCCGGTGCTGCGCGCGCTGTCGCGCGAGGGCGAGCGCCCGCTCGCCCTGATCCACCTCGATGCCCACCTCGACACCGCCTCGAGCTTCGGCGGCTGCCGGGTCTCGGATGCCTCGCTGTTCCAGGTCGCGGCCTGCGAGGGCTACATCGACCCCGAGCGCACCATCCAGATCGGGATCCGCGGGCGTGGGGTGGTGCGCGCCGACTTCTCGCGCGAGTCGGGGATGCGGGTGCTCTGGGTCGAGGAGGTCCAGGCCCGCGGGATCGAGGCGGTGCTCGCCGAGATCCGCGAGGTGGTCGGCGAGGCCCCCGTCTACCTCACCATCGACACCGACTGCTTCGACTGCGCGGTGATGCCGGGCACCACCCTGCCCGAGCCGTTCGGGCTGAGCGGCGTCGAGGTGCGCGACCTGATCCGCGGGGTGCGCGGGCTCGACGTCGTCGGCGCCGACCTGATGGAGCTCAACCCGGCCTACGATCCGAGCGGCGCCTCGGCCTGCCTGGCCGCCGCGATCGCCTTCGAGCTGCTCTGCCTGCTCGCCGAGGCGCGCGCCCGGCGCAGCGGCACGACCCGCCCGACCCGCTGGCGGGGGGCGAGCGCGCCGGAGTAGCTCCGCGGGGCCGCTTCCGG
>CAZRGU010000118.1:4583-7414 GCA_964599705.1 uncultured Ectothiorhodospiraceae bacterium | reverse complement strand
CCGGCGGCGAGCGGTCGCGCTGCGCCGGCGCGATGCGGCCGGCGGTCTCGGGAAGGGTCCCCGGGTGTTGCCCTGGTGGACGCCCGGGTAGCAGAGGAGAAGGAGAGGAGCGCGTCATGACCGATCGGCTCAAGGTCGCCGCGGCCCAGCTCGGGCCCGTTCAGCCCACCGAGGGACGCGCCAGCGCGGTCGCGCGCATGATCGAGCTGCTCCGCGAGGCGCACGCCCGGGGCTGCCGGCTGGTGGTCTTCCCGGAGCTCGCGCTGACCACCTTCTTCCCCCGCTACTGGATGGAGAGTCAGGAGGAGATCGACGCCTGGTTCGAGCGCGAGATGCCCGGGCCGGTCACCCGCCCGCTCTTCGAGGCGGCCGCGCAGCTCGGTGTCGCCTTCCACCTCGGCTACGCGGAGCGGGTCGAGGAGGGAGGCGTGACGCGGCGCTTCAACACCGCGATCCTGGTCGGCCCCGACGGGCGCATCGCCGGCAAGTACCGCAAGATCCATCTCCCCGGGCATGCCGAGCACCGCCCGGAGGCCCCCTTCCAGCACCTCGAGAAGCGCTACTTCGAGGTCGGCGACCTGGGCTTCCCGGTGTGGCGTCTCGCCGGGCACGTGCTCGGGATGTGCATCTGCAACGACCGGCGCTGGCCGGAGACCTTCCGGGTGCTGGGGCTGCAGGGGGTGGAGATGGTGCTGCTCGGCTACAACACCCCCGACCGCAATCCCTCCCACCCCGAGCCCGCGCACCTGCGGATGTTCCACCACCTGCTCTCGGTGCAGGCCGGGGCCTACCAGAACGCCACCTGGGTGGTGGCCAGCGCCAAGGCCGGGCGCGAGGACGGGCACGGGATGATCGGCGGGTCGTGCATCGTCGCGCCGACCGGCGAGATCTGCGCCCGCGCGGTCAGCGAGGACGACGAGCTGGTGTGCCACGAGTGCGACATGCGCCTTGGCGACTACCTCAGGCGCACCGTGTTCAACTTCGCCGCCCACCGGCGGGTCGAGCACTACGCCCTGATCACCGACCGCGCCGGGGCGCGGCCGCCAGGGTAGCCGCGCGGCCCGGAGCGCGGGACGGCGCCGCCCGTGCTCGCCCGGCAGTGCTTTTCCCCGGCGAGTCGTGTACGCTCGTCCGGCGCGGCGGCCATACCGGTTCGGGTCCGCCGGCGGCAGCGGCGGATTTCCGCGGCGCGTCCTCTCGGTCGTCTCCGAATCCCCATCCACGACGCCTGGACCGGTGCGGGCATGTCCTGCCAGGCCGCAACCAGGAGCAAGTACGCTGAAATTCGATTCCCTTGGCCTCGAGGCCGAGCTGCTGCGTGCCGTGCACGAGCAGCGCTACGACACCCCCACGCCCGTGCAGCGCGAGGCGATTCCGGCGATTCTCCGTGGCGAGGACATCCTCGCCGCGGCCCAGACCGGCACCGGGAAGACGGCGGCCTTCGCACTGCCGCTGCTCCAGCGCCTGATGGTGAGGCCGTCGCCGCGCCCGCGGTTCCGGCCGGTGCGTGCCCTGGTGCTGGCCCCGACCCGCGAGCTCGCGCTGCAGGTCGGCGAGAGCTTCCGCACCTACGGCGCACACGTCCCGGTGAGCGCCACCACGATCTTCGGCGGGGTCGGCATGGGCCCGCAGCTCGATGCCCTGCGCGCCGGGCGCGACATCGTGGTCGCGACCCCCGGGCGGCTGCTCGATCACGTCACGCGCAAGACCATCGACCTCGGGCAGGTCGAGATCCTGGTGCTCGACGAGGCCGATCGGATGCTCGACATGGGCTTCATCCACGACATCAAGCGGGTGCTCGCGCTGCTCCCGCGCCAGCGCCAGAACCTGCTGTTCAGCGCCACCTTCTCCGACCCGATCCGGGCGCTCGCCGACCGGCTCCTCAACCGCCCGCGGCGCATCGAGGTCGCGCCTCGGAACAGCGCCGCCGAGACCGTCGATCAGCTCGTCTACCGCGTCGATCGGGAGCGCAAGAGCGAGCTGCTCGCCGCGCTCATCCACCGCGGTGACTGGCAGCGGGTGCTGGTGTTCACCCGCACCAAGCACGGCGCGAACAAGCTCGCCCGCAAGCTCGAGCGCGCTCACCTGACGGCGACCGCGATCCACGGGAACAAGAGCCAGAGCGCGCGGACCCGGGCGCTGGCGAGCTTCAAGCAGGGCGAGGTGCGGGTGCTGGTGGCGACCGACCTGGCCGCGCGCGGGCTCGACATCGACGCGCTCCCCCACGTGGTCAACTTCGAGCTGCCGAACGTGTCCGGGGACTACGTGCACCGCATCGGGCGGACCGGACGGGCGGGGGCGCGCGGCGAGGCGGTCTCCCTGGTGTGCGTGGACGAGGCGGGCTTCCTTCGCGACATCGAGCGGCTGCTCGGGCGGCGCCTGCCGAGCCGCGAGCTGGCCGGCTTCGAGCCGGACCCCAATGCCCGCCCGCGCCCGCTGGTGGCGGGCAAGGCCGGCGGTGGCGCGGGTCGCCAGCGCCCGGCCGTCACCGCCCGCCCCACGCCGCGCCGGGCGCCGCGGGCACGGCGGGCGCAGGCACGGTAGCGCGCAGGCCCCGCGCCGGGCGACGGCGGAGGGCGCCCGTTCCCCCCCCCGGGGGCGGGTCGCCGGCGAGTCAGCCGCGCGCCAGCTCTCCGGCCAGCGCCTCGATGTGCGCCGGCCCGACCCCGCAGCAGCCGCCGACGATCCGCGCCCCGGCCTCGATCCAGGCGCGCGCGGCGGCGGCGAAGCGCGCCGGGGTGAGCGCCGGGTCGGGGCGCCAGCGCGGCATCTCGAAGCGCCCGCTGTCGGGGTAGGCGGCGATCGGGCAGGCGAGGCGCTCGGCGAGGCGC
>CAZRGU010000118.1:0-4483 GCA_964599705.1 uncultured Ectothiorhodospiraceae bacterium | reverse complement strand
GGCGAGGCGCTCGGCGAGGCGCGGCACGACGCGGGCGGTGAGCTCGAGGTGGGTGTGCATGATGCCGGCGGCGGCCGCGCCCTGGGCGGGGATCGCCTCGAGCATCGCCGCGAGGGGAAGGTCGGGGCGGCTGAAGGAGACCGGCTCGCCGCGCCGGTCGGCACGCGCGCTGTAGCCGACCCAGAAGGGCAGCCCGGTGGCGCGCGCCGCGGCGACGGCGGCGCGCGCCAGCGGCGGGTCGTGCATCATCTCGAGCAGGATCAGGTCGGCGCCGGCCGCGGCGAGGGTGGCGGCCATCCGCTCGAAGGCGCGTGCGCATTGCTCCAGCGGCGGGATCCGCGCCCAGTCGCGCTCGTCGCTTCCGGCCACCATCGGCACCATGTGCGACAGCGAGCCGGCGACCGCCACCGGGGTCGCGCCGGCGGCGCGCTCGCGCGCCTCGAGGGCGATCTCGACGGCGCGGCGGTTGAGCTCGGTGAAGCGCTCGCCGCAGCCTGCCGCGGCGAGCATGATCGGGTTGGAGGCGAAGGTGTTGGCCGTGATCACCCGGGCCCCGGCGCGGATGTAGTCCTCGTGGATGGCGCGCAGCAGCGCGCCGTGGCTGGCGGTGGCGAGCGCGCACCAGGCCGCCTCGCTCATCGGCGCGCCGCGCCGCTCGAGCTCGGTGCCGGTGGCGCCGTCGAGGAGCAGCACCCGCCCGGCGGCGAGCTCCTCGGCGATGGCGCTGGCCGCCGCGCTCGCCATCAGCCGGCGATCAGGGCCACGGCGGCCAGGCAGCAGGCGACGCCGACCCACTGCTGGACGCTGATCGCCTGGCGCATCAGGGTCCAGGCGAGCAGCACGGTGGCGGCCGGGTAGAGCGAGGCGAGCACCGCGGCGACGTCGATCCGGGTGTACTGCAGGGCGAGCAGGTAGAAGGTGTTGCCGCCCGAGTCGAGCAGCCCGGCGAGCCAGGCAAGCGGCGCGCCGGCGAGCGAGGGCAGGGCGCCGCGCTGGGCGAGGAGGACGGCGACCGTGACCGCCAGGGTGGCGGCGCGGGCGACGGCCAGGTGGGCGAAGAGGGCCTCGTCGCCGACCTGAGCGATGAGGATGAAGAAGGCCCCGAAGCCGACCCCGGCGGCGGCGCCGAGGCCGAGGGCGCGGGCGACCCCGCCGCCGCCCGGCTCGCCCTCGCGGGCGACCAGCCAGATGCCGGCCAGCCCGAAGCCGAAGCCGGCGAGCTGGACCGGCGCCGGGAGGCCGACGCTGAGCGCCCCGTAGACCACCGGCAGGCCGGCCGCGACCACCGCCGAGGTCGGGGCGACCAGCGCGGTGCTGGCCGTGGCCAGCCCGCGGAACAGGGCGAAGAGGCCGAGCGCGCCGGCCGCCCCGCCGCTCGCCGCCCAGGCGAGATCGGCCCCGCCCGGCAGCGGCTCGCCGCGGGCGACGGCGAGCGCGGCGAGGATCAGGGTTCCGGCGAGCGCGGTGATCAGCACCACCCGCAGGGTGTCGGTGCGCCGCGCGGCGAGCCCGCCGCTGAAGTCCCCGCTGCCCCAGGCCAGCGCCGAGGCCAGCGCCAGCCCGGGGCCGAGGAGGCCGCTCACCGCGGCCTCGCCGCGGCGCCGCGCGCCGCTCTCGGGCCTTGCCGCTGGGCGCGCTCGCCGTCCCTGGTCGTGATCGGTCGCCTCACTGCGTCTCCTCCCTGGCCCGCATCGCTCACCGATGTAGGGCTGCGGGCGCCAATCCACCCGCTCCGACCGGGCGTGCGCCCTCCCGGCGGTGCGATGGAGTCTCGACTCCGCCCGCACCGCCTGCCAGCCGGGGCGCCCCGCCCGGACGGCGTCTCGGCGCCCGCCCGGGGCGATGCCGGCTGGCGCCGGGGCCACCGGGCCTGCGCTGCGCGCGCATGGTGCCCGATGGGCGCGCCGCGCGCTATCCTCGCGGCCCGGGACAGCGGACGCGGAGGGCGAGGGAATGCAGCTCAAGGTAGCCCAGGCGATGGGGCGGCTCGGCACCGAGACCGCCTTCGAGGTGCTGGCGCGGGCCGAGGCGCTGGCCCGCGAGGGGCGCGACATCATCAACCTCGGCATCGGCCAGCCGGACTTCAAGTCGCCGCCGCACGTGGTCGAGGCGGCGGTCAAGGCGCTGCGCGACGGGCACCACGGCTACACCCCCGCGCCCGGGATCGCCCCCCTGCGCGAGGCGGTGGCCGCCGACATCGCGCTGCGCCGCGGCGTCGAGGTCAGCCCCGAGCGGGTGGTGGTGGTGCCGGGCGGCAAGGTGACGATGTTCTTCGCCATCCTGATGTTCGGCGAGCCGGGCGCCGAGATCCTCTACCCCAACCCGGGCTTCCCGATCTACGAGTCGGCGATCCGCTTCACCGGCGCCACCCCGGTACCGATCCCGCTGCTCGAGGAGCGCGGCTTCTCGTTCGAGGCCGGCGCGGTGCTCGAGCGCATCACCCCGGCCACCCGGCTGCTGATCCTCAACTCGCCGGCCAACCCGACCGGCGGGGCGGCAGGAAAGGCCGAGCTCGATGCGCTGGTCGAGGGGCTCGCCGAGCACCCGCAGGTCGCGGTGCTCAGCGACGAGATCTACGCGCGCATGACCTACGACGGGCACGAGCACTGCTCGCTGCTCAGCTACCCCGAGATCGCCGATCGGGTGATCCTGCTCGATGGCTGGAGCAAGACCTACGCGATGACCGGCTGGCGGCTCGGCTACGGGGTGTGGCCGGAGGCGCTCCTCGAGGGCGCGGTGCGCCTGGCGGTCAACAGCCACTCGTGCGTCAACGCCGCCGCCCAGCACGCCGGGATCGCGGCGCTGACCGGCCCCCAGTACACGGTCGACACCATGGTGCGGGCCTTCGACGAACGGCGCCGGGTGATCGTCGCGGGACTGAACGCCATCCCGGGGTTCCGCTGCGCGACCCCGGTCGGGGCCTTCTACGCCTTCCCCAGCATCGCCGCCACCGGGCTCGATGCGCGCACCCTCCAGGGGCGGCTGCTCGAGGAGGCCGGGGTGGCGACGGTCGCCGGGACCAGCTTCGGGGCCTACGGCGAGGGCTACCTGCGCTTCTCGTATGCGGCCAGCGTCGAGAGCATCCGCACCGCGCTCGAGCGCATCGGAGAGCTCGCGGCGAGCTGGGCCGGCGGTGACTGAGGCGGCCCCGCGCATCGGCCTGGTCAGCCTCGGCTGCGCCAAGGCGCTGGTCGACTCGGAGCGGATCCTCACCCGGCTGCGCGCCGAGGGCTACGCGCTGGTCGACGGCTACCAGGACGCCGAGCTGGTGGTGGTCAACACCTGCGGCTTCATCGACGCCGCGGTCGAGGAGTCGCTGGCCGCGATCGGCGAGGCGCTCGAGGCCAACGGACGGGTGATCGTCACCGGCTGCCTGGGGGCGCGCGCCGCGACCGTGCGCGCCGCCCACCCGCGGGTGCTGGCCGTCACCGGCCCGCACCAGTACGAGGCGGTGATCGAGGCCGTCCACGCCCACCTGCCGCCGGCCCACGACCCGTTCCTCGACCTGCTCCCGCCCGAGGGCATCCGCCTCACCCCGCGCCACTACGCGTACCTCAAGATCGCCGAGGGCTGCAACCACCGCTGCACCTTCTGCATCATCCCGGCGCTGCGCGGGGGGCTGGCCAGCCGCCCGGCGGGCGAGATCCTCGCGGAGGCCGAGCGGCTGGTCGCTGCCGGGGTGCGCGAGCTGCTGGTGGTCTCCCAGGACACCAGCGCCTGGGGGCTCGACCGGCGCGCCGATGCGCCGCTGCTGTGGCGCGGGCGGGCGGTGCGAGCGCGGATCGCCGATCTCGCCGCCGCGCTCGGCGCGCTCGGGGTCTGGGTGCGCCTGCACTACGTCTACCCCTACCCGCACGTCGATGCCCTGGTCGAGCTGATGGCCGAGGGGCTGCTCCTGCCCTACCTCGACGTGCCCTTCCAGCACGCCAGCCCGGCGGTGCTGCGGGCGATGCGCCGCCCGGCCGCGGCCGAGGACACGCTGGCCCGCCTCGAGCGCTGGCGCGAGCGCTGCCCCGGGCTCACCGTGCGCAGCACCTTCATCGTCGGCTTCCCGGGCGAGAGCGAGGCCGACTTCGAGCGCCTGCTCGCCTTCCTCGAGGCCGCCCGCCTCGATCGGGTCGGCTGCTTCCGCTACTCGCCGGTGGCCGGCGCGGCGGCCAACGCGCTCCCCGACCCGGTCCCCGAGGCGGTCAAGGCCGACCGCGAGCGCGAGCTGATGGCGCTCCAGGAGCGGATCAGCGCCGAGCGCCTCGCCGAGCGGGTCGGGCGGCGCATGACCGTGCTGGTCGACGCGGTGGAGGACGGTGCGGCGATCGCCCGCGGGCCGGGCGATGCCCCGGAGGTCGACGGTCGGGTGGTGGTCGAGCCGGGCACCGGGATCGCGGTCGGGGACCTGGTCGAGGTCGAGATCACCGCCTCGGGGACCCACGACCTGTGGGCGCGCCCGCTCGCCGCGCCGCCCGCCTCCCGCCCGGCCGACCTC
>CAZRGU010000117.1:0-10573 GCA_964599705.1 uncultured Ectothiorhodospiraceae bacterium | reverse complement strand
GAGCGCGCGATGTGGGCCATTCCGTGACCCTGCCTCCCCGAGTTCATCGCCATCGTCACCCACCCGCGCATCTACGCCCCGCCTTCGACGATCGAGCAGGCCATCGACCAGGTCGAGGCCTGGATGGACTCCCCGACCCTGGTCCTGATCGGCGAGTCCGACCAGCACTGGGCGGTGCTGCGCGAGCAGCTCGGCGCGGGCCGTGTTCTCGGGGCGCAGGTCCACGACGCGCGGATCGCGGCGATCTGCACCGGCAGCGGGATCCGCGAGCTGCTCAGCGCCGATCGCGACTTTGGCCGCTTCCCGGCACTCCGGACCCGCAACCCGCTGGTGGCCTGACACCGCGCCCGGCTCCGCAAGCCGGCCGCCGCGGCCGGGCACGGCCAGGACGCCGGCTGCGTGCCGCCGGCCCCGCGCGCCGATCGATGGCCGCGGCAAGCGCTCGGCCCGCGACCGCGCATCGCTCACCGATCCGCGCGCGCCTCGAAGCGACAGCGCGCCGCACCTCCCGCCGCGCACTCGAGCTCGCGGGCGCTCGCCGGCTCACCGAGCAGCAGGCCGGCGACCGCCTCGAGCATCCCGGCGATCGGCGCGCAGACCGGCCCGTCGGCCGGCCCGTGCCCGGCCGCGAACGGGCTGTCGTCCACCTCCAGCAGGACCCGCCCGCCTCCCTCGTCGCGAAGCCGCCAGCGCCCCCAGCCGAGATCGGCCGCGCCGCGCTCGATCGCCGCGATCAGCGCCTCCCGATCACCGCCCCCGGCATCACGGTAGCGTGCCGCCGAGCGAGCGCCGTGCTCGCGCAGCGAGGCGCGAAAGGCCTCCAGCGCCGCCTCGCGGACCGCCGGCCCGAGGCGCGCGAACAGCCCCATCAGCGAGTCGGCGCGGATCATCAGGTAGCGGGTCCCGCCGTCGAGGATCGCGCCGCGCCCGGCATCCCAGCGCAGCCGCTCGCGCAGCCCGCGAGCGGCGCTCATCGTGACCGTCCCGGGGCGCGCCCGGGACGCGCCGGGACGGCGAAGCGAGCCGCGACTGCGCCGGTTCGCGCGGCGCGCGCCGGCGCCCGCGGCGCACCGCCCGCCACCTCGCGGCCGCGACGGCGACCGGATGCCGGGCGCGGCCGGTCGCGCCCGGCGCCGCCACCGGCTGCGTTGGCGAACGCCGCGGCCGCCGTTCTATACTGCATGCGCGGTTCTCCGTGATCCGGAGTCACCGGAATCTGGCCAGGGGGCACCACACCAAAGGGGGAGTTTCTCGATGTCCAAAACAATCACCAAGATCTCCGCGGCCGCCAGCGCGCTGGTCCTGCTCGCCGCCACCGCCACGCCGCTCGCGGCCGCCGAGGCCAAGCTGCGCGGCGCGAGCTGCTTTCCGATCGGCAGCCCGACCTCCAAGCCCTTCGAGGACATGGTCGCCGAGGTCAACAAGCGCGGCAAGGGCGTCGTGCAGATCGAGATGGTCGGCGGGGCACCGGCGATCGGCAGCCCGTTCACCCTGACCCAGAAGATGTCCAAGGGCGTCTACGACGTGGTCGGCTGCACCGAGGCCTACTTCGGCAACATCCTGCCCGAGGCCGCGGCGCTGCGCCTGTCCGACTACACCTACGCGGAGCTGCGCGGCAACGGCGGCCTCGACTACCTGGAGAAGCTCTTCGAAGAGAAGAACATGCACTACGTGGCCCGCTACCACGACTTCGGGCCGTTCCACCTGTGGCTCAACAAGAAGATCGACAAGCCCGATCTCACCGGCCTGCACCTGCGGGTCTCGCCGGTCTACACGGCGTTCTTCACCTCGCTCGGCGCGACCGTGCAGCGCTCCAACTACGCCCAGGTCTACACCTACATGGAGAACGGCACCGTGCAGGGCTTCGGCTGGCCGGCGCTCGGCTGGGCCCCCTCCTGGGTCAAGGTCACCAAGTACCGCGTCGAGCCGGGCTTCTACCACGCCGCGCTGCACGCGCTGGTCAACCTCAAGACCTGGAACAAGCTGAGCAAGGCACAGCAGGACGTGATCACCCAGGTCGGCATGGAGTTCGAGGGCCGCGCCGAGACCACCAGCCCCGAATTCCAGGCCGCCCTCAAGAAGCAGAACGACTGGACGGCCAGCCAGGGCCTGCAGACCATCACCTTCACCGGCGCGGACCGCGAGAAGTGGCTGAACGCCGCCGAGAAGGCCGCCTGGGCCGAGGTCATCGAGCGCAGCCCGGAGCACGGCCCGAAGCTCAAGGCGCTGTTCGTCAAGCCCTGATCCCGGTTGACCGGAGGACGGCTCCGGGGCCGGCGCTGAGCCGGCTCCGGAGCAGGCCCAAGGTCGGGCGATGCGAGCATTCGTGGAAGCGTTTGAGCGCGCCTACAGCCGGCTGCTGCTGTTCCTCATCTCGCTGGTGGCGGTCTCCATCGGGCTGATCGCGGTCCTCATCCCGCTCAACCTGCTGCTGATCAAGATGCAGTGGGGGAGCATCGGCTGGCTCCACGAGGCCGTCGAGTACACGCTCTACGTGGGGGTCTTCATCGGCGCCCCCTGGGTGCTGCAGCAGGGCGCGCACGTGCGCGTCGACGTGGTCACCTCGGCGCTGCCGGCGCGCCTCGCCGTGCGCCTCGAGCAGGTGATGGACGGGGCCGGCGCGCTGCTCTGCCTGGTGCTCGCCTTCTACGGCACGCGGATGGCGATCTCGGAGTTCATCGACGGCACCCTGCCCGACAAGGACCTGCGCATCCCCAACTGGTACATGATGGTGGTCTTCGCCGGCTCCTTCCTGCTGCTCGCCATCGAGTTCCTGCTGCGCATCCGTCGCGCCCACGAGCGGGGCGCGGCGGCGACCGAGACCGGGTTCTAGCCGGTGGAGTGGTACCTGGCGCTCACCCTGCTGCTCGGCACCGTGTGCCTGGCGATGTTCCTCGGCCTGCCGGTCGCCTTCGCCTTCTTCGCGGCCAACGTGCTCGGCACCGCGCTGTTCATCTACGGCGACGTCGGCCTGGTGCTGATGCCGATGGAGTTCCACAACGCCATCAAGTTCACCCTGGCCCCGATCCCGCTGTTCCTGCTGATGGGCGAGATCCTGCTCCACACCGGGGTCGCGTTCACCGCCATCGGTGCCATCGATCGGCTCATTGCGCGGGTTCCCGGCCGCCTGGCGGTGGTCTCGATCGTCGGCGGGACGATCTTCTCGTCACTGTCCGGCTCGACCATCGCCAACACCGCGATCCTCGGCTCGGTGCTGCTCCCCGACATGATGCGCCGCGGCTACCGGCCGGCCATCGCGATGGGCCCGATCATGGCCGTCGGCGGCATCGCCATGCTGATCCCGCCCTCGGCGCTGGCCGTGCTGCTCGCCAGCCTCGCCGAGCAGTCGGTCGCCCAGCTCCTGATCGCCGGCATCGTGCCCGGGGTGCTGATGGCGACGCTGTTCTTCGGCTACGTGATCGTGCGCTGCGCCCTGAACCCGGAGCTCGCCCCGACCTACGTGCCCGACGAACGTCACCTCGAGCAGCCGATCACGGTGCGCCTCGAGCTCGGCGGCCGGACCCGCTGGAGCTGGACCTACGACGGGCCCTGGCGGCGGCGCATCAACCGGGTGCTGCCGTTCCTGTTCTACATCCTGCCGCTGCTGATCATCTTCGTGGTGGTAGTCGGCAGCATCTTCTTCAAGATCGCCGCGCCCACCGAGGCGGCCGCGATCGGCTGCCTGGCCGCGCTCGCGGTCTGCTACTTCTTCCGCCTGTTCCGGCGCACCCTCACCATCACCGGGGTCGAGGGCGCCGACTTCACCTGGCGGGCGGTGGCCAAGGCGCTCATCGAGACGGCCAAGATCAACACCATGATCCTGTTCATCATCGCCGGCTCGCTGGTCTTCAGCCAGGCGCTGTCGAACTCGGGGGCGACCGACGGGCTGCTGCGCGCGGTCACCGCGATGGACCTGACGCCGCTCGCCGTGGTGATCATCATGATGGCGGTGCTGCTCTTTCTGGGCGCCTTCATGGACCAGGTCAGCATGCTGCTGCTCACCCTGCCGTTCTTCCTGCTCGGCACCCAGTCGCTCCAGGTGGTGTTCCAGATCGACGTGATCTGGCTGATGGTGCTGATGCTGATCACCATGGAGATCAGCCTGCTGACCCCGCCCTTCGGGCTGCTGCTCTACGTGATGAAGGGGGTGGCGCCGTTCGAGGTCAGCATCGGCGAGGTGGTGCGCTCGGCGCTGCCCTTCATCTTGATCGAGCTGCTCGTCCTGGCGCTGCTGATCGCGGTGCCGGGGGTCGCCACCTGGCTGCCCCGGCAGCTCGGCTGAGCCGGTGGCGGCGGTGATCGGGCGGCGGGCACCGGCGGCAGGGGCCGGCGCGGCGGTGCGCCTCACCGCTCGCCGCCGAGGGGGCGATCGATGACCGATCGCATCGGCATCGACGTCGGCGGCACCTTCACCGACTTGCTGGCCGTCGACGAGGCCGGCCGAACCCGGGTCTGCAAGGTCCTGTCCACCCCCGAGGATCCCTCGCGGGGCGTCATCGCCGGGCTCGCCGAGCTGGCCGCGGGCGCAGGCCTCGCCCTCGAGGCCTTCCTCGCCGAGGTCGCCGTGATCGTGCACGGCACCACGGTGACCACCAACGCGGTGCTGACCGGGCGGACCGCGGCCACCGCGCTGCTCACCACCGCCGGCTTCCGTGACGCGCTCGAGATGCGCCGCGGGATCCGCGAGCGGCCCTACGACAACGCCTACCGGGCGCCGCGCCCGATCGTTGCCCGCGACCTTCGCCTGCCGGTCAACGAGCGCATCGACTACCGCGGCGAGGTCGTCACCCCGCTCGACCGGGGCTCGCTCGAGGCGGCGATCGAGACGCTGCGCGCGCGCCGCGTCGAGGCGGTGGCGATCTGCTTCCTGCACGCCCACACCAACCCCGCCCACGAGGCGGCAGCCGCCGCGCGGGTGCGCGAGGCGCTGCCCGAACTGTACTGCTCGGTCTCGAGCGAGGTCTTCCCCCAGGTGCGCTTCTACGAGCGCACCAGCACCACCGTGCTCAACGCCGCGGTCGGGCCGATCCTCGAGCGCTACCTCGCCCGGCTCGGCGCCCGGCTCGCCGAGCACGGCTTCGCCGGCGTGCTGCTGGTCATGCAGTCGAACGGCGGGGTCACCTCGCCGCAGGTGGCGAGCAAGCTGGCCGCCACCACCCTGCTCTCCGGCCCGGCCGCCGCCCCCGCCGCCGGGCTGGCCTACGCCACCGCCCACGGCTGCGAGGACCTCATCACCGTCGACATGGGCGGGACCAGCTTCGACGCGCTGCTGATCCGCGCCGGTCAGCCCGAGATCACCACCCGGGGGACGGTCAACCGCCAGGCGCTGGCCCTGCCGGGCATGGCGATCAACACCGTCGGCGCCGGCGGCGGCTCGATCGGCTGGATCGACGAGGGCGGGCTGCTGCGCATGGGCCCGCAGAGCGCCGGCGCCGACCCGGGGCCGGCCTGCTACGGGCGCGGCGGCGAGGCGCCGACCTGCTCGGACGCCGACCTGCTGCTCGGCTACCTCTCGGCGGACTACTTCGCCGGCGGGCGGATGAGGCTCGACGAGGCCGCCGCGCGGGCCGCGATCGGGGCGCGCATCGCCGCCCCGCTCGGCATCGACGTCGTCGCGGCCGCGGCCGGCATGGTCGAGGTCATGAACGTCAACATGGCCGCGGCGATCGAGGAGATCACGGTCGAGCGGGGCTGGGACCCGCGCGAGTTCCTGATGGTCTGCGCCGGCGGCGCGGGGCCGGTGCACGCCGCGATGATCGCCCGCGAGCTGGGGATCCGGCGGATCCTGGTGCCCCGCGACTCCTCGATCTTCTGCGCCGCCGGGATGCTCCACTCCGACCTCAAGCACGACTTCGTGCGCTCGGTGAACACCCGCCTGGAGCGGGCCGTGGCGGGCCCCGGCGAGACCCTCGCCTCGCTGGCCGCGGCCCTCGAGGCCGAGGGGCGCGAGCGGCTTGCCGCCGAGGGCGTGGCCCCCGAGCAGATGCGCTTCCGCCACTTCCTCGAGCTGCGCTACGCCGGCCAGCACCACGAGGTCAGCGTCGAGGTGCCGGGCGCGGCGCTCGCCGGCTGCGAGCTGGCCCCCATCGAGGCCGCCTTCCACGCCGCCCACAACCGCCTCTACGGCTACGATCTCGGCGAGGAGGGAACCGCCGTGGAGCTGATCAGCGTGCGCCTGGCCGCGCTCGGGGTGACCGTCAAGCCACCGCTCGGGCGCGAGCCGCGCGCCGGCGAGCGCCCCGCCGCGACCGCCGGCAAGGGGCGCCGTGCCGTCTACCAGCCCGAGCTGCGGGCCTTCGCCGAGTGCGAGGTGCTCGACGGCGACCGCCTGGTCCACGGCAACCGGATCGAGGGGCCGGCGATCATCGAGCAGGCCCACACCACCGTCTGGGTGCCGGGCGGCTTCGTGGCCCGCTGCGACCCGTACGGGAGCTTCCTGCTCAGCGACGAGGCCGGCTCGTGAGCGCCCCGGCCCGCATCGACCCGATCCTCGCCTCGGTGCTGCAACGGCGCCTCAAGGCGATCACCGAGGAGATGGGCCTCACCCTGCTGCGCACCACCCGCTCGCCGATCCTGAGCGAGGCGCGCGACTTCGTCACCGGGCTCTACGACGCGCGCGGGCGGATGCTCGAGCAGACCGAGTACATCCCGGTGCTCGCCTTCGCCCTGCAGCCGGCCTGCGAGCAGGTGATCCGCTTCTTCGGCGACGACCTCCACGAGGGCGACGTGATCCTGCACAACGACGTCTTCTCGGGCGGCAACCAGAACAACGACGTGGCGGTCTTCAAGCCGATCTTCCACGACCGGCGGCTGATCGCCTGGGCGGCCTGCAAGGGCCACCAGGCCGACATCGGCGGCGCGGTCGCGGGCGGCTACAACCCCGAGGCCCGCGAGGTCTGGCAGGAGGCCTTCCGCATCCCGCCGGTCAAGGTCATCGCGGCCGGGCGGCGCCGCGACGACGTCTGGCGGCTGATCTTCGCCAACGTGCGCCTGAGGATCGTCGAGGAGGACATCAAGGCCCAGATCGGCGCCGCGGTGCTCGGCGAGCGCGGGGTCCTGGCGCTCGTCGAGCGCTACGGGCTGGAGCGCCTGCTCGCCCACATCGAGCACCTCTTCACCAGCGCCGAGGCGATGGCCCGTAACGAGATCCGGGCGATCCCGGACGGGGTCTACGAGGGCTCGAGCGAGGCCTTCTACGACGGGGTGCGTGACGGCTCGGTGCTGACCTGCCGGCTGCGGGTCACGGTCGCCGGCGACGCGATCACCTTCGATTTCAGCGGCTCCTCGCCGCAGACCCCGGGCTTCGTCAACGCCCCCTACGCGGCGACCGCCTCGGCGGTGATGCTCACCTTCCTGATGCTGATCAACCCCGAGATCCCCCACAACGACGGGCTGCTCCGGCCGATCCGCATCGTCGTCCCCGAAGGCTCCTACCTCAACGCCCGCTTCCCGGCCGCCACCACCTTCGGCAACACGCTCACTGGTCCGACCTCGGACGCCATCTTCCGGGCGCTCGCCGAGGCCCTGCCCGAGCGGGTCTGCGCGGCCTGGAACCGGATGATGGGGGTGGCGGTGACCGGCACCGACCCGCGCCGCGGCGCCGAGCGCTTCGTCGACATCCTGTTCCTGGCCCTCAAGGGCGGCTCGGGGGCGATGCGCGGCACCGACGGCTACGATCACATCGGGCTGATCAACTGCGCCGGCGGGATCCTCGCCCAGGACTACGAGATGCTCGAGATCCAGCAGCCCTTCTTCCTGCACCGCCACGAGTACCTGCCCGACTCGGCCGGCCCGGGGCGCTGGCGCGGCGGGCTCGGCTGCGTCACCGAGCTGGTCCTCGGCGGCGAGCGCCAGAGCGCGGTGGCCTTCGGCGACGGGCTGGTCGAGGAGGCGCGCGCCTTCGGGCTGTTCGGCGGCGGGGCGGGCTCGCTCAACCGCCTCGAGCTCCGCCAGCCAGACGGCACCGTGCGCCGCCCGCGCTCCAAGGAGATCGTGCGCGACCTGCCCCGCGGCACGCTCCTCTACCAGGAGGCCGGCGGCGGCGGGGGCTACGGCGAGCCCTTCGAGCGCCCCGCCGAGCTCGTCGCCGAGGAGGTTCGCCAGGGGGTGATCAGCATCGCCGCGGCACACCGCGACTACGGCGTGGTGATCGACCCGGAGACCCTGGCGCTCGATGCGGCCGCGACCCACAAGCTGCGAGGCGAACGCCGATGAGCGCGCCCGAGATCGATCACGTCGGGGTCATCGTCGCCGATCTCGACGCCGCGCTGGCCAGGCTCGGCGTGCTCTTCCCGGACGGTGCGGCCGAGATCCGCGAACTGCCCGCCGCCGGGCTGCGGGTCGCCCGCCTGGACGCGGCCAACCTCGCCATCGAGCTCATCGAGTACACCT
This sequence comes from uncultured Ectothiorhodospiraceae bacterium, assembly GCA_964599705.1. Taxonomy (GTDB): domain Bacteria; phylum Pseudomonadota; class Gammaproteobacteria; order HK1; family HK1; genus CAZRGU01. Next base: position 2,182 of record CAZRGU010000117.1, on the reverse strand, counting down.
CGGAGGCGCCCGGGCTGGGGCGGCGCACGATGGGCGATCGGCCCGGCATCAACCACCTCTCGGTGCGCGTCGCCGACCTCGAGGCGGCCACCGCCGAGCTCGCCGCGGCCGGCTTCGAGCCGATGGAGGGCTTCCCGACCGAGGGCGCGCACGGCCGGGTCGCCTTCTTTGCCCCCGACCCGGTCACCGGGTTGCTCCTCGAGCTCTGCGAGGGGCGCTGAGGGGATGGCCGGGGAGGCGCGCGGGGCGCTCTGGAACGAGCCCGTCGAGCGCCTCGGGCGCGAGGCGCTGCGCGCCCTGCAGTGGCGGCGTCTCACCCGCCAGATCCGTTATTGCTACGAGCGCTCGCCCTACCACCGGCGCCGCTTCGCGGCGGCCGGCCTCGAGCCCGGCGACATCACCGACCTCGATGCCTTCGCCCGGCTCCCGGCGATGGACAAGGAGGACCACCGCGCCGCCCAGGAGGAGTCGCTCGAGCGCCACGGCACGCCCTACGCGCTGCTCGCCTGCGCCCCCGACGAGGCGATCGTGCGCATCAACGCCACCTCGGGCACCACCGGCCAGCCGACCCTCTACGCCCTGACCGGCCACGACGTCGCGGTGGTCAACGAGATGCACGCCCGCAAGTACTGGCGCGCCGGGATCCGCCCCGGCCACCGCATGCTCCAGGCCTTGAGCCTGAGCATGTTCACCGGCGGGCTGCCGCTGAGCCAGGGGATCATGCACCTCGGCGCGGCGGTGATCCCGGTCGGCGTCGAGGGCGGCACCCGGCGGGTGGTCGACTTCGCCCGGCTCACCCGCCCCGACGCGATCATCGCCACCCCGAGCTTCGGGCGCTACCTGATCGAGGAGTGCCCGCGCCTGACCGGGCGCCCGGCCCGCGAGCTCGGGCTGCGCTGGTTCTTCTGCGCCGGGGAGCCCGGCGGCAGCGACCCCGAGACCCGCACCATCCTCGCCGAGGGCTTCGGTGCGCGGGTCTTCGATCACACCGGCGGGGGGCATGCCTTCCACGCCATCTCCTGCGACCTGCCGCCCGGCGAGCCGACCCCCATGCACCTGGTCTCCGAGGACCACTGCCTGCTCGAGCTGCGCGACCCGGAAAGCGGCGCCCCGGTCGCGGTGGACGACGGGGCGCTCGGCGAGATGGTGTGGACCTTCCTCGACTGGGAGGGCGGGCCGTTCCTGCGCTACGCGGTCGGCGACGTGGCCCGCATCGAGACCGGGGCGTGCCGCTGCGGGATGCCCGGGCTGCGCTTCCGGATCATCGGGCGGGCCGACGACATGCTGATCGTCAAGGGCGTGAACCTCTACCCGCAGGCGCTCAAGGCGGTCATCGACGGCTTCCACCCGCGCACCACCGGCGCCTTCCGGATCGTGCTCCGCGCGCCCGGCCCGCGGGTCGAGCCGCCGCTCGAGGTGCGCATCGAGGCCGCCGCGGGGCTCGGCGCGGGCGAGCGCGCAGCGCTCGAGGCCGAGCTGCGCGAGCGCTGCCGCGAGGTGCTCCAGGTCACCCCGCGCTTCGAGTGGGTGGCCGCCGGCAGCCTGCCGCGCGAGTCGATGAAGACCCGCTACGTGCTCGTCGAGCGCTGATCCCCCCGCCCGCCGCGACCGGGCGGAAGAGCCGGGCGAGCCCGGAGGAGAGACCCGCGCTCGTTCACGGCGCACCCTGCGGCGCGGCCCCGGCCTGCTCGCGCTGCGCCTCCCCGCCGTTCAGGGTCTGCATCACGTCGGCCGAGGTCAGCACCTCGCGCATCTCGTCGGGGATCCGCGCCGAGGTGAGCGTGCCGTCCTCGTTGATGCGGGCATAGACCCGCACCGCGGTCCCCTCGGTGACCGGCGCCCGGGTGGTGGCCAGGCAGGCCCGGCAGTGCCAGTGCAGGGTGCGCTCGCGGATCTCGACCAGGCCGATGCGCAGGGTGACCCGGTCGCCGTAGGCGGCCGGGCCGATGAACCGGAAGTGGATCTCGCCCATCACGAAGGTGGTGCGATCGTCGCGGATCATCGCGTCGACCGGGTAGCCCAGCGTGCGGAACAGCTCGTGCTCGGTGTCGTTGAACCACGCCAGCATGCGCGGAAAGTAGACCAGCCCGAACGGGTCGCTCTCGCCCCAGGCCACGGTGATCTCTCGCCAGTACATCATCGCCCTGCTCCCTGTGTCGCGCGCGAGTGGCGATGATACGGG
>CAZRGU010000116.1:0-10631 GCA_964599705.1 uncultured Ectothiorhodospiraceae bacterium | reverse complement strand
GAGCCCGGGCTACGGGAGAGCGCCCTGCGGGTGGGGTGGTCGGGCGGTCGAGCGGTCGGTCGGGCGGAGCCCGACGTTGGGCCCCTCGTTCCGCGCTCGCCCCGGCGCGCGCCTCGGTGCGTGGCTTCCTCCTGGCCGCGGACCGGGCAGCCACCTCAGGACGGGCGCTCCCGGGCCTCTGCGGCCAGGGCCAGGAAGGCGGCGACCATCCGCAGCCGGCGCCGCTCCTCGAGGCACACCAGGTGCTCGGTGATGGCGAGCTCGCGATCGGCGATCCGCACCGCGCGCAGGCGCGGATCGGGGTCGAGCTCGGCGCGCGCCACCACGCCGATGCCGAGCCCGGCGGCGACCGCCTCGCGGACCGCCTCGCGGCTCTCGATGCGCATCACCGCAGCGGGCCGAATGCCGCTCTCGGCCAGCGCCCGCTCGAAGACCTGGCGGGTCACCGAGGCCGCCTCGCGCAGGATCACCCGCTCGCCGGCGACCTCGGCGAGCGCGATCGCGGCGCGCCGCGCCCAGCGGTGGCCGCGCGGCACGAACAGCACCAGCGGGCTCGAGCCGTAGGGCAGGGCGTAGAGGCGCGGGTCGGGCTCGGTGCGGGCGATCAGCGCGCAGTCGATTCGCGCCCCGTACAGCGCGCGCAGCATCCGCTCCGAGCTGCCGGTCTCGAGGCTGACCTCGACCCCGGGGAAGCGGCGCATGAAGCGGGCGAGCAGCGGGATGGCGTGGTGCGGGCCGTCCGAGCCCAGCCGCAGGGAGCCGGCGCGCAGCTCGCGGGCCGCGGTGAGCACCTCCTCGGCCTGCTCCTCGAGGGCGAACAGCCGGCGGCTGACCTCGAGCAGGGCGCTGCCGGTCTCGGTGAGCAGCACCGCCCGGCCGGCGCGCTCGAACAGCCGCACCCCGTAGCGCGACTCGAGCGCCGCGACCTGGCTCGAGACGGTCGGCTGGCTGACGTGGCGGGCGGCGGCCGCGGCGCTGAAGCCGCCCTCGGTGGCCACCGCGTGGAAGGCGCGCAGGTGGGCAAGATTCATGACCGTCCTCCCATCGCTCCGGGGGCCCCAGCTCGCATTGCTCGCCGATCCACGGCTGCGGGCACCGCTTCATCTGTCCTGGCGGGACGGACTCCCTGCAGGCGGCTCGACGGAGGGTCGGCTACGCCTTCGCCGCCTTCCGGTCCGTGCTCGCGGCCGGGACAGCGTCTCGGCGCCCTCGCTTCGCGCAGCGGCGAGATATGCGGGCGAAGGGTCCGCGAGGCGGTCCCGATCGGCTCCGGATTCATATAGAGCTATTCTATCTGAAATATAGAAACAAAAGATTTGACCGATGATGCGCGAGACGGCAGATTGCCCGCCTTCTCCGAATCCGAGTGGAGGATGGCATGGCTCATGTTTCCGGGCGGGCCGACCCCTGGCTGCTCACCCCCGGCCCGCTGACCACCTCGCCGAGCGTCAAGGAGGCGATGCTCCACGACTGGGGCTCGCGGGATCGGGCCTTCATCGAGACCAACCGCCGGGTGCGCGAGCGGCTGGTGGCGATCGCGGCCGCCGAGGACAGCCACGTCTGCGTGCCGGTGCAGGGCAGCGGGACGTTCGCGGTCGAGGCCACCATCACCACCCTGGTGCCGCGCGAGGCCCGGGTGCTGGTGCTGGTCAACGGCGCCTACGGGCGGCGCATGGCGCGGATCTGCGAGTACGCGGGGCGCGAGCACCGCATCCTCGAGACCCCCGAGGACGTCCCCAACGACTGCCAGGCGCTCGATGAGGCGCTCGCTGCCGACCCGGGGCTGAGCCACGTGCTGGCGGTCCACTGCGAGACCACCTCGGGGCTGCTCAACCCGATCGAGCGCATCGCCGAGGTGACCGCCGCGCACGGGCGGCGCCTGATCGTGGATGCGATGAGCGCCTTCGGGGCGATTCCGCTCGAGGCCCGCTCGGTGCCCTTCGCGGCCCTGGTCGCCTCCTCGAACAAGTGCCTCGAGGGGGTGCCGGGGATGGGCTTCGCGATCATCGAGCGCGGCGAGCTCGAGGCGGCGGCCGGCAACGCCGGCTCGCTCTCCCTCGACCTCTACGAGCAGTGGCGGGCCATGGAGGGCAACGGCCAGTGGCGCTTCACCCCGCCGACCCACGTGATCTTCGCGCTCGCCCAGGCCCTCGACGAGCACCAGGCCGAGGGCGGGGTGGCCGGGCGCGGGGCGCGCTACCGGCGCAACTGCGAGGTGCTGGTCGGCGGGATGCGCGAGCTCGGCTTCCGGACCCTGCTGCCCGACGAGCTCCAGGCCCCGATCATCGTCACCTTCCACACCCCGGCCGACCCGGCCTTCGAGTTCACCCGCTTCTACGACGCCCTCGGCGAGCGCGGCTTCGTGATCTATCCGGGCAAGCTGACGGTGGCCGACAGCTTCCGGATCGGCTGCATCGGGCGGCTCGGCGAGGCCGAGATGCGCGCCGCGCTCGATGCGATCCGCGCCACCCTGGCCGAGATGGGGGTGCGCGACACCGCCCCCGCGGCCGCCTGAGCGAGCCCGCGCCGAACGATCTTCATCCGGCAACTCCAGCAACGAGAGGACCCCTACCCATGAGCTTCATCTATCAGCGCCGCTACACCGGACCGGTCGAGGCCGTGCTCCTCGACTGGGCGGGGACCACCATGGACTTCGGCTGCATGGCCCCGGCGGTGGTCTTCGTCGAGGTCTTCAAGCGCCGCCAGGTCCCGATCAGCGTCGAGGAGGCGCGCGCGCCGATGGGCGCCCACAAGCGGGTGCACATCCAGCGCATCACCGAGATCGAGTCGGTGCGCCGGCGCTGGCAGGAGACCCACGGGCGGCTCCCCGGCGAGGAGGACGTCGACGCGATGTTCGCCGACTTCGTGCCCCTGCAGCTCGAGTGCCTGTCGAGCTACTCGAAGCTGATCCCCGGGACCGTCGAGGTGATCGCCGAGCTGCGCTCGCGGGGCATCAAGATCGGCTCGACCTCGGGGTACCTGCGCGAGATGATGGAGATCAACCTCGCCGACGCCAAGGCCCAGGGCTATGACCCGGACTGCACGGTGTGCGCCGCCGACGTGCCCGCCGGTCGCCCCTACCCGTACATGTGCCTGCAGAACTGCATCCAGCTCGGCGTCTCGACGGTCCAGGCCTGCATCAAGATCGACGACACCGTCCCCGGGGTCGAGGAGGGGCTCAATGCCGGGATGTGGACCATCGGGCTGGCGGTCAGCGGCAACGAGGTCGGCATGACCCTCGAGGAGTGGCAGGCCCTGTCCGAGGCCGAGCAGGCCGAGAAGCGCTCCCGCGCCTACCGGCGGATGCTCCAGGGCGGGGCCCACTACGTGGTCGACACCATTGCCGAGGTGCTGCCCTGCATCGACGAGATCCAGGCCCGGATCGCGCGCGGCGAGCGCCCGTGAGCGGGGCGGTGGCGCGCCGGTGAGCCGCGCCGTCGAGGTCAACGGCCGCCGCTACCGCTGGCCGAGCCGGCCGGTGGTGGTGGTCTGCGTGGACGGCTGCGAGCCGGCCTACCTCGACGAGGCCTGCGCGGCCGGGGCCATGCCGTGGCTGGCCGCGCTCGGCGCCGGGCCCCCGTGGCCGCTCGCCGAGGCGGTGGTGCCGACCTTCACCAACCCCAACAACCTGTCGATCGTGACCGGGGTCGCCCCGGCGGTGCACGGGATCTGCGGCAACTACTTCCTCGACCCGGCCAGCGGCGAGGAGGTGCTGATGAACGAGCCGCGCTTCCTGCGCGCGCCGACCCTGCTCGCCGCCTTCGCCGCCGCCGGGGCGCGGGTCGCGGTGGTCACCGCCAAGGACAAGCTGCGCCGGCTGCTCGGCCATGGCCTCGAGCCGCGCCGCGACGCCAGCGTCTGCCTGTCGGCCGAGCGGGCCGACGAGGCCCGGGCGGCCAGCCACGGGGTCGGCGGGGTGCTCGAGGCGCTCGGCATGGGGCTGCCCTCGGTGTACAGCGCGGCGCTCAGCGAGCTGGTGCTCGCGGCCGGCTGCTGGCTGCTCGAGACCCGCCGCCCGGATCTCAGCTACCTCTCGACCACCGACTACGTGCAGCACAAGCACCCGCCCGGCAGCCCCGAGGCCAACGCCTTCTACCGGATGCTCGACGGCTACCTGGCGCGCCTCGCCGCGCTCGGGGCGAGGGTGGTGGTGACCGCCGATCACGGCATGAGCGCCAAGCACGACGAGCACGGGGCGCCGCGGGTCCTCTACCTGCAGGAGCGGCTCGACGCGGCGCTCGGCGCGCGGCGGGCGCAGGTGATCCTGCCGATCACCGACCCCTACGTGGCCCACCACGGGGCGCTCGGCGGGTTTGCCACCGTCTATCTCCGCGAGGGGGCGAGCGAGGGGCAGGCGCGCGCGGCGCTGGCCGGCGAGGCCGGGATCGAGGCCCTGCTCGGGCGCGACGAGGCCTGCCGGCGCTATGCCCTGCCGCCGGATCGGACCGGCGACCTGGTGGTGCTCGCCGAGGCCGGCACGGTGCTCGGGCGCCGCCCCGCCGATCACGATCTCGGCGGGCTCGACCGGCCGCTGCGCTCTCACGGCGGACTCTCGGAGCGGCGCGTGCCGTTGATCTGCACGCACCCGCCGGCGCGCCTCTCGACGGCGCGGGGTCTTCGCAACTACGATGCCTTCGACGTCGCGCTGAACGAATAACGGCGCGCGCGGGGAGGCGACGAGAGGCCGCGCGCGGGAGCCGAGGTGGCAGGACCGTGTATCTCAGCAAGGCGAGCCAGCACCTGTTCGGGCGCACTCGGGCGCTCGAGAACCAGATCGACGAGTTCCTCGACAAGATCTCCGAGGCCGGGCTGGTCTTCTCGCGGGCGATGCGCCTGTACCTCGAGGAGGGGGCCAGCGAGCGCTTCGACGCCTTCCTCGAGCAGGCCGCCGCCATCGAGCACCGCGGCGATCACCTGCGCCGCAGCATCGAGGCCGAGCTCTACGCCCAGACCCTGATCCCGGACCTGCGCGCCGACGTGCTCAGCCTGCTCGAGGGGATGGACCACCTGATCAACGTCTACGAGGGCGACCTGTTCCGCTTCTCGATCCAGGCCCCCGAGATCCCCGAGGAGTTCCGGGCCGGCTTCGGCGAGCTGGTCGAGGTGGTGGTGAGCTGCGTCGAGTCGGTGGTGCTCGCCGCGCGCGCCTTCTTCCGCGACATCGAGGCGGTGCGCGATCACGGCACCAAGACCATCTTCCTCGAGACCGAGGCCGACAAGGTCGGCACCCGGCTGCAGCGCGCGATCTTCGCCTCGCGCCTGCCCCTGGCCCGCAAGATTCACCTGCGCTACTTCGTCGAGCGCATCGACGAGCTCGCCAACGCCGCCGAGGACATGGCCGACATGCTCCAGATCTACACCATCAAGCGGCGCGTGTAGCGGGCCTCACGCGCGGGGGGCGGGCGAGGCGTGGATCTCGGGATCCTGTTCTTTCTGACCAGCGGCCTGCTGCTCGGCTGGTCGCTGGGCGCCAACGATGCCGCCAACGTCTTCGGCACCGCGGTCGGCACCCGGATGGTGCGCTTCTCGACCGCGGCGCTGGTGTGCAGCGTGTTCGTCATCCTCGGCGCCGTGCTCAGCGGCGCGGGGGCCGCCCACACCCTCGGCCAGCTCGGCTCGGTCAATGCCCTCCCGGGGTCGTTCGTGGCCGCGCTGGCCGCCGCGGTGACCGTCTACGCCATGACCAAGTGGGGGCTGCCGGTCTCGACCACCCAGGCGATCGTCGGCGCGATCATCGGCTGGAACCTGTTCAGCGACTCGGTCACCGACACCAGCGCGCTGGGGCGGATCCTCGCCACCTGGGTCGCCTCGCCGCTGCTCGCCGGGCTGATCGCGGTGCCGGTCTACCGGGCGGTGCGGGCGCTGCTCACCCGCGCCCGCCTGCACCTGCTGCGCCTCGACGCCTACACCCGGGTGGCGCTGCTGCTGGCCGGGGCCTTCGGCTCCTACAGCCTGGGGGCCAACAACATCGGCAACGTCATGGGGGTGTTCGTCGAGGTCTCGCCGTTCACCGACTTCACCCTCCCCGGGGGGGTGCGGCTGAGCTCGCTGCAGCAGCTCTTCGGGCTCGGTGCGCTGGCCATCGCGCTCGGCGTCTTCACCTACTCGAAGCGGGTCATGCTGACCGTCGGCGCGGGGCTCGCGCCGATGTCGCCGGTGGCCGCCTGGGTGGTGGTGGTGGCCCACTCGATCGTGCTCTTCGTGTTCGCCTCCGAGGGCCTCGAGCAGCTGCTGATCAGCGCCGGCCTGCCGGCCATCCCGCTGGTCCCGGTGTCGAGCTCGCAGGCGGTGGTCGGGGCGGTGGTCGGGCTGGCCCTGATGCGCGGCGGGGGCGACGTCGACTGGCGCCTGCTCGCCCACATCGCGCTCGGCTGGCTGGCCACCCCGCTGCTCGCCGCGCTGCTCTCGTTCGTCTCGCTGTTCGTGGTCCAGAACGTCTTCGACCAGCCGGTCTACCGCGAGGTCCACTACCGGCTCTCGCGCGCCGGGCTCGAGGGGCTCGAGCGCGAGCTCGGGCCGCACCCCTGGCTCACCGCCCTGGTCGGGCGCGAGTTCCGCTCCGCGCAGGCCTTCCTCGAGGCCCTCGAGCGGCACACCTTCCTCGGCCCCGGCGCCGAGCGCCGGGCCCTGGCGCGCGCCGAGATCCACCCGATGGAGGTCACCCGCGAGGCGTTGCGCGGGCTCGATCGCGAGTGGCTCGGCGGCGAGCGGGCGGCGGCCGTCGAGGCCCTGCTCGGGCGGCGCTTCGAGTACCGCTGGGAGCTCGCCGAGGCGCTCGCTGCGCGCTCGCCGGCCTGGCGGGCGCGCCCCGCCACCAAGGCCAACCGTCGCTACAACCGGGCGCTGGAGGAGCGGCTCGCCTACCTCGAGCGGCGCCTGGCGGCGGCGCCGGCGCGCTGATCCGGGGCTGGCCTGGCCCGCCGATCTCGCCGATCCCCGGTTGCGGGCGCCGCGGCCGGCGAGCCGGGCAGGACGGCCGCAGACGTGGGCTATGCGCCGGGCTCGCCGCTGGCGAAGCGTTCCCGCCAGCGCGGGATCGCGCCCGGGTTGCAGACCCGCGCCGGAACCCGGCCGAGGAGGAGATCGCGGACGTTGTCGCGGGTCTCGGCCTCGACCCGCGCGAAGGCCTCGCGGGTGTACCAGGCCAGGTGCGGGGTCAGGACCACGTTGTCGAGCCCGAGCAGCGGGTGCCCGGGGGTGAGGGGCTCCTCGGGGTAGACGTCGAGCCCGGCCCCGCCGAGGGTCCCGGTGCGCAGCGCCGCGATCAGCGCATCCTGATCGACGATCGCGCCGCGCGAGACGTTGACCAGGTAGGCGCCGGGGGCGAGGCGGTCGAGCTCGGCCGCGCCGATCAGGCCCCGGGTCTCGGCGGTCAGCACGCAGTGGATGGACAGGAAGTCGGCACCGTCGAGCAGGGCGTCGAGCGCGCACAGCTCGACGGCGAGCCCGGCCAGCGCGGCCCGTTCCAGGTACGGGTCGCAGGCCCGCACCCGCATCCCGAAGCCCAGCGCGCGGCGCGCCATGGCCCGGCCGATCCGCCCGATGCCGAGCAGCGCCAGGGTCTTGCCGGCGAGATCGGTGCCGAGCAGCGCCGGGGCGGGCCACAGCCAGGAGCGGCGGCGCATCTCGGCGGCGAGGGTCGGGATCCGGCGGGCCAGGGCCAGCAGCAACGCGAAGGCGTGGTCGGCGACGGTCTCCGAGCCGTAGTCCGGGCAGTTGACGACCAGCACGCCGTGGCGGGTGGCCGCCTCGATGGCGATCGCGTCGACCCCGACCCCGTACTTGACCACCCCGCGCAGGCGCGGCGCGGCGGCGATCAGCTCGGCGGGAATGCGGTCGTAGCAGGTCAGGATGCAGTCGGCGCTCACCGCCTCGCGGGCCAGCGCCTCCTGGTCGCCGCTCGCGCAGCTCACCACCTCGACCGGCACCCCGAGCGCCCCGAGGTGCTGCTCGATGATCGCCAGCTCGCCGTCGCTGCGGAGCAGCTTGAAGGGACGCTCGGTCACGGTGCGGCGCGGCTTGCGGGCGGGATCGGCGGGCCGGCCCCGCAGCTCAGGCCGGAGCGAGCTCGGCGCGGTAGCGCCGGCACTTGGCGACGTAGTGCCCGGCGAGCTCGCGCAGCTCGGCGCGCTGGCGCTCGTCGAGCTCGCGGACCACGCGGGCCGGGCGACCGAGCAGCAGGGTACCGTCCGGATACTGCTTGCCCTCGGGGATCAGCGAGCCGGCACCGACGATGCAGCCGCGCCCGATCACGGCGCCGTTGAGGATCACGCTCTGGATCCCGATCAGGGTGCCGTCGCCAATGGTGCAGCCGTGGAGCATCGCCATGTGGCCGACCGTGACCTCCTCACCGAGGGTCAGCGGGAAGCCGGGGTCGGTGTGCAGCACCGAGCCGTCCTGGACGTTGCTCCGTGCCCCGACCCGGATCGGCTCGTTGTCGCCGCGCAGCACCGCGCCGAACCAGACGCTGGCCTCGGCGCCGAGCCCCACGGCGCCGATCAGCTCGGCGCTCGGGGCGGCGAAGGCACTCGGATCGATCTCGGGGCTGCGCTCGCCGAGCCGGTAGATCATGACTGCCCGATCGAGAACATCTCTTCGAGGTCGTGGCGCGAGTAGGCGCGGAAGGCGAGCATCGTCTCGGTGTGCTCGATCCCCTCGACGGCGGCCATCGCCCCGGTGACCAGCTCGGCGAGCGCCTCGTTGTCCGGGACCCGCAGCACCGCCACCAGGTCGTAGGCGCCGCTGACCGAGTAGACCTCGGAGACGCCGGGCTGGTCGGCGAGCTGCTCGGCGACCGCCTTGATGCGGTCTCGTTCGCACTGCATGAGCGTGATCGCGGTGACCATCGAATCCTCCGCCGGCGGCCTGGATCGCCGCGGAGTGTAGCAGGGGCCGCGGCCGGCGAACCACGGCTGCAGGCGGCTCGAGGTGGTGCCGGCTACGCCTTCGCCGCCTTCCGCTCCGTGCTTCCGGCCGGGACAGCGTCTCGGCACCCTCGCTTCGCCCATCGGGGAGACATGCGGGCTAGCCGAACACGCCGGGGCCGGCCTCCTCGAGGAGCCGGCGCAGGGCGAGCAGGCTGTCCGGGGTGAGCGGGGCGATGGTGCCGTCGAGCAGCGCGGCCAGCGGCTCGAAGCGCCCGTCGACCACCTCCTCGGGCTGGAAGCGGAACGGTCCCCGGTGGCAGCAGGTGTAGACCCGTCCCCAGCACTGGGTGTCGGCGTCGACGTAGCGCAGGTCGAGGTGCGGGGTGAGCGCCACGCCGCTCACCCCCAGCTCCTCGGCGAGCTCGCGCCGCGCCGACTCGTCGTAGCGCTCGCCGGCCAGCACCACGCCGCCGGCCGCGGCATCGTAGTAGCCCGGGTAGACGTCCTTGATCGGGGTGCGCAGGTGCACGAAGACCCGCCCGGCGCCGTCGTGCACGAACACGTAGGTGACCCGGTGGCCGAGACGCTCGGCGCGCATCCGGGCGCGGCTCGCCACCCCGATCGGGCGGTTGTGGTCGTCGACCACCCAGACCCGCTCGTCGGCGCTCATCGCTTCCCCTCGAGGTGCGCCAGGGCGGCGCGCAGCCACGCCGTGGCCTCCTTGTCGCGCCCGGCGGCCTCGCCGAGCAGGCGCCGCCAGGCGCGTGCCCCGGGCTGCCCGGCGTAGAGGCCCATCAGGTGGCGGGTGATCGCCCCCGGCGGCGTCCCGGCGGCGCTCTCGCGCTCGAGATAGCCGAGCATCGCCGCGACCACCTGGGCACGGCCGGGCGCCGTCCCGGGTTCCCCGAAGACCCGCCGGTCGGCCTCGGCGAGCAGGTAGGGGTCGCGGTAGGCGGCCCGGCCGATCATCACCCCGTCGACCCCGCCGAGCCGCGCCAGCGCCTCGTCGAGGCCGGTCACCCCGCCGTTGCTGACCAGCTCGAGGTCGGGACGCTCGCGCTTGAGCCGCGCCACCCACTGCGGGCGCAGCGGCGGCAGGGCGCGGTTGCGCCGCGGGCTGACCCCGCGCAGCCAGGCCTTGCGGGCATGCACGATGAAGGTGCGGCAGCCGGCCGCGGCGACCACCGCGACGAAGCGCGCCAGGTCCCGGTAGCGGTCGAGCTCGTCGACCCCGAGGCGGCACTTGACGGTCACCGGCAGCGCCCCGCGCAGCGCCGCCACGCACTCGGCGACCCGTCCCGGATCGCGCATCAGCCAGGCCCCGAAGCGTCCCGCGGCAACCCGCTCGCTGGGGCAGCCGCAGTTGAGGTTGACCTCGACGAAGCCGTGCTCGGCGGCGAGCCGCGCGCAGGTGGCGAGCCGCTCGGGTTCGCCGCCCCCGACCTGGAGGGCGAGCGGGTGCTCGTCGGGGTGGTGGGCGAGCAGCCGCTCGGGCTCGCCACGGGCCAGCGCTGCGGCCGGGATCATCTCGGTGTAGAGGAGCGTGCGGCGGGTCAGGCGGCGCACCAGGTAGCGGAAGTGGCGGTCGGTGTGGCCCATCATCGGCGCCACGCACAGCCGGTGGGTGGCCGGGTGGAGGTCGGGCCGGTGGGCGGCGACGGCGCTCATGCGCCGATTGTAGTGGAGCGGGCCGCTCCTGCACCGGGCCCCGCCCACGGCCGACCTGCGAGGGTTCGGCGCCGAGTGGGGCGCCAGGCGGGGCGC
>CAZRGU010000115.1:0-10636 GCA_964599705.1 uncultured Ectothiorhodospiraceae bacterium | reverse complement strand
CGGCGTGGAGGGGCGCTCTCCCGGTTCGCCCGCCGATCCCAGGCGTGCGACTCGCATCCGCGGAGCCGCGATCTGGCCGAGAATTGATCTGAATCAACGTCCACGCGGGCGGCGCGGTGCAACTTCGCGCGATGCCCGTGCCGGTCGCAGCGGTGAGAAGAGCGGGCGAGGGGAGCGGAGGGATGCTCGAGATCATCATCCAGGGGCGCGGCGGGCAGGGCGCGCAGACCGCCGGTAACCTGCTCGCCGAGGCCTTCTTCGCGGTCGGTCGCGAGGTGCAGAGCTTCGCGACCTACGGCGGGGCGCGGCGCGGCACGCCGGTCAGCTCCTTCATCCGCGTCGACGACCGGCCGATCCGGCTGCGCTGCGACATCGAGCACCCGGACGCGATCCTGTGCTTCGATGCCAGCCTGCTCGCCGGGCCGCTGCTCGCCAGCGCCGCGCCCGAGACCCTGATCGTGGTCAACTCGACCCGCCCGCCCGAGGCCTTCGCCGCTGACCCGCGCATCCACCCGGTCGATGGGCTGGCCATCGCCCGGCGCAACGGCCTCGGGCGGATCGTCAACTCGGCGCTGCTCGGGGCCTTCGCACGCCTCCTCGATGCCCCCCCGATCGAGGCGCTGGCCGCCACCGTGGCCGCCTCGGCACCGGTGCGCAGGGAGGAGAACGTCGCCGCCTGCCGGGAGGGCTACGAGGTCGCCGGCCGCCTCGAGCGGGCCGCCACGGCGGCGCGGAGGGAGGCCCGATGAGCGCCCAGGCACCGCCGATCTGGACCACCGCGGGCACCGAGGTGTTCCACACCGGGACCTGGCGCAGCGCCCTCCCGGTCCACCACGACCGCCCCTCGCCGTGCCACCTGGCCTGCCCGGTCGGCGGCGAGGTGGCGGTCTGGATCCGCCAGCTCGAGCTCGGCGAGCCGCGCGCGGCCTGGGAGACGCTGGTGCGCCACAACCCCTTCCCGGCGGTCACCGGGCGGGTCTGCCACCACCCTTGCGAGGCGGCCTGCAACCGCCGCGAGCACGACCAGGCGCTGGCCATCTGCGCGCTGGAGCGCCACGTCGGCGACGCGGCGCTGGCCGCCGGCTGGGCGCTGCCGGCGGCCCCCGGGAAGACCCGCGGCGCGGTGGCGGTGGTCGGCGGCGGCCCCTCGGGCCTGGCCGCGGCCTGCCACCTGCGCTGGGCCGGCCACGCGGTGACGCTGCTCGAGGCCGCCCCCGAGCTCGGCGGCCTGCTGCGCTACGGGATCCCCCCCTACCGGCTCCCCCGCGAGGTCCTGGACGGCGAGATCCAGCGGGTACTCGACCTCGGGGTCGAGGTGCGCACCGCGACCCGCATCGAGGGCTGGGCCGGGATCGAGCGGCTGCGCGGCGAGTTCGATGCGCTCTACCTGGCGCTCGGCGCGGCCCGCCCCCGGCGCCTGGCCGAGCTCGACTACGGCGCCCCCTGGGTGCTCGACGGGGCCGCCTACCTGGCCGCCGCGAGCCGCGCCGCGCCCGCGGCGCCCCTCGGCCGGCGGGTGGTGGTGATCGGCGGGGGCAGCGCCGCGATCGACGCCGCGCGCACCGCCCGGCGCGCCGGCGCCGAGGTGCGGGTGCTGGCCCTCGAGTCCGAGGCCCAGATGCCGGCCCAGCGCGAGGAGGTCGTCGAGGCCCTCGAGGAGGGCATCGAGCTGCTCGCCGGGGCGATGCTGCGCGGCGCCCGCCCGCTCCCGGGCGGCGGGGTCGAGCTCGGCTGCGTGCGGGTGCGCTTCGAGGCCGGTGCGCGGCGCGGCGAGTTCCGGGTCGAGCCGATCGAGGCGAGCGGGTTCACCGTCGAGGCCGACACCGTGATCTCCTCGATCGGCCAGGACCCGGACCTCGGCGAGGTGCCGGGCGCGGTGGCGCCCGACGGGCGGCTGGTTGCCGTCGACGGCGGCCAGCGGACCGCCCTCGAGGGGGTCTTCGCCGGCGGCGACCTCACCACCCTGGAGCGCTTCGTCAGCCACGCCCTCGGCCAGGGCAAGCGTGCCGCGGCGAGCATCGACCGCTACCTGCGAGGCGAGCGCGGCGAGGCCGCGGCGGGGGCGGGCGAGGCGACTCCGTTCGCCGACATCAACCTCCACTACCATCCGCGCGCCGAGCGCTGCCGTCCCGGCGCGCGGCCGGTCGCCGAGCGGCTGGCCGGCTTCGCCGAGGTCCAGCAGGGGCTCGCCGCCGAGGCGGCGCGCGCCGAGGCGGCGCGCTGCTTCAGCTGCGGCACCTGCATCTTCTGCGACAACTGCTTCTACTACTGCCCGGACATGGCGGTACGCCGGGTCGAGGGCGGCTACGCGGTCGAGAGCGACTACTGCAAGGGCTGCGGGCTGTGCGTGCGCGAGTGCCCGACCGGGGCGGTGACCATGCGCGAGGAGGTGCAATGAGCGACTCCAACCTGCGAGTCCTGCTCAGCGGCAACCACGCCGCGGCCTGGGGTGCGCGGCTGGCCCGCCCCCAGGTGCTGCCCGGCTACCCGATCACCCCGCAGACCCCGATCCTCGAGAAGCTCACCGAGTTTCATGCCGCCGGCGAGCTCGACGCCGAGATCCTCACCCCCGAGTCCGAGCACTCGGCGATGGCCGCCTGCATCGCCGCCTCGCTGACCGGGGCGCGGGTGTTCACCGCCACCGCCTCGCAGGGGCTGATGCTGATGCACGAGCTGCTGCACTGGGCGAGCGGGGCGCGCGCTCCGATCGTGATGGTCAACGTCAACCGCACCATCGGCTCGCCGTGGGGCTTCTGGCCGGATCAGACCGACAGCCTGGCCCAGCGCGACACCGGCTGGATCCAGCTCTACTCGGAGAGCCCCCAGGAGTCGCTCGACAGCGTGGTCCAGGCCTTCCGGATCGCCGAGCGGGTGATGCTCCCGGTGATGGTCAACCACGACGCCTTCTACGTCTCGCACGCCATGGAGCCGGTCGCGATCCCCTCGCAGGCCGGCGTCGACGCCTACCTACCCGCCTACGCCCCCGAGCACCGCCTCGACCCGGGGCGCGGCGAGTCGTTCGGCAACGTGGTCATGCAGGACCTCTACCACCGCCACCGCCAGGACCTCGGCGCGGCGATGCGGCTCGCGGTGGCCGCCGCCCAGGAGGCCGACGGCGAGTGGCGGGAGCGCTTCGGGCGCGGCTACGGGATCCTCGAGGGCTACCGCTGCGAGGGCGCCGAGGCGGTGGTGGTGGCGATGGGCAGCCTGTGCGGCACGGCGCGCGAGGCCGTCGACCGGATGCGCGAGGGCGGGCGCGCCGTGGGGCTGCTCAAGGTGCGCCTGTTCCGCCCCCTGCCGCTCGCCGCGCTGCGCGCCGCGCTCGCCGCGGTGCGCGACGTGGTGGTGCTGGACCGCGACTTCTCGCCGGGCTGCGGCGGGGTGCTGCACCAGGAGGTGAGGGGTGCGCTCTACGGCCTCGATCCGGCGCCGCGGGTGCACGGCTTCCTGGCCGGGGTCGGGGGCGTCAACGTGTCGCCGGCCGGCATCGAGGCGCTCCTCGATCGGGTCGCCTCGGCGGGTCCGGAGGACGAGTCGCAATGGGTGAGCTGAACGACGCGCTCGGCATCGCCGAGCAGGAGATCTTCCGCTCCGGGCACGCCGCCTGCCCGGGCTGCGTGGAGGCGCTCTCGATCCGCCACATCCTCAACATCCTGGGCCCGGACACGGTGGCCGTGGTGCCGCCCTCGTGCGCGGCGGTGATGTGCGGGCTGCAGCCGTTCAGCTCGATGCGGATCCCGGTCTACCAGACCACCCTGGAGTCGAGCGCCGCCTCGGCGAGCGGCATCCGCCGCGCCCTCGACATGCGCGGCGCGCGCGACACCACGGTGCTGGTGCTCGCCGGCGACGGCGGCACCTACGACATCGGCTTCCAGGCCCTGTCCTCGGCAGCCGAGCGCAACGAGAACATCCTCTACGTGTGCCTCGACAACGAGGGCTACATGAACACCGGGGCCCAGAAGAGCTCCTCGACGCCGCGCTACGCGGCGACCGGATCGACCCCGGCCGGCAAGCTCACCAAGAAGAAGAACCTCACCGAGATCATGGCCGCCCACGAGGTGCCCTACGCGGCTACCGCCACCCCCGGCTTCCTCGCCGACCTGGCCCGCAAGGTCGAGAAGGCCAAGGCGATCTCCGGGACCCGGGTGCTCACCGTGCTCTGCCCGTGCCTCGACGGCTGGGGGGTGGCCGACGACCTCGGCATCGGGGCGGCACGCCTGGCCGTCGAGAGCGGCTTCTTCCCGCTCTACGAGGTCGAGGGCGGTACCCGCTACACTCTCAACCACAGCCGCAAGGATCGTCCGGTCGCCGACTACCTGCGCATCCAGCGCCGCTACCGCGACCTCGGCGAGGAGCACCTCGCCGAGATCCAGGCCGAGGTCGACGCCGGCTGGGAGCGGCTCCTGCACAAGGCGGGGGTCGCGCCGGAGGCGTCCTGAGCCGCGGGCTCGCGCCGGCCGGGTGGGGGTGGCGCTCCCCCCCCCGGCTACCCCTTGCAGCCGTGCTCTGCGAGAATCGAGGGGCTATCTCACCGCTGCGCGAAGCGAGGACGCCGGGACGCCCCGCTGCCGGGGCGCACGGACCGGAAGGCGGCGAAGGCGTGGCCGACACGGCCGCAGCCGTGGATCGGTGAGAGATGCGGGCTAGAACAACCGGTAGGAGCAAGAGGGGACTGCCATGAGCAAGAGGATGTGGATCGTCTCGGCGGCGCTGGCCGCCACGCTGAGCGGCCCCGCCCAGGCGGGCGAGGAGATCAAGATCGGCGTGCTGCTCGGCTTCACCGGGCCGATCGAGTCGCTGACCCCGGACATGGCCGCCTCGGCCGAGCTGGCGATGAAGGAGATCTCGGACTCCGGCAAGCTGCTCGGCGGCAAGAAGCTGGTTCCGGTGCGCGCCGACTCGACCTGCGTGGATGCCGCCGCGGCGACCGCCGCGGCCGAGCGCCTGGTCACCGCCGAGAAGGTGGCCGCCATCTACGGCGCCGACTGCTCGGGGGTGACCACCGCGGTGGTCAACAACGTCGCGGTGCCCAACGGGATCGTGATGGTCTCGCCCTCGGCGACCTCGCCGGCCCTGACCACGATCGCCGACAACGGCTACTTCTTCCGCACCGCGCCCTCCGATGCCCGCCAGGGCCAGGTGCTCGCCGAGATCACCATCGCTCGCGGGGTGCGCAACGTCGCCGTCACCTACACCAACAACGACTACGGCAAGGGGCTCGCCAACTCGTTCGGTGAGGCCTTCAAGAAGCTCGGCGGCAAGATCCAGATGGTCGCCGCCCACGAGGACGGCAAGGCCGACTACTCGGCCGAGGTCGGGGCGCTGGCCGCCTCCGGGGCCGATGACCTGGTGGTCTTCGGCTACCTCGACCAGGGCGGCAAGGGGATCGTGCGCGCCGCCCTCGACAGCGGTGCCTTCGAGCGCTTCGTGTTCGCCGACGGGATGATCGGCCAGTCGCTGGTCGATGCCATCGGCAAGGACCTCGAGGGCTCGTTCGGGACCGCGCCGGGCAGCGGCTCGGAGGGCGCGGCGCGCTTCGCCGAGATCGCCAAGAAGGCCGGCATCGACGCCAGCGGCGGGCCGTTCCGAGGCGAGTCCTACGACGCGGCGGCGCTGATCGCGCTGGCCATGCAGGCCGCGGGCTCGACCGACGGGGCGGCGATCAAGGCCAACATGCTCAAGGTGGCCAACGCCCCGGGCACCCCGATCCTGCCCGGCGAGCTCGCCAAGGGCCTCGAGATCCTCGCCTCCGGCGGCGACATCGACTACCGCGGCGCGACCGACGTCGAGTTCACCGAGGCCGGCGACACCGCCGGGGCGTACCGCGAGATGGAGGTGCGCGGCGGCAAGTTCGTGATCGTCAAGATCCACTGAGCCGCGAGCGCCAGCGACGGGCCGGGGGGCAGCCCCCCCGGCCCGCGCCCGCCATGATCCGGGTCGAGGACCTCCACAAGCGCTACGGCGGGATCCACGCGGTCGACGGGGCCACGCTGGCCGTTGAGCGCGGCTCGATCACCGGCCTGATCGGCCCCAACGGTGCCGGCAAGACCACCCTGTTCGACATCATCGCCGGGGATCTGGCGCCGAGCGCCGGGCGGGTCTGGCTCGGCGAGGAGGAGATCACCGGCCTCGCCCCCCACGAGCTGTTCGCCCGCGGGCTGCTGCGCACCTTCCAGGTCGCCCACGAGTTCGCCACCCTGACCGTGCGCCAGAACCTGATGGCCGTGCCCGGGGGGCAGTGCGGCGAGCGCCTGCTCGGGGCCTGGCTGCGCCCCGGGCGGGTGCGCCGCGAGGAGCGCGAGCTCGCCCGCCGCGCCGAGGAGGTCATCGAGTTCCTCGATCTCGGGGCGGTGGCCGACGCCCCGGCCGGCGAGCTCTCCGGCGGCCAGAAGAAGCTCCTCGAGCTCGGCCGCACGATGATGGTCGAGGCCCGGGTGGTGCTCCTCGACGAGGTCGGCGCCGGGGTCAACCGCACCCTGCTGCGGCGCATCGGCGATGCCATCCTGCGCCTCAACCGCGAGCGCGGCTACACCTTCTTCATGATCGAGCACGACATGGAGTTCATCGCCCGGCTCTGCGACCCGGTGATCTGCATGGCCGAGGGGGCGGTGCTCGCCGAGGGCAGCGCCGCCGAGGTCCAGGCCAACGAGCAGGTCATCGAGGCCTACCTCGGCACCGGGCTCAAGCAGCGGCCTCGCCGGGCCGGCGGTGGCGGCCGGTGAGCTACCTGATCGGCGAGCGCATGACCTGCGGCTACGGCGGCGCCGACATCCTGCGCGGCTGCACCATCGAGGTCGAGCGCGGCGAGATCGCGGTGGTGGTCGGCCCCAACGGGGCCGGCAAGTCGACCGCGATGAAGGCGCTGCTCGGGATGCTGGCGCTGCACGAGGGCCGGGTGCTGCACGCCGGGGACGACATCACCGCCTTGAGCCCCCAGCAGCGCGTCGAGCGCGGCCTGGCCTTCGTGCCCCAGACCCGCAACGTCTTCCCCAGCCTGACCGTCGAGGAGAACCTCGAGATGGGCGCCTTCCTGCGCCGCGACGACCTCGCCGAGAGCCTCGAGCGGGTCTACACGCTGTTCCCGGCGCTCGCCGCCAAGCGCCGCCAGCCGGCCGGCGAGCTCTCCGGGGGGCAGCGCCAGCAGGTCGCGGTGGGCCGCGCGCTGATGACCGAGCCCTCGGTGCTGATGCTCGACGAGCCGACCGCCGGGGTCTCGCCGCGGGTGATGGACGAGCTGTTCGACCGGATCCTCGAGATCGCCCGCACCGGGCTGGCGATCCTGATGGTCGAGCAGAACGCCCGCCAGGCGCTGGCGATCGCCGACCGCGGCTTCGTGCTGGTCACCGGGCGCAACCGCTTCACCGACAGCGGCGAGGCGCTGCTCGCCAACCCCGAGGTGCGCCGCTCGTTCCTGGGCGGCTAGGCGCGCGGCCGTGACCGAGCTGCTCGACGCCCTGGTGCTGCTCGCCAACTTCGTGCTCGTCCCGGGGCTCGCCTACGGCTCGCAGCTCGCCCTGGGCGCGCTCGGCGTGACCCTGATCTTCGGGATCCTGCGCTTCGCCAACTTCGCCCACGGCGACCTGATGGCCTTCGGCACCATGGTCACGGTGCTCGCCACCTGGGCGCTGCAGGATGCCGGCATCGGGCTCGGGCCGCTGCCCACCGCGCTGCTGGCGTTGCCGGCCGGGATCGCGGCCACGGCGCTGCTCTGCCTGGCCCTCGACCGGGCGGTGTTCCGCTTCTACCGCGAGCGGCGCAGCCCGCCGGTGGTCATGGTGATCGCCTCGGTGGGGGTGATGTTCGTGCTCAACGGGGTGGTGCGGCTGATCATCGGCCCGGGCGATCAGCGCTTCGCCGACGGGCAGCGCTTCCTGATCAAGGCGCGCACCTTCCGCCAGCTCACCGGGCTCGACGAGGGGCTCTCGATCCGGCTCACCCAGGCCCTGACCGTGGTGCTGGCGGTGCTGGTGGTCGCCGCGCTGTTCTGGTTCCTGCAGCGCACCCGCACCGGCAAGGCGATGCGCGCCTTCGCCGACAACGAGGACCTGGCCCTGCTCTCGGGGATCGATCCGGGCCGGGTGGTGATGGTGACCTGGGTGATCGCGGCCACGCTCGCCACCGTCGCCGGGGTGCTCTACGGCCTCGACAAGAGCTTCAAGCCGTTCACCTACTTCCAGCTCCTGCTGCCGATCTTCGCGGCCGCGATCGTCGGCGGGCTCGGCCAGCCGCTCGGCGCGATCGCCGGCGGCTACGTGATCGCGTTCTCCGAGATCACCGTGACCTACGCCTACAAGAAGTTTCTCGGCTACCTGCTCCCCGAGGGCTGGCAGCCCGACAGCCTGGTCCAGCTCCTCTCCACCGACTACAAGTTCGCGGTCTCGTTCGTGATCCTGGTGGTGGTGCTGCTGGTGCGCCCGACCGGGATCTTCCGCGGGAGGGTGGTGACGTGAGCGGGGTGCGGGGGGCGCTCATCTGCTTCGCGGTGATGGCCGCGCTGATCGCCGGGGTCGGCTTCCTGCAGTCCTGGGCGGTGAGCCTGGCGCTGCTCGACATGGGCCTGATCTCGGCGCTGATGGCCCTCGGGCTGAACATCCAGTGGGGCTACGCGGGGCTGTTCAACGCCGGGGTGATGGGCTTCGCGGCGCTCGGCGGGCTGGCCGTGGTGCTGGTCTCGCGCCCCCCGGTGGCCGCCGCCTGGCAGGCCGGGGGCGCGGGGCTGGCCGGCGCCGCGCTGGCCATCGCGGCCGGGGTGGCGCTGATCGTGGTGGTGCGCCGACAGATGCCCAGGGGCCGGCGCCGGGCGCTGGCCGTCACCGCCGTGGCGCTGCTCGCCTACCTTCTGGCGCGAGCCTTCTTCGAGCCGGCGGTGGTGGCCATCGAGGCCGTCGAGCCGGCCAAGACCGGCTACCTGGGCGGGCTCGGCCTGCCGGTGCTGCTCGCCTGGCCGCTCGGCGGGCTGCTCGCCGCCGGGGCGGCCTGGATCGTCGGGCGGGTCGCCCTCGGCCTGCGCTCCGACTACCTGGCCATCGCCACCCTCGGGATCTCGGAGATCGTCATCGCGATCCTCAAGAACGAGGACTGGCTGACCCGCGGGGTCAAGAATGTCACCGGCCTGGCCCGCCCGCTGCCCTACGAGGTCGACCTGCAGGCCAGCCCCTGGTTCGTCGACCTGGTTGCCTGGCTGCATCGCCCGGGCCTCGAGGCGCTCGCCGCGGACGAGCGCGCCGAGGCGCTGCGCGCAGCGGTGACCAGCGCCTCGGGGCTGTTCGTCAAGGGCGGCTACGCGCTGCTCTTCGCCCTCGTTCTGGGGCTGGTCCTGTGGCTCAGCGAGCGTGCCCTGCGCTCGCCCTGGGGGCGGATGATGCGCGCCATCCGCGACAACGAACGGGCCGCGCGCGCCATGGGCAAGGACGTCACCGCCCGCCACCTCCAGGTCTTCATCCTCGGCTCGGCCGTGATCGGCATCGCCGGGGCGATGCTCACCACCCTCGACGGCCAGTTCACCCCGGGCAGCTACAACCCGCTGCGCTTCACCTTTCTCATCTGGGTGATGGTGATCGTCGGCGGCTCGGGCAACAACTGGGGGGCGGTGCTGGGCGGCTTCCTGGTCTGGTTCATCTGGGTCGAGGCCGAGCCGGCCGGGCGCTGGCTGATGGACGTGCTGACCGCGGTGCTCGCCGAGGACAGCGCGCTGCGCGCCCACCTCCTCGAGGGCGCGGCGCACATGCGCATGATCTTCATGGGCGTGCTGCTGCTGGTGGTGCTGCGCTTCAGCCCCAGGGGGCTGCTGCCCGAGGCGCGGCTGCGCTGATCGGGGAGGCCTGCCGGTGACCGAGCTGTCGACCGCGCGCATCGCGCTCGCCCAGATGACCAGCGGCGATGACCTCGAGGCGAACCTCGCGGTGGCCGAGGCGATGATCGAGGAGGCCGCCGCCGGTGGGGCGGAGCTGCTCGCCTTCCCCGAGGTCTTCCTCTACCTCGGCGGGCGGCGCGGCAAGCTGGCCGCCGCGGTGCCGCTCGACGGGCCGCTGGTCGGGCGCTTCCGCACCCAGGCCCGCCGCCACCGCATGGCGCTGCTGCTCGGCAGCCTCCACGAGCGCATCCCCGGCGACCCCGGCCGGGTCCACAACACCTCGCTGCTGATCGGCGCCGACGGCGAGCTGCTGGCCCGCTACCGCAAGCTCAAGCTCTTCGACGTCGAGCTGCCACACCTGACGATCCGCGAGAGCGACACCATCGCCCCGGGCGAGGAGCCGCCGCCGGTGGTGGCGACCCCGCTCGGGGCCGCCGGCCTGACCATCTGCTTCGACCTGCGCTTCGCCGAGCTCTACGTGGATCTGCGCCGGCGCGGCGCGGAGCTCCTCTTCGTGCCCTCCAATTTCACCGCCCCGACCGGGGCGGCGCACTGGGAGGTGCTGCTGCGCGCCCGCGCCATCGAGAGCCAGTGCTACGTGCTGGCCCCCGCCCAGGTCGGGCAGCACAACCCCCGCTACCGCTCCTGGGGCCACTCGATGGTCGTCGACCCGTGGGGCGAGGTGGTGGCGCTGGCCCCCGACCGCCCCTGCGTGCTGTTCGCCGAGATCGAGCGCGAGCGCATCGCCCGGGTGCGCCGCGAGCTGCCGATGGGGCGCTGAGC
>CAZRGU010000114.1:7761-10762 GCA_964599705.1 uncultured Ectothiorhodospiraceae bacterium | reverse complement strand
GGCGATCGGGTCGAGCGCCGAGCACGGCTCGTCCATCAGGATCACCTCCGGCTCGACCGCGATCGCGCGGGCGATGCACAGGCGCTGCTGCTGGCCTCCGGAGAGCCCGGTGGCGGCCTCGCGCAGGCGATCCTTGACCTCGTCCCACAGCCCCGCGCGGCGCAGGCTGCGTTCCACGATCTCGCCAAGCTCACCACGGCCGGTCACCAGCCGGTGGATGCGGGGCCCGTAGGCGACGTTGTCGAAGATCGACTTGGGGAACGGGTTGGGTTTCTGGAAGACCATCCCGACCCGCGCGCGCAGCTCGACCACGTCGATCGCGGTGCCGTAGATATCGACCCCGTCGAGCTCGACGACCCCGCTCACCCGGGCGCCTTCGATGGTGTCGTTCATGCGGTTGAGACACCGCAGCAGGGTCGACTTGCCGCAGCCCGAGGGGCCGATCATGGCCAGCACCTCGTGGCGCCCGATCGCGAGGCTGACCTCGTCGATGGCCAGCTTGGCCCCGTAGTGCACGCTCAGCCGGTGGGTCCGGATCCGCGGCTCGGCGACCTCGGGCTGGTCACGGCCGGCGCCCCCGGCGCCCGGCCGTGCCCGGCCCACGGTCTCGATCTCGCCGGACAGGAGGGTGACGGGGTCGGCGTTCATCCGCTGTACCTCGGGTCGGCTACTACCAGCGCCGCTCGAAGCGGCGGCGCAGCGCGATGGCGGTCGCGTTCAGGGCGAGGAGAACGGCGAGCAGCACCAGGATCGCCGCGGCGGTGCGCTCGGCGAAGGCCCGCTCGGGGCTCCCGGACCAGAGATAGATCTGCACCGGAAGGGCGGTCGCCGGGTCGAGCACTCCGCCGGGCACGTCGGCCACGAAGGCCACCATCCCGATGAGCAGCAGCGGCGCGGTCTCACCGAGCGCCTGGGCCATGCCGATGATCGTCCCGGTCAGCACCCCGGGCATCGCCAGGGGCAGGACCTGGTGGAAGACCGCCTGCACCGGCGAGGCCCCGAGCGCCAGCGCCGCCTCGCGCACCGAGCCCGGCACGGCCTGGAGCGCGGCGCGCGCGGCGATGATGACCGTGGGCAGGGTCATCAGGCTGAGCACCATGCCTCCGACCAGCGGCGAGGAGCGGGGCAGGCCGATGACCCCGAGCAGCAGCGCCAGTCCGAGCAGACCGAACACGATCGAGGGCACCGCGGCAAGGTTGTTGATGTTGATCTCGACGAGGTCGGTGAGCCGGTTGCGGGGCGCGAGCTCCTCGAGGTAGATGGCCGCGCCGAGCCCGAGCGGAAAGGCCAGGGCGAAGGTCACGGCGAGCATGTACAGCGAGCCGACCAGGGCCCCGCGGATCCCGGCGAGTTCGGGCTCGCGCGAGTCCCCGGCGCCGAACAGCGCCCGGTTGAAGCGCAGCCGGACCTGCCCGGCGGCGCGCAACGCCTCGATCCAGGCGAGCTGGCGGTCATCGAGACGCCGGCGCCCGGCCGGCAGCCCGCCGGGCAGCTCGCCCTTGATCAGCATGTCGACGTCGTCGTCGGCCGGCACCCAGATGCGCGCCGTGGTGCCGAGCAGGGCCGGTTCGGCGGCGACCTGGGCGCGCACCCAGTCGCCGGCCCCGGTGCTCACCAGCCGATAGAGGCGGCGCCGCTCACCGCGCCCCCGCACCTCCGGGAAGCGGGCGCGCAGGGCCACCTTGACCGCGCCCTGCCAGTCGCCAGCGGCCAGCCCGCATCGGGTACCGGCGCGCGAGGCGAGGGCCGCGGCGCGCGGTTGCCCGGGCCGGCTGCACGGTGCAGAGGCACGCGGGCCGCCCTCGGGCAGCCCCAGCAGGGCGGGCTCGAGAGGCACGTCGAGGGCGATGAAGGTCTGGCGCAGGGCGCCGGCGCCGCGTGCGGCGACGGTGGCGAGCAGGGTGGCGAGCAGCGCGAGGGCGAGGGCCACCGCGAGCCAGGCGCCACGGCGCAGGCGCCGCTCGGCGCGGCGGCGCCGGGCGAGCCCGGCGCGCACCCGCGCGGCGCCCGAGCGGGTCGCCGCGCCCCGGCTCACGCGTAGCGCTCCCGGTAGCGGCGCACGATGGCCAGGGCCACGACGTTGAGCAGCAGGGTGGTTGCGAACAGGGTCAGTCCGAGGGCGAAGGCGGCCAGGGTCTTGGGGCTGTCGAACTCCTGGTCGCCGACCAGCAGCGCGACGATCTGCACGGTGACCGTGGTCATCGACTCGAGCGGGTTGGCGGTCAGCCGCGCACCCATCCCCGCGGCCATCACCACGATCATGGTCTCGCCGATGGCCCGCGAGGCGGCGAGCAGCAGACCGCCCGCGATTCCCGGCACGGCGGCCGGCAGCATCACCCGGACGACGGTCTCGGCGCGGGTCGCGCCGAGCGCCAGCGAGGCGTCGCGGAGCGAGCGCGGCACGGCGCCGAGGATGTCGTCGGTGAGCGAGGAGACGAACGGGATCAGCATCATCCCCATCACCGCGCCGGCGGCCAGGGCGCTCTCCGAGGAGACCCGCACCCCGAGCACGGTGCCGGCGTCGCGCAGCCAGGGGGCGGCCACCAGTGCCGCGAAGAAGCCGTAGACCACCGTTGGAATACCGGCGAGCAGCTCGAGGGCGGGCTTGAGCAGCGCGCGGCTGCGCGGGCCGGCATACTCGGCCAGGTGGATGGCCGAGAGCAGCCCGAGCGGGGCGGCCACCGCCAGCGCCACGGCCGAGATCATCAGCGTGCCGGCAAACAGGGGCACGGCCCCGAAGGCGCCCGAGGATCCGACCTGGTCGGCGCGCAGCGCGGTCTGCGGGCTCCACTCGAGGCCGAGCAGGAAATCGCCGGGGGAGACCCGCTCGAAGAAGCGCAGCGCCTCGAGGAGCACCGAGCCGACGATGCCGGCCGTGGTGATCACCGCGACCAGCGAGCTCAGCCACAGGGCGGCGACGATCACGCGCTCGAGCGCCTTGCGCGCCCGCGGGCGCCGGCCGTGGCGCCCGCCGGGCAGCGCGCCGGTCGAGGCGGCCCGG